>CAMBCF010000082.1 GCA_945864585.1 Bordetella parapertussis | reverse complement strand
CTGGGCTTCATGCTTAGCAAACTCAACCCAGCCCATGCCGTCAACGCGCCCGATACCGGGTAGCCCAGCGGCGCATAACCCAGCAAGCCGTCAACCCGAGGGAAAATCCACTACACTACGATTACAGGTTTTAAATTGAGAATTGCTGGCCATGGGCTGGCATCATGGCGTCACCTCTTTCAATGCCGTATACTATGCGATTCGACCTGTTTTATGAAGCGGCGATGCCGCCGGCGCTCGGCCTGTCCGAATCGGCGCTCTACGCCGAACTGCTGGCGCAAATCGAACTCGCCGACCGCCTGGGCTACGGCTGCGCGTGGCTCACCGAGCACCATTTTTTGCGCGGCTACTCGCATGCCTCCAAACCCGAGCTATTGTTGGCCGCAGCAGCCGTCTGCACGCAAAACATCCGACTGGGTCATGGCATCATTCCGCTGCCTTTGCATCACCCCGTGCATGTGGCCGAACGCATCGCCACGCTGGATGTGTTAAGCGGCGGACGACTTGAAGTCGGCATCGGTCGTGGATTTTCACCGCGCGAGTGCGCAGTGTTCGGCGTTGACATGGCGGCGAGCCGTGCGATCACTGAAGAAAGCCTGCAAATACTGTTACAGAGCTTCGTACATAAACCAGTTACCCATCACGGATCGCGATACAACCTCGACGCGCTCGATATTCTGCCGCATGCCGTCCAGCAGCCGCATCCGCCGCTTTGGACAGCGGCGGTAAGCCCGCAAACCTATGATTGGGCCGCCACCCGCGAACTAGGGGTGCTCGCCGGACCGTTCAAGCCGTGGTTCATGGTAGAGCACGATATTCAACGCTACCGTGCGGCATGGCGCGGCGCCAGCACGCCGCGCGTCGGCATGACCATCGGCGTGTTGTGTCTCGCCGACGGCCGGCGCGCACGCCGCTACGCAAAAGAAGCGTTCACCTGGTTTTACCGCGAACTTTATAACGTGGTGCTGCCGGTACTCGAACAGCTGTACCCGGGCTACGAGCAGTTGCACGAACTCGGCCGCTTTCGCGCGCTGATGAAACTCGGTGCGAATTTCAATCTCGCCGACACCTTTGGTATGGCGGTGGCGGGAAACCCGCAGGAAGTGCGTGAAAAGCTGGCCAAGTATGCCGATGCCGGCGTCACCCATCTGCTATGCGCGTTCGGCGCCGGCGCGGTTGAGCCGGCGGTGACACGCGAATCGATGGCGTTATTTGCGCACGAGGTGATGCCGGCGTTCGCCGCGCACGGTTGATGTCATGAACGTGCTTGTCACCGGTTCCAGTTCGCATCTGGCGCGCGCAGTGCTACCGCTGTTGTGTGCGCAGAACCGCATCACAGGTGTGACCGGTGTGGACGTGGCGGCAGCGCATTTCACGCACCAGAAATTTAATGCCGTACGCTGCGACATCCGTGAGCCGCGCTTAGTAGCGTTACTCGACGGGCATGATGTGCTCGTCCACCTCGCTTTCGTGGTACTGCGCGGGCGCATGCGTGCGACACAAATGGCCGATATTAATGTCAACGGCAGCTACCGGGTATTCCAGGCCGCGCGCAATGCAGGTGTAAAGCGTCTGATTCATTTATCGAGCGCGGCTGTCTATGGGCAAGGCGAACGCGTGGCCGAACCAACGCCCTACGCGCCACTGCGCGGCTTTTTGTATGGCGAACACAAGGCGCAGCTCGAATGCTTGCTGGAAGCAGAATTTCCTGAATGTGTGCGGCTGCGCCCGCATGTGATACTTGGCTCCAACGCGCAGCCGCTGTTGCGCCTGTTGCTCAAGCTACCGCTGTATCCGGCGTTACCAAGTCCGTGTCCGCGTTTGCAGTGCGTGCATGAAGACGATGTGGCGCAGGCCGTGCTATTGGCCATCGAGCGCGACGTGCGCGGGCCATTCAATCTGGCGGCGGCGGACAGCTTCAGTTATCGCGACATCATCAGGCGCCGCCACCGCTACGCGCTGCCGTTGCCGCACGGCTTGGCGCGCGTGGGACTCCACGCCGCGTGGCGGCTGAGCGGCTGGGGGGGTGAGCCCGCATGGATAGCCGGACTGGCGCGCACACTGACACTCGATTGCCGGCGCGCAGCGCGGGATTTAGGCTGGCATAGCCGCCACGACAGCGCGGCGACCATTGCGGAAACCTTATGTTAAGTATCTGTTTTTATTTAATATTTTAATTTGTCACTGCGCTGCCTGCAAATTAATCGGGCTTTAATCCCAAGGTTCGCAGCACATTGCGGGTTGCTGCCAGGCGCAGCGCGACAAAACGCTCGCGCGCGGAATTGCGCCGCGCCGCAGCGCGCCAATCGGCGCCACTTGGTAGTCCGGCAAGCGCGTAGAAACGTTGTGGCGGATAATAAAATGCCGTTGCCATTTGCCACAACAACACGCGCGCGGCCGCCGACAGCATGGCGCGCCGTGCCGCACTGTGCGTCGACAAGCTGGCGGCCAGCATGCGGCGCGCGTGTTCGATATGCCGCGCCTCGTCCGCCACGTGCACGCTGCAAATTTGGCGAATCGCGGGATTGATTTCAACACCACTCGTCTCGCACAGGTGGCGATTGAAACTGTCAGACACGTGTTCGCCAATCAGCATCGCCAGCCAGAACAAGGCGCCGCCCGCGGGCGCAAAACGGCCGAGCACAGCAGCGGTGCGCGGCGCGCGCCAACTGCCTTGCGGCAGTTCAAGCCCGCCCGCTTCAATCGCGCGCAAAAACATGAGGCTGTGTCCGGTCTCCTCGCGCAGTTCATGCAGCAGGTGGGCATGTTCGGCACGCGGCATGCCGGGTCGCAGCAGCCGCGACACCCGTTGCAAAAAAATGCTCTCCAGCCATAGCCCGCAGTACATCACATTGACGAATTCGTATTGCGATAACTTGCGCTGAACATCGGCGCCCATCCCGTCGAACGCGGGCACGCCGTGCAACGACAGTGCGGCTTGCGGCAGCCACGCGTCTGACCTACTGAGTTGCGTCCAGTCTATCAGCGCCAGCGGGTCGCGATACGCGTCACTCACTGGTGTCGCCTGAATCCGGAGTATCCGGCATGGGATCGCGGCAAAACTCAGTCCCGCCTTGACTGGCGTAAAATTACGCGACCAATCCTTGGGGGATCGCCATGCGGCTGATCGAGACACTTGAGCGCCGGCTGAATGCGGAGCAAAGCTATTTTCAAACACATCTTTTGCGCGAAGATATCGCAAGACTCACCCGCATGTGCGAACTGGCGCATGCCGCGGCAGACGCTACCGCTTTCCGCAACACAGCATTCCGGCTCGGCTGGACGGCGGGCGATCTGCGCACGCATGAAATTCGCGAGCCTCTGGCTGCGCTGGCCGATGCCGTGTATATCTACGAACACGACGCAACCAGCACGCGCGACGCAGAACAGGAGACCCGCATCGAGCAAGCCTGGGAAATTCTGCATCGTGTGCGCATGGAACGGTTACTAGGTTGCCTGTCGACACCATTACCCAAGCCCATTGCCTGAATTAAAGCGCTGAGCCGCGATACCGGAATCCGCTTCAGGCTGGCATGCCCTTGAGCTTGCGTTTGCGCTGCGCGGCGGCCGGCGCCTTGGCGCAAAACAGGCCATACAGCGTAGCCAGTATCGATGACGCCTCGACGCCGGCGAGCGAGTAATAGATCGATTGCCCGACGCGCCGCGTTTTCACCAGATTGCGCTGGCGCAGCAGCGCCAGATGCTGCGATAACGCAGACTGGCTCATGGGAACCGCGCGCTCCAGTTCGCCCACGGATTTTTCACCCTCGGTCAACTGGCACAACACCATCAATCGCGCAGGATTACTCATGGATTTGAGCAAATTCGCGGCGCGGTTGGCATTGGCGCGAATTTGCGACAGGTCCATATCCGACATAGGCCTTTTTGCAGCGTTTGTCGATTTCATGTTCACCAACACTTCAAGAGTTTTTGTTCACGGCAGAAATATACGCCACGCCTGTCACACTGATGCGTGTATCAGGGTGCGCAGCCGGCAAAGCCGTCGGCTGCCATTTTAGCTTCGTATTCCGGCGCGACTTGCGCACCCGGCGTCAGCGTCGGCTTCACCGCCGCCCAATCCCTGGGTTTGAGTATCACCATCCAGCCGGCTTCATAAGGGTCTTCGTTGGCGATCGATGGCTTCTCGACCAACACCGTATTGACCTCAGCCACCTCGCCGCCCACTGCGGACTTCGCAGGCCCCACCCATTTACCGGACTCCACGGTGGCGCAAGTCTTGCCCGGCTCAACGGAACGCCCCGCCTTCTTGGGTGTGAACGCAACCAGCTTGCCCGCCATGGCAGTAGCCACGGTAGTCATGCCGATCTTGATGTTGCCATCGGCCATCTCCTGCAACCAGATGTGATTGGCAACATCGTATAGGCGGTCTTCCGGCAGATGGCATCCGCGTACGGCTGGCATGATGTGTGTCCTTTTACTGTGATAGCTATTACCGTACTTTTACGGTGTAATTTCTTCCTGGCGCAATGGGCGTGAGGCACAACAAAACTCCCCCAGCTTCTCCGACTGCATCTTGCCGCTGACAAACAGCAGCAGGTGCTTGGTAACCAGTGCCATCATGCGCGGATCACGTGCATGCAACGCCGCGTCGCGGGAAATATCAATCAAATTATAATGATACGCGATTTCCCGGCAAGTCTCACGGCACGCATTAAAACTCGGCAGGTCTTGCGCACCCTGCCGGTGCAGGGCCAGCAGGCGGAAATCTTCGCGGGTTTCATGCGTAGGTGTTTCGCCACGCGCAACAATCCATTGTTCCAGAACTTCTTCGGCAATCGCGAGCAGGCGCACCCTGTCGGCGTGGTCACCGCTGCAAGCATCGATCTCGCCTTCAAGCTCGGCGAAGGTACTCATGCCATACCCTTGCTCTTGAGCAGTTCCAGCGGGTCGGAGGCGTTCTCATGCACACTGAGTTTGCGCGGCGACACGCCGAGCGCGACGCCGAGGAGCTGGGTGAAGTACATCATTTTGACGCGGGTTTTCTTGCCCAGCACTTTCTCGGCGCGCACCTGATGCATCTCCAGACCGGAATGGCAGGTCGGGCATTCGGTGGCGATCACATCGGCACCGGCAAGCTCCGCCGCCTGCAGGATGTTCAGCACCAGCTTGGTCGAGGTATCGCTGTCTGAGAGCACATGCGCGCCACCACAACATGCCGTTTTTAACGGAAAGTCTACATTCTCCGCCCCAGCAGCGGCGAGCAGGTCATCCATGAAATGTGGCTTCGAGGTGGATTCGCTGGCGCCACCCTGATCTTTTTCCGGAAAGATATGGCGCGGCCGGGTGTACATGCATCCGTAGTAGTTTGCGATCTTCAAACCCTTGAGCGAGTTTTTCACGCGGCGCTTCAACTCCTCCTCCCCGACGCCTTGCTTAATCCAGTCGAGCGCGTGGATGGTTTCGACCTGCCCAGCCTGATAGGTCTGGTGCCCGGCTTTTTTCGAAATACGATCCACCACCTGGCGCGAGGATTCGTCGTTGGCAAGCTCGTACTCGGCTTTTTTCAGATTGTGATAACAACCGTTGCACGGCGCCATCACCACCGTTGCGCCCATTTCGTTGGCGGCAATCGACATCACGCGCGAAGACAAATAGGTCTGCACCTTGGGATCGACGTTTTTTACTTCCATCGCGCCGCAGCAGTTCCAGTTTTTGACTTCGTCCAGTTCAAGGCCCAGCGCCTTGCCGACTGCCTTGGTGGACTGGTTGTAGGCGTGGCCGGTGCCTTCGAGCGCACAACCGGGATAATAGGCAACGCGTTTGTATTCTTGTTTCATGTTTTTTCCGTTCCTATTTGTTTTTCAAGCCCAGCGCATGGCGGTGTTTGGTTTCCTGCTCATCGACGTACTCGGTAATCGCGTCGCGCGCCTTGTCCCAGCCCCGCGTGCGCGGACGAAACACCGCGGCAAGCCCCATCAGAAATCCCAGCTTGACCGGGGTGTAGCGCGCGATACGCATGGCCATTTCTATCAGCCAATTTTGCAACAGCGGCTGTCCGGTCTTGGCGAAGAAATTGCGTATGATGCGACCTTCCTCAATCTTGCCGGTCGCCACCACTTGCTCGGTGAATTCCTCGTCGAAGATGGTTGATTTTGATTTGGGCGTATGGCCCTGCAATTCGAGCCAGTGCGCAGTGGCTTTCATTACGCCTTCCGGATACACATCGCGCGGGCAGGCGTAAGTGCATTTGTTGCACGATACACATTGCCAGATAATGTCTTTGTCGCGCAGCAGTTCCGATTCCATGCCCATGCGGATGAGGTATATCCAGTAGCGCGGATTGAACTCCGGATTGACCGCGTGCACCGTGCACGAATTGGTGCATGAACCGCATTGCCAGCAGCGGTTGATATGTTCGCCGCCGGGCAGCGCCGATATTTCTTCTTCGATTTTTTCGTTGTAATCGGTAACCACCCGCGGCGCGATGAAGGTGCTCCAGTGCCCGGAGACATTGATACCGTCGATGGTCAGGTTCTCATGAGTCTTGAGATTTTCCGGCCGGATCAGATTTTTTTCATGGATGGGCATGGTGTTCTTGTAGAGGGGCTGCTCAGCCGATTTGTTTTTCTTCTGCAACCACGAACGCATCACCGTCACTGGTCTTGAGGCGGGTACGCCCTTGCGCGCCGATGCCATCCAGCCCCAGCAGGCGCCGCAGGTGCATCAAAGGATCTTCGGGTCGGGAAAAATCCGCGCGCAGGTAGACGCCACCCTGTTCACCCACATAATCGGCGTAGATCTGCGTGGTGAGCAAATCCACATACCAGATGACATCACGGTAGACGCCGTTTTCGGCCAGGAACTGCGATAACTCCTCACGCAGGATCAGGTACGTGCCGTAGCGCGACGGCACGCTAATTTCAATTTGATCGACATCCGTGCCCTCTTCGGCGTGCCAGATTTCGCGGATCACGCCGGTGTTGGCATGCGCATCCCACACCCAGCGCAGCATCATCGGATAACGTTCCGGATCGAGGTTGTGCAGAATTTCCGCCGCCAGATCATGCACCCAGCGGTGCTCGCGGTCATTGGGAAAGGCGCCACAAAACGCAGCCATACGGGCATCCGTGGTCAAGGTATTGGCGCGTCCCGAGATGAGGCCCGTAATCGCGCTGCGCAGTACGCCGAATCGTTGCGGTTCCAGGTACGGCGTCACTCGCCGGCGCACCGTGGAGATCAGCGCGCACAGCGCCTTGAACGGCTGCAGCTCCAGTTCGCGTGCCTCGGCATCCAGAAGCGTGTGGCCAAACAGCAAAGATTTGGCTTTCAGCGCGTCTACATGCCGCTCGATACCACCGCATTCTTCGAGGCCATTTGCCAGCCGCTCGAAGGCCATGGTCAGTTTGGGGCCGCTCAGGTCGAGCCGCGGGCGCTCAATCTCTGCCCGGCCCGACGCCTTCAATGCTGTGTGAGCTGTCATATTGCAGCGCCGCCCCAGTCTTTCGCGTTGCCGGCTTGCGTCTACGCCGCCGCGGTCCGTGCCGGCTGCTGATGCACCAGCGCAACCGCCGCCAGGGCTGCCGCTTTCGCCTGCGCAATGGAATCGTCGATGGTTTCCGGCCCGGCGGCAGCGCCCGCTACAAAGATGCCGGGGCGGGACGTTTCGCCGAGATTGTCATAAGCGCTGCCCTTATCGATGAAGCCGTTGGTCTCCAGCGTAATGCCGAAGATGCCGGCGAGGCGCTTGTTATCCACGTTCGGATCCATGCCGATGGCGTGCACCACCATGTCGAACGGAATGGTGATCGGGCGCTTGACCAGCGTGTCTTCGCCCTTGACGATCAATCTTTTCCCATCGGAGGTTACTTCAGCAATGCGCGACTTGATGTATTTGACCTTGAATTCTTCCTGACTGCGCCAGTAATACTTGGTTTCGAGCAGACCAAAGGTGCGGATATCCATGTAGTAGATATAGACATGGCATCCCGGCAACTCTTCGCGAATTTCCATGGCGATGTTGCACGACACCGAGCAGCATATTTTCGAGCACCACTCGCGCCCGATCTGGCGGTCACGCGAGCCCACGCACAGCAGGATCGCGACGCGTTCCGGCTTGCGGCCATCGGACGGGCAGCGCACGCCCTTGCCGCTGGAAATCATTTGCTCGACTTGCGCGGTAGTTACCACATCGGGATACGTGCCGAAACCCCATTCGGGCTTGTTGATGGAGTCGAAGTGGGTAAATCCGCTACACAGCACGGTAGCCGCTGCCTCGACTATTTGCCCGTTGGATAACTGGGCGCGAAAGGCACCGGGCGTGCCGCTGAACTCGGCAACCGTGGCTGACGTTTGCACACTGATCAAGGGATTATTTTCCACCCGGCTCACCATCGCGCCGATAGCGTCTTTTGCCCACTCACCCGACGGCACCAGCTTCGCATAGCCGGAAAGTATGGGCGCACCGCCCAGACGTTTTTCTTTTTCCACCAATATGGCCCGTTGCCCAATGCTGGCCAGTGCATGGGCGGCAGCAAGCCCGGCGGGACCGCCGCCCACTATCAATACCTGAGGGTTGTTCATGTGCGTCACTTGCGTCATGTACGATTGGCGATTGCGGCTTTGGGTTTGATGGGTATGTAACCAGGGCCGGAAGTAATCATGCGCCGCGGATCGTAAAGATTTTCCTGCCTGCCGGCTTTGACTTCTTCGAGGTACGCCACGAACTCGGCTTTTTTTGCTTCCCAGTCGATGCCCAGTTTTTCCATCAGATGTTCTGTAGGCGAGGCGTGCCAGTGCGACTGCACAATCTTGTACGGATGCGCACCGCACACCAGCGCGGCGAATTGGCAATCGGCGAGTATCGCCAGCTCCACCGCTTTGCCCGCGGCCTTGGCAATCCATTGATTTTTGTCGAGCGTGGTGATGCAGCCGGTATCGTGACCTATCATCACATCGGCGTGCGCCTCTTCGACTGCCACACGCACTTTGCGGTCGATGGCGAACGAGCGCGTGAACTCGCGCTCGGAAATAATATGCCGAAAGCCAAAGCCGCAGCAGTCATACCAGGTCTTGTAATCGATGACCTGTGCGCCAAGCTCCTGCATGATGCCCGTGGACACCGCCAGCCGGTTGCCGCCGAGGATGTTGTCATCGTAAATCGCGTCTTCCGGCACCATTTTGTAGACGTGGCACGCCGGGTGTATGGTGGCGCGAATTTCACTGCAATCGATTTCGCGCATGGCATTGATACGCCCGCGCATCACATGCAGCCACTCCGAATAATGCACCACCTCTTCTGGAATCAGCAGCTTGCCGTCCACCAGACGGCCGAGCTTGCCGAGGATGGTGCGCACGCGCTCGCGCAGCGTTGCCGAGTGAATCAGGTAGCCGCGCACTTCTTTATAATTGCCAAACGAAGTGCCGCAATGCACCAGCGGGTAATAGTAGCTGTCGGGCAGTCCCTGCGCGCGCGCCGCAACATAGGCCTGATGAAAGTTGCGCAGAAATACCGCCGCAAGACTTTCGAGATTGCCAATGCCCGAGCCGTGATAGTTCCACGCAGTGCATGAAGTCTGATCGGTTTCATCAAGGTATTCCACCTCGAGTTTATTCATCAGCCACAGCAGCGAGGCCGGATAGCCTGGAATGTTGCCGCACTGGCCGCACGATTTGTGATGCCACAAGCGCTGGGTGGGGATTTTTTTGTCCCAGCCATAGAGCGTTTTGACCATCACCGGCTGATGCTCGTCCAGGACGCGGTGAACGACAATTTCACCTTCTTTTTCGAGTTGCCACATGGCGTCACGCACATCCTCGACGCGATCCTTGCCGGTGAGCATCGAGCGCCGGTCGATTTTCTGCTCCACCCACGAGGTGGCGATGGCAGCGTCGTTGGTCGACAGTTTGGCATCACGCCACTCCGAACCGTGGCCGGTAAAGCGCTCGGCGGAAATTACACCATCCGATTTATTGATCGTCATACCCGTCTCCTTAATCAGTCGTCTTTCGCATCGTCCTGCTCAGCCAGAAAGTCTTTCCAGTCTTCGCGCTTTTCGTCCATGAAATCGGCGATCACATCGAACAGATTGCGGTCGATGCCTTCGAGTTGCTTCAAAACGCCGGTTTCTTCCCAGATGGTGTACAGCTCCACCGAGGTTTTCAGATTGACTTCCCATGCTGTTGCCGTGGTATTGAGCGTCGGCATCGGGATCGCTTTGCGCAATAATTTCAGCGGCGCGTCGATCTTCGAGATATTGGGACCCCAGTCGGCGAAGTGCTCGGCGTTAATCATGTCGGGCGCCAGCTGGTTGCCGGTGGACACCAGCTTTAACATCACGCGGCTGAACGGACGCAACACACTCTTGGCGGATTCCATTTCGTGCTTGATCGCGGTTTCGCGCATCAGCATGATGAGGCCGCCGGGCGAATTGCCGAACGGGCAGCGTGCGGCGCAGGTGTAGCACTGGGCGCAGGCCCATATTTTTTCCTGCATCGCGTCGTAAATGCCCTCGAGATTTTCCGTCCACAGCAACTGCACAATTTCGCGCGGACTGAAATCGTAGTAGTGCGCCGCCGGGCAGGTTGCGGTGCAGATACCGCAATTCAGGCATCCATGCAGCTCGTGGTCGTAACGCAGATCAGACTGGATGTCCTTGAATATCTCTTCAAGCTGCGGGCGCGATACCGGCGGTTTGTCGGAGACCGGATCGCCGATGTAGGTCTGTACTCTGGTATTTGGCGTGAGCGTGGCGTGCGTCATGGTGACCGTTTAGTAGGTGAGTACCTTGCAGTCGTCATCCATGATCACTTCGATCAGGTGCGCACCGCCGACGATGCCGGCGCATTCGGGGATGAGGTCTTCCACCTTCATGTCGAACAGATCCAGATTGGGCGAGCAGGTGTAAAATTTGACGCCTGCCTCGTGCGCGTCCTTGATGAAATCGTAGACTGATTTCGGCGAGCCTTCCTTGACGAAAAGTTTTTCCGCCACGCCTTTTTTCAGCAGCCGGCCGGCGGTGGCAGTGCAGATCACATCGACTTCGTATTCCATCGCCGCAGCGACCGCGGCCTGAAAAATCGGGGCACCGAGTTCCTCGCCGTTGCGCGGATCGGTATTGGCCATCACGATTACGAGTTTTTTTGCCATATTTCCCCGCTCTTTTTCGGCAGTTTGCTGCCTTGACTCGAATAATGTATGTACTATATATTAGAATTTCCTAAAATAGCAAGCGGGCGCAGTCCGGGTCATATTTCACGTCAACTACCCTGCCGTTGGGCGCCACCGCACCCCGTGCCGCTGATCGGCTCATAAGTAATCTGGAATCAACCGCTTATGGCAAGGCACTCCAATCAACTGCGGCACCGTTAAGCTACCGGATGGACAGCCCCTTACAAACCGCAGGCGATCGCACCGAAACCAGGAACACCACCTGCTACATGTGCGCCTGCCGCTGCGGCATCCGCGTGCATCTGAAAAACGGTGAAGTCCGCTTCATTGACGGCAACCCTGAGCATCCGCTCAATCAGGGGGTGATCTGCGCCAAGGGTGCTTCCGGCATCATGAAGCAATACTCGCCAGCGCGCCTGACCAAACCCCTGCGGCGCAAGCTGGGCAGCGAGCGCGGTGCGGCCGAGTTCGAACCGATCTCGTGGGACGAGGCTTACACACTGATGGAAGACCGGCTGCGCAAAATCCGCGCCACCGATCCCAAACGGTTCGCGCTGTTCACCGGCCGCGACCAGATGCAGGCGTTGACCGGGCTTTTCGCTCGGCAATTCGGCACGCCCAACTACGCGGCACACGGCGGCTTTTGCTCGGTCAACATGGCCGCCGGCATGATTTACACCATCGGCGGCTCGTTCTGGGAGTTCGGCGGACCGGATCTGGAGCGCGCCAAGTTGTTTGTGATGATAGGCACCGCCGAGGACCATCACTCCAACCCGCTCAAGATCGCGATCTCAAAATTCAAGCGCGGCGGCGGACGATTCATATCGATTAATCCTGTGCGCACCGGCTATTCAGCCATCGCTGACGAGTGGGTGCCGATACGCCCCGGTACCGATGGCGCGCTGTTGCTGGCGCTATGCCACGAAATCATCAACAGCGGCCTCTACGACCGTGATTTTCTGGCGCGCTATAGCAATTCCGGTTATCTCATCAACACCGACGCCGCAGCCGACGATCACGGCATGCCGGTACTCGACCTCACGAAAGCGGAGGAAAATCCCGACTATCCACGCCACCGGCTGTGGTGGGATCGGCATACCCAACGTCCGGTGACCAGCCACACGCTGGAGGCCGATCCTCACCTGCTCGGCGAATTCAAACTGCCCGATGGCACGCCGGTGAAACCAGCCTTCCAGTTGCTGCTGGAGCGCGTCAAGGACTACACGCCTGAGTGGGCATCCGGAATCACCGGTATACCGGCGGTGATCATCCGCCGCCTTGCACACGAGATGGGCGTTACCGCGCGCGATCAGAAAATCGAACTGCCAATAGCGTGGACCGATTCGTGGGGCAAGGAACACAATACGGTGACGGGCAATCCGGTGGCCTTCCATGCGATGCGCGGACTCGCTGCACACTCCAACGGCTTTCAGACGATACGCACGCTGGCCATTTTGATGTCGTTGCTGGGCACCATTGACCGGCCCGGTGGCTTCCGTCACAAGGCGCCGTTTCCGCGTGGCATTCCGCCGCTGGCCAAAACACCCAAGGGGCCGGAAGGAGTGAAGCCCAACACGCCGCTCGACGGGCTGGCGCTGGGCTGGCCCGGAAAACCAGACGATCTATTTGTCGACGACAGCGGCACGCCGGTGCGCATTGACAAGGCTTTCTCGTGGGAGCACCCGCTGGCGGTACACGGCATGATGCACAACGTCATCACCAACGCATGGCGCGGCGATCCTTACCCTATTGATACGCTGATGATTTTCATGGCGAACATGGCGTGGAACTCGACCATGAACACGGTCGAAGTACGCAAGATGCTGAACGACAAAGCCGACGATGGCGAATACAAGATTCCGTTTCTCGTTGTGTGCGATGCGTTCCAGTCGGAGATGACAGCGTATGCTGATCTGGTGCTGCCGGACACCACCTATCTTGAGCGTCACGATGTGATGTCGATGCTCGACCGGCCGATTTCGGACTTCGAAGGGCCGATCGATTCGGTGCGCATACCGGTGGTGCCGCCCACAGGCGAGTGCAAACCGTTTCAGGAAGTGTTGATTGAACTTGCCTCGCGGCTCCAGTTTCCCGCGTTCACCACCCAAGAAGGCGTGCGCAAGTTCCGCAACTATCCGGATTTCGTCGTCAACTTTGAAACCGAACCGGGTTCCGGCATCGGCTTTCTCGCCGGCTGGCGCGGCAAAAGCGGTGAAAAATTCATGCAGGGCGAACCCAATCCGTCGCAATGGGAGATGTACGAAAAGAACAACTGCGTGTTCCAATATCAATTGCCGCGCTCGTATCAGTACATGCGTAACTGGAATCAGGGTTATCACGAGTGGGCGCAACGCACGCGGCTGCGGCGTTACGCCGAGCCCATCGTGATTCAAATCTATTCCGAGGTGCTGCAAAAATTTCGCCTCGCGGCGCAGGGCAAAGGCCCTTCGCGCAAGCGCCCGCCCGAACATTTGAAGGAGCGCGTTGCGACCTATTTTGATCCGCTGCCGTTTTTTTATGCGCCGCTGGAAGTGCAAGCCAACGATGCGACGAAGTACCCTCTCGCCGCAATCACCCAGCGGCCGATGGCCATGTATCACTCTTGGGATGCGCAAAACGCCTGGCTGCGCCAGATACATACACATAACTATCTGTTTATAAACAATAAAACGGCAAGTTCTCTGGGTATTGCCGACGATGACTGGATCTGGGTGGAATCCATGCACGGGCGCGTGCGCTGCCAGTGCCGCTTGAGCGAAGCGGTGGAGCCCGCAACTGTTTGGACGTGGAACGCCATCGGCAAGGCGCGCGGCGCATGGCATCTCGCGCCTGACGCCAACGAATCGCAGCGCGGCTTTCTGCTGAACCACTTGATTGCGGACGAGCTTGCAGCCGACGGCGGCAAACGCATTTCAAACTCCGACCCGATCACCGGTCAGGCAGGTTGGTACGACGTGCGCGTGCGCATCTACAAAGCACAACCCGATGAGGCCAGGGAAAGTTATCCGCAGTTCGACGGTGTGGCCCCTGCACCAGGAACCCGTAGCGTCCGGCGTCTGTGGCAAGGTTTTGTTGCCGGTAAAGGAGACTTCAAGTGATCCAGATCGACACAAACGGAGGCTCGCGATGACCCAACTTGCGTTGGTCATTGACCTGAACGTTTGCGTGGGCTGCCACGCGTGCGTCACCAGTTGCAAGGAATGGAACACTTCCGGCGAGTCGGGGCCCCTGTCGGATGACCAACCCTACGGCCGCGACCCGACCGGCACTTTTTTCAACCGTGTGCAAACGTTCGAGGTGGGCGAGTTTCCGGACACGCAAACAGTGCATTTTCCCAAGTCGTGCTTGCACTGCGAAGACCCGCCGTGTGTGCCGGTGTGCCCAACAGGCGCGAGTTACAAGCGGCCCGAAGACGGTATTGTGCTGGTGGACTACGACAAGTGCATAGGTTGCAAGTATTGCGCCTGGGCGTGTCCGTATGGCGCGCGCGAGATCGACGAGCACCAGAAGGTGATGAAGAAATGCACCCTGTGCGTGGATCGCATTTACGACAAAAACCTGCCGGAATCCGATCGCAAACCCGTGTGCGTGCAAGCCTGTCCCACCAGCGCGCGCCTGTTCGGCGATATACATAATCCCGAATCGGTGGTGTCAAAAGCGATCCGAGAAAGCGGTGGCTACCCACTGAT
This sequence comes from Bordetella parapertussis, assembly GCA_945864585.1. Lineage (GTDB taxonomy): Bacteria > Pseudomonadota > Gammaproteobacteria > Burkholderiales > SG8-41 > UBA5216. The sequence goes on along the minus strand of CAMBCF010000082.1, from coordinate 6,071 downwards.
GCCGGAATGGGGAACGCAGCCGGCGAATCACTATTTGCCGCGGCGCAAGACTGAAATGCGTATTCATCCCGATGAACTCGAACGCGCAGACAACCCGCTGAAAATTGACGGCCTGCTGCCCAAGCCGGGCGTCAAAACGCCCTCGCTCGACGATGTGACCTCATGGTAATCCTGGTAAACAGGGTAGCTCCGGGTAAATCATGAACCCGGCGTTTTCCGTTATTTTTCTGACCATCCTGATCGGTGCCGGCCAGGGCTTGTTTCTTACGCTGTTCGTGATCGAAGCGCTCGCCGCCGTCGGCCTGCTGATGGCGCCCGCGCCCGCGTTCTACTGGACCGGCAGCGCGTTCACGGTGGCGCTGCTAGCAGCGGGATTGCTGGCGTCGTTTTTTCATCTGGGACACCCGGAGCGCGCCTGGCGCGCGGCGGTCATGTGGCGTACCTCGTGGCTGTCGCGCGAAGTCATCGTGCTGCCTGCCTTCATCGTCGCTGCAGCGGGTTATGGCTGGGCGCATTATCAGGGCTTGGGCGCTACGCTGCTGATCGGCGCCGCGGGTGCTACGTTGTGTGTGGCGTTGTTCCTGTGTACGGCAATGATCTATGCGTGCCTCAAATTTTTGCAGGAATGGGCGACACCGCTGACGCTGCTCAACTTTGCGTTGCTCGGTTGTGCTTCGGGCGTAACACTGGCCGCCACGCTTGCGGCGCGGCGCAGCGAACCCTTCACCGGCGTCGTCATTATCTGTGCCATCGCATTGACCGCGGCGGGATTGCTCACACGTCTGGCATCGCTCCGGCGCAACGCCCGCATCAAGCCGCGCTCGACACTGCAAACCGCTATCGGCATCAAGCATCCGCGCATTGCGCAAAAGGCACAGGGCGCCATGGGCGGATCATTCAATACCCGCGAGTTCTTTCATGGACGCACCGCTGGCGAGCTGCAGGCGGTGAAGTGGGGATTTCTGTTGGGCGCATTTGTGATTCCCATTGCACTACTGTCTGCCGCGCTTTCCATCAACGCGCCGGTGCTGCTGACACTCGCGGCCGTGGTGCAATTTAGCGGATTGATCGCCGAGCGCTGGTATTTTTTCGCGCAGGCTAATCACCCGCAAAATATCTATTACCAGTCGATTTCGTAGTCGCCTGATGGGCGACGTGCAACGCGCTACGCGGCGTCCATCCATCCGGTCTGCCGCACCAAGCCCGTCATAATGGGCACCAGTGCGTCTTCCAGCGGCCGCTGTACCGCTTGCAGCAGATGAAGCTTGTCCGCGACACCGGGTGGTGACTCCTCAAACTCCATAATCAGGTCTTCGATCATGGCGCGCTTGATGCCGGGATGTCCGGCAAAACCGATGGCCTTGCGTCCGATTTGCCATACGGCGGGTCGCCCTTGTGCGTCCTGCGCCAGTATCCTGGCGTGGGCAGGCGGCAGCGGCCAATCGCGCATGTAAAGCACCAGCGGAAACTGCTCCGGCAGGTAGCCGTCCAGCGCGTCGGCAGCGACACGCTGCGCGGTAGTGATGTCGAAGATAAACGCGGTAGATTGTGTACTGCCACCCGCCGCCAGCGCGAGTATTTGCGCGCCCACACCGATACCAATTACCGGCCAATCGCGCATCAGGCAGGCATGCGCCAGTTCAATCTCTTCCTTTAGCGTCGGTAAATCGCGCGTGCCCGCACTGCCCCACGGGCCGCCGCCGAGTAATATCAGCCCCTCGCCGATCTTGTCACGGTGCGGCAAGGATTCCTTGCCCGCGAACGGACGATAGTACTTAAAACGCACATTGCGTCCTTCGAGATGATCCTCGATCAGGCCCAGATATTCGGCCGAAGTGTGTTGCAGCACGTGGATCTGCTTCATGAGGGCTTCAGACATGGCGGATTTTAGTAGCCAGGGCTGAGGCCACCGCCGCGCGAAAATCCGCTGGCGTGACACTCAGCAGCCCCGCTTGGGCTTGCGCGAAAAATTGATCTATCACCGCGCCCGCTTCAGCCACCGCCACACCGCGCAGTGTCGCCTCCAGATCGAACACGATACGTGGCGGCGCGACAAAAAAATCGCCGGTGATGAGTACTTCGCGAAAACGGTCCTGCGTAGCTCCTGCATTACGCTCAAGGCGCACGTAGGCGGTGATCGTGCCGCCCGCGCCGCCGTGGCTGCCGCTGAGCACGCCCGCCTGTGCGCCGGGATTATCGATTTCCGTCACAAACGCATCGGTGCCGATTTCCGCGTCGTGAAGTTGCGCCGCCAGCGCTTCTTCGTACGCGGTGATGTCGCCGCGCACAGGCGTAATACCCAGCCGTTCCGCAAATCCGGCCAGCAGCGCTTCCTGCACGGACTCAATGGCGGGCGCTGCGCCGAGCAACTCGCGCAGCGTCACCACGCGCTGTGCAGCGGAATCGAGCGCGCGTTTGGCGAGCTTGGCTTGCGGCACGTTCAGCGCCGCCACCATGTCGGCTGCATTCATGTCCACCAGCACCGTGCCTTGATAAAACAGCGTGTCGCCGTCGAAAAAGCCACCGGTGCCGCTGACCTTGCGGCCATCGACTTCGATGTCGTTGCGCGGCCGATATTTCGCGTTAACGCCGAGCCGGGACAAGCCTGCCGCAGCCGCCTCGCAGATCTCTCGCGTCAGTTCTGCCAGGGAAAGAATCCCCAGCGTGGCGCGATGAAATACCAGCTCCCAGCCGAGTTGGCCTTGATCGAAATAAATTGCGCCGCCGCCGGTGATGCGCCGCGCGATGCCGATGCCGCGCGCGCGGCAATGCTCAAGTCGGATCTCCTGCGATAACGCCTGATGGCGCCCGATCAGTGCCGTCGGCGGAAAGCGCAAAAAACGTATGGTGTCGGGTATGCGCTGCGCATGATGCGCGTCGATCAGCGCCTGATCGAAAGCAATCTGCCGCCGTCCATCGCGTATGCCGGTGTCGATAACGCGAAACGGTTTGGGCATATTGGGCCTATCGTCCTGCTGCTGTTGATCCCTCACCTCACACTTTGTGCTCGACAATACGCAACTGACGGCGAATTTTGCGCACATCGCCCTTGTTGGGCGGGAACGGAAAGCTCGCGATGTTAGACGGTGGCGAATCACCGTACGGCCGGTCGCACGCCGAAATATCTTCGGCGAATTTCCCCGGACAACCTGAGGTGCGAAACGCCACACCGGCGTCTATCACCGTGTCGAGCTCGCTCTGCGCAATGCCGAAATCCGTAACACGGCCTGCGCCATCGAATTTCATGTGATCGACGCGCACACCGCGATAATCGATCAGATAGCGCGCCAGTTGCACGCGCCGCCACTGGTCGCGCGGGGTGGCAGGCAGGTGATCCATCAGCGAGCCCTTCTCGGGGAAAAAGCAGAACATGTGACTGTGCCCGCCCAACTCCACCAGTTGCTGCACCAGTGTCAGCACGTCGTGCTCAGTCTCGCCCATGCCGACGATGATGTGGGCGCCGAATTTCTGCGCGCCGAATATATCGCGTGCGTCGTGCAGTATCTCCCAGTATTTGGCCCACGCATGCGGCGACTGCACGCCTTTGCCGCGTGTACGGTCAAAAATTTCTGGCGTGGCGGCATCGAGCGCCACGGTGAAAATATCCGCGCCCAGTTCGTGCAGGCGCTGCACATCATGGCGCACCATGGTGGTGGGGTTGGATAATATCGACACCGGTATCGCCTGCGGCGAGATACGGTCGGTCCATTGCCTGAGCACCGTCACTGCATCCTCATCCGAGCGTGGATGCGTGATCATCGAAATGCACATGCGGTGAAACGGACTGGCGGCGCCGTCACTCGCCACTTTGTCGATGACTTTTTCGAGCGGCACCGCCGGCCAATCGACGCGGATGAAATTGCGATCCGCATAATCGCGCTCGGCCTCACGGTGGCGCGCCAGCCCGCAATAGGCGCAATTGGCGCGGCAGCCTTCCGGGTACGACAGCAGCAGATTGAGACAGCGCGTGCAGGCGCAGCGATACATCTTGCCGGTCATGATGCCGAGCGTGATTGCCGCCGCGGTGGACATCTGCACATATTCGGGCGAGCGCATATGCGGCGTCAAAATATTGTAGTTGGGTAAATACACGCCCTGCGGTGCGACGTTGTTGGCTTTGACGCGTCCGCCATTGCGCATTTCTTTGGGCGGCATCGCAGGCTTGCGCGGCTGCATCAGCGCGGCGGGATTGTGATCCAGTATCGCGGCTGCGTTGCTGCTGATGCTGGTTTCATCCGGGCGGTAGCAGCTCATGATTGAGATTCCCTATGTGGTACCATCATGTTGTAGTGTAACTATCTTATGTAATTGTTTTTAAACACTATTTTTCAAATCACTTAGGCCGCCCAATACTGCGGGTAGGCGATCCAGCTACGGCGCAGCGCGGCTTTATCCGGGCGTTCCGCAGCAAGCCCCTCGCGCCGCCGCCTGGCGCGCACCAGTGCCGCGCCGAAAACATCCGCCAGCACCTCCGCATAGTCGAGGTGCGCGGAGGCATTGCCTGCAAGCGTGGCCGCCGCTGCCAGTCCCGCCAAGCGTCCCGACTGCACGGCGGCACTAATGCCCGCGCCGGTCACCGGATTGGTCAGCCCGGCGGCGTCGCCCGCCAGCAACACCCGCGTCTGCCCAAGCACACCCCACGGCTGCAACAGGCCGCCCACCGGAATCAGCCCGCCGGTCAAACCCAGAATCGCAGAACCGACTTGACCGCTGCGCGTCAACGATTCATGCAAGCGCGCGACGATGGACTTGAGTTGCTGTTTGTGTGCCGGATCAACCCCCGCACCCAGATTGGCCACCTCACCCTTGGGAAACAGCCAGCCATAGCCACCGGGAATATCGGCGGACAAAAAAATGTCGGTCGCTCCATACGCATGGTTAAGCGGAACGGTGATCTGCCGCGTCTCGACCAAGGCGGTGTTGACTTGGCCGATGGCGCGGCCCGCGAGAGAACGCGGGCCGTCGGCGCCGATGATGACGCGCGGCCGGATTGAACGGCCATCGGACAGGCTGACCACGCCCGCGGGCGAGATGCGGCGCGCGCTCACGCCGAGCGTGCATTGCGCGCCGGCCTGCATGGCTTGCGCGACCAGTTGCGCGTCAAACGCTGCACGGTCGAGCATGTGGCCGGGAAAATTCTCCTGGATATCGGGTGCATCCTGCTCCACAAACGTGGTCATCGACGCGATGCGTTGCCGCACCGAAGACGCGAGATCACGCACGTCCATACCGATCATCGCGGGCACGAACTCCGCGCACTGCACCGGCAGTCCGGCAACCGGCTTGCGTTCGATGGCCACGACGCTGCAGCCTGATCGCGCGGCGTGCGCCGCCGCGCAGGCGCCCGCCGGACCCAGGCCCAACACCAGAATATCTGCGACGGTGGCGCTCATCGCGCGAACACAATCGGCCGCACCGCAGGTTGCGAATTGATGGCAGCACGCGCAGCCGTACGAGGATAGAGCTTGATGGTGTTGCCGGTTTTCACCGAGCAGCAGGCATGTTCCTGCACCGCGGGCCGCCCGATGGCATGCGCCGCGGCGAGCGCGCCGTCGGCCGGAAACGCGATTCCGTCCAGACCCGCGATCACCGCGTAGGCGTCGGTCACGCGCCGGTGCATACCGGGCGGGCGCGCGCAGCCCAGCAACACTTGCCGGTCAGGAATGCGTTCACGCGCCTGCAAAAAAATCCGCCCCACATCATGGGTGTCGGGCGTCACAAAGGTGCCGGGCTTGGCGTAGAACGGCATCACCACCACCAGCACCAGCGAGTGGATAGCATGGCGGCTGACGATATCCAGCGCGGTGGGTTCGCCGAGAATGCGTCCGTAATGCAAGCCTATAACGATATGCGGCACCACTTCCATAGGGGTGGCGCACAGCGCGGCGAGCGTGGCCTCGAAATCATCCACCGAGCGGTCCAGGTGATAAACACCGGCGATGGTTTCGCGCGCGCCGATCACGTCCATCATCGCGGTATCGACGCCCGCCGATGCGATGCTGTTAGCTCGCGCCGCATCGAGCAGCGCGGTGTGGATGGCGATACGCAGGTGCGGGAAATCGCGCTTCAAG
>CAMBCF010000081.1 GCA_945864585.1 Bordetella parapertussis | reverse complement strand
TCCAGATCGGCAAAGGCCAGCGACTTGTAGGTATCGGGCACGTAGTCTTCGCGCAGCACCTTGTGCAGCAGATCCAGCACCCGGGTGTCGAGAACGTCCCACGGGCGGATTTGCTGCTCAACCATGTTGAACCGGGCGCGTTCTACATTCATGCTCATGAGTTGCCGATAGAAAAGGGGGTAAATGCGCGCAACGCTTTAATACTAAAAGGAAAATCGGAATACCAGAAATCTCATGAAAAGGCTGATTTCGCTTGCAATTATCCCACATTTCCATTAGCGTAAGCGTACACGTTAGGGGTCCCCATGCTGCAGTTTCACCAAAGTAAGGTGGGGTGAGAAAGACCCTCGGAACCTGATGCGGGTAATGCCGCCGTAGGGAAGCGTGGCGCGCTAAGTGTGGTCTTGATCGTCAACCTTGCCGCCTCATGCTCCCTTCACTTTTGCTTAGTTGAGGAGCCATCATGAACGCCAATCCAAAATTTCTGAATACCACTGCGCACGTCGACGAAGCGGCGGTGAAATCGCTGCCCAACTCGCGCAAGGTTTATATCGAAGGCTCACGCGCCGATATCCGCGTGCCGATGCGCGAGATTTCGCAGTCCGACACGCCGGCATCCATGGGCCACGAAAAAAATCCGCCGCTTTTTGTTTACGACACCTCCGGGCCGTACACCGATCCGGCGGCGAAAATCGATATCCGCTCCGGCTTGCAGCCATTGCGCCAGAAATGGATTGAAGAACGCAACGACACCATCGTTATGAGCGGCCCCAGTTCCGACTATGGCCGTGAGCGTCTGGCCGATCCCAAGCTCGCCAGCCTGCGCTTTAATCTGCATCGCCAGCCGCGCCGCGCCAAACCCGGCATGAACGTGTCGCAGATGCACTACGCGCGCCGCGGCTTGATCACGCCGGAGATGGAATACATCGCCATCCGTGAAAATCAGCGCTGCGAAGGCTTGATCGCGCTGCTCACCAAGCAGCATCCCGGCCACGATTTCGGCGCGAGTATACCCAAGGCGATCACGCCGGAATTTGTGCGCGACGAAGTGGCGCGCGGGCGCGCGATTATCCCGATGAACATCAACCACCCGGAAATCGAGCCGATGATAATCGGCCGCAATTTTCTGGTAAAGATTAATGCCAATATCGGCAACTCGGCGTTGTCTTCCGGTATTCAGGAAGAAGTCGAGAAAATGACCTGGTCGATACGCTGGGGCGGCGACACCGTAATGGATCTTTCCACCGGCAAGCACATCCATGAGACGCGCGAATGGATCATGCGCAACTCGCCGGTGCCGATCGGTACGGTGCCGATTTATCAGGCGCTGGAAAAAGTTGACGGCAAAGCCGAAGAACTAACCTGGGAAATTTACCGCGACACGCTGATCGAACAATGTGAGCAGGGCGTCGATTACTTCACCGTGCATGCGGGCGTGCGGCTGCGGTACATCCCGATGACAGCGAAGCGCATGACCGGCATCGTCTCGCGCGGCGGTTCCATCATGGCCAAGTGGTGTCTCGCGCACCACAAAGAGAGTTTCCTCTACACCCATTTCGAAGACATCTGCGAACTCTTAAAGCAGTATGACGTGTCGTTCTCGCTGGGCGACGGCCTGCGGCCCGGGTCTATCTACGATGCCAACGACGAAGCGCAGTTGGCCGAATTAGCGACCCTGGGTGAGCTCACGCAAGTGGCGTGGAAGCACGACGTGCAGACCATGATCGAAGGCCCCGGCCACGTGCCCATGCACATGATCAAAGAGAACATGGATTTGCAGTTGAAAATCTGCCACGAAGCGCCGTTCTACACTTTGGGGCCGCTGACCACCGACATCGCGCCGGGCTATGACCACATCACCTCCGCCATCGGCGCAGCGATGATCGGCTGGTACGGCACCGCGATGCTGTGTTACGTCACGCCTAAAGAACACCTCGGTTTGCCGGACAAAGACGATGTGAAAGACGGCATCATGGCGTACAAAATCGCCGCCCACGCCGCCGATCTCGCCAAGGGTCACCCCGGCGCGCAGATCCGCGACAACGCACTATCGAAAGCGCGCTTTGAATTCCGCTGGGACGATCAGTTCAATTTGGGCCTTGATCCCGACAAAGCCAAACAATTCCACGATGAAACCCTGCCGCAGGAAGGCGCCAAACTTGCGCACTTTTGTTCCATGTGCGGCCCGCATTTCTGCTCGATGAAAATCACGCAGGACGTGCGCGACTACGCCGCAAAGCTGGGCGTAGACGAAAAAGACGCACTTCAAAAAGGCATGGAACAAAAGTCGATCGAGTTCGTAAAAAAAGGTGCTGAGGTCTATCACAAGGTGTGAGCAGCATAGTTTGCTGGATACTGTGCAATGCTATTGCACCGGGTGTTGGTGTCGATAGCCATGCCGCGCAATAGGGACTGCGCCCTTCGCGCTGGACCGCCTGACGCTGGGTCCTGTCAAGTTGATGCGCGCAGCACCCGCACGGGCGGCGCAACATCATGCCGGGTTGCCAGATTGCCCAACGCCTTGTCAAAAGTCACGAACGCATCGTCTTCGGCGCTTAACGCCAGATGCAAGGCATCGCCAAAGTCCATGCCAGCCTCATACCAAGTGCTTGCGTGACAAAGCGCATCAAACGCTTTGGGTTTGAAATTGGGCATACCCAACAAGGTATGCAAGGCAAGCACAATTTCCTTACGGGTACAGTCGTAGGACTCCAATACCCACACCAGCTCGAGCATGACGGTGGGCGGCGCGGTGTAGATTGCGTCTCGCGATAGCAAGTCTACCGCCAGTTTGAATTGCGCCGGGTCGTCCTTGAGTAAAAAGCGCGCCAGAATGTTGGTGTCCAGCGCGATCATGAGCGTGTAGCCGCATCGCGTACATTTATGGATTGAAGAATCTTTGCGCGTGTCGCTTTGTCGCTGGCCACTTTACGTCCGCGTTTGGACAGCAAACCGGCTGCTTCGCGCGCGGTGCGCCCTGGAAATGACGGCACTGGCGTCAAACGAATTTCCTTGCCGACCAGCGACACCAAAAACTCCGTGCCGGGAAGCAGACGTTGCGCCTTGCGTATTTCATTGGGGATCACCAACTGTCCTTTGCTGGAAAGTTTGATCGTATCCATAACCGCTCCTGAGGTAGTAAGACGCTTTATCTTACCAATCAGCAAGCGTTATGTCACGCCTATTCAGGAAAGGCGGCAGCCGCGTGGCACGGGTGCAATGCTCCGCTTCAAGTGTGCCCTTGTCCCTATTGCGCTGCATGCGCGCATTGCAAACCACATACGGCGCAAGTGGCTACTGGTCTAGTTCCAGCGGCAAAGACGCCGCTAATATAAATACTTCAATAAAAACAATACGGTATGAAAATATCTCCTTGGCTTTTCGCGTACACGCTAGACAGGGCTGGCTCGTTAAGCCAAGCTGAGTCCTGTTCAACCCGTATCCTTCCATCCGGGAGTCTGTCCATGAAACTTCGTCATCTGATGTGTGTTGCTGTAGCGGGCGTAGCGTTCAGCGTGCCGGCAGCGGCGCAAAGCAAAGACCCGTTTGACGCCTTCGAGGCGATCAATCCGGAAGTTCTGTTCAAAGGCATCATTCGCGAAGACGATGTAACGCTGGTGTTCAGGCACCTGCGCGAATCGATGGCCGCTGCCGCGCGCGGCGAAGAGGCGCAGGAATCCGAAGCGATAAAGCAGCGTACTGAGCAAATTAAGCGCGAAGTAGCGGCGCGCGGCAGTGTGTTGATGGGCGCGCTGCTGTCGGCGTTTGAGGCGGCGGCGAAGCAGGCGATACGCGAAGGCTTTGGCGAATTTTCTGGCAGGCCTGCTGTTCCGCGCGAATCGCCGTTCCCCCGATAAACTGCTGGTTTGCACAGCGCTCGCTTGTGCAATGTAATTCGCTTCCCATAGTATGGCCATTTGATGAGGATGCCGCCGCGCCCAAGGTGGTGCGCCTGCGTTTCGTGCGGGAAGGTGTTATCGCGGGATGAAGGCGCCGCGTTAGACACGAGGTTGGGCGCCGTGCGATTGCGCAATGCCCCTGTGCTACCATGCGGCACTTTTGAGCGCGCATGCCTGAATCCTCTGCATCCTATCTGGTCGCCGTCATCCTCGGCATCGTCGAAGGCCTCACCGAGTTTTTGCCCATCTCCAGCACCGGGCATTTAATCCTCGCTGGCGGCTTGCTCGGTTATCACAGCGAAAAAGCCAAGGTCTTTGAAATCGTCATTCAGACCGGCGCCATGCTGGCCGTGGTGTGGGAGTACCGGCGGCGTTTTCTCGGCGCGGCGCAAGGCGCGTTTAATGACCCGGTGGCGCAACGCTTCCTCATCAATTTAGTAGTCGCTTTTATCCCCGCCGCCGTGCTCGGCCTGGCGTTCGGCAGCCTGATCAAAAGCTATTTGTTTTTTGCCGTGCCGGTGGCGCTGGCGTTCATTGTCGGCGGCGTGATTATTTTGTGGGTGGAGCGGGCCGGCCAAACTGCACGCGTCGATCGCGTCATAGACGTAGACGACATGACCTGGCAAGACGCGTTGAAAGTCGGCATCGCGCAAACCTTTGCGCTGATCCCCGGCACCTCGCGTTCGGGGGCCACCATCATCGGCGGCATGCTGTTTGGACTGTCGCGCAAAGCCGCCACCGAATTTTCTTTTTTCCTTGCCGTGCCTACACTGGTGGCGGCGGGCGGCTACAGCCTGATCAAAAATCGCGCGCTGTTGAGCGTAGACGACATCGGTTTTTTCGCGGTGGGTTCGTTCACCGCGTTTGTGTCCGCGTTTATCTGCGTGCGCTGGCTGCTGCGCTATATCACTACCCACGATTTCACCGTGTTCGCCTGGTACCGCATCGCCTTTGGGTTGGTGATACTCGCCACCAGCTACTGGGGCGTCGTGCCGTGGCCCACCTAAAAACCATTTAAAAACAATATGTTACTGGATCGGTATCGCGATCTGTTTCGCGTGCCCGCCATTCACGCCACCATGCTCGCGTCGATTCCCGGACGCCTGCCCATCGGCATTACGGGCTTTGCCATTCTGCTGCTGGTGCAAAGTAAATCGGGCTCGTTCATCACCGCCGGCGTGGCGAGCGCGCTTTACGTGCTGGGGCTGGCGAGCGTGGCGCCGCTGATCGGTCGCGCGATTGATCGCGCCGGGCCGCGCCCGGTGCTGCGCCTGTGCGCGTTTGTTTATCCTGTGATGCTGGCGGCGCTGGTGACGCTGGTGAGTATGCAGGCGCATGCATTTGCCATCGCGCTGTGCGCGTATGTCGCGGGCGCGGCGTTGCCGCCCATCACCATTTGCATGCGCACGCTGTATCCGCGCGCGCTCACCGATCCGGCGCTGCTGCAAACCGCGTATTCAGTGGATTCGGTCATCGTCGAATCGGTGTTCGTCGTTGGCCCTGCGCTGGTGGCGCTGTTTCTTGCGGCGGGTTATCCCGAAGGCGCGGTACTGCTGGCGGCGCTCACCGCCGTGGTCGGCACAGCGTGGTTCAACCGCACCCCGGCGATACGCGATTGGGAAATACGTGCGCTCAGCGACGGCGGGCGATGGCGCATATTCGCCGAACCGGGGTTGGTGTTGTTGTTCGCGGCAACCGTGTTTTATTCAGTGGCGTTTGGCTTATACGAAGTCGGCGTTACCGCGTTTGCCACCTTGCGCGGCACGCCTGCCATCGCCGGCATTGCACTGGCGCTGGCGAGCCTCGGCAGCGCGCTTGGCGCCTTTGCTTACGGCGCGCGGCACTGGCAGGCGCCGCTACGCAAACAGTTTTTGATTGCGCTGGGTCTGATGGCAGGCGGTTCGTTAATTGTTGCGCCGGTTAACAATATTTACTTATTCCTGGTCGTGAATTTGATTGCCGGCGCCCCGATGGCCAGTGTAATTGCCACGCAGTCGCTGCTGCTGTCGCGCCTCGCACCGCAAGGCAAACTCGCGGAAAGTTTTACCTGGGGCGGCACCTGTTTGCTCGGAGGCATCAGCGGCGGCATCGCGCTGGGCGGTGTGCTGGCGGAGACTATTGCGCCGGCGTGGATACTGGTGGCGGCGGCGGGTGCTTCAGGTATTGCAGCGCTGATTGCGATGGCGATTCCACCTTCGGGAAAGCTTGACGTCGTGGGCGCGCACTATGTGGCCTGAGCGTAGTCTGAGGCTGTGCCACGGAGCAGCACAGAAATTCAAACCCACACAAAAGGCAACCCTTATGATTTATATGGTCGATCACATCTTCGCGAATCCGCAAACCGAGCCCGCATGGCACGAATGGTACACGGGTTACCTGCAAAAACTGCTGAGCGTGCCGGGATTCGGCAGCGCGCAGCGCTTCAAGGCGATTGACGAGACGCCATCGCAGTTTCTGGCGATGTACTCGGTGGAATCCGCCGCGGTTTACGAAAGTCAGGGCTACAAAAATATCGGCGGCGGCGGCAGTCAAAGTGCACGCTTTCATGGCGACTATCAACTATGGACGCGCAACCTTTTCGAAGGCGCTGCCGACGTGCCGGTGGTGAACGAAGGGCAGTGCGTGTATGCGCTCGACAGCGATAGCGCCGAGCGCGAACTGCCGCTGGCGCAAAAGCCGCTGTGGCTGAAATCGGTGGGTCTGCATCAAACCACGCGCTACCGGGCGATGGTTGTTCTCGATGCAAATGCCCTCGATGCAGCGAAAACAGCAGTGGGCGGCGCAGGACGTTTTTACACGCCATTTACAGCGCGTCTTGGCAAGTAGGTCGCCTGTTTCAGTTTAGCGCGCTGACATCAATCTGCCTTCACGCCAGGCGATGCTGATACGGATAATCCATCTGTTTCGCTATGCGCGCGCGTGCGTCGGCGCCCGCCAGCCGCTGCACCACATGCAAACCGAGATCAATGGATGTGCTGACACCGCCGCCGGTGATGATGTCGCCTTCATCAACAATGCGTTGCTGCACGACGCTGGCGCAATAAGGCGCAAGCTCCGGATACGCGCCAGGATGCGTGGTGGCTCGTTTGCCTTTCAAAAACCCTGCTGCGCCGAGCAGCAGGGCGCCGGTGCAAACCGATGTTTTCAGAGGCACGTCCTGCGCGGTGGCGATCCAGTCGACGAACGTGCGATCGTGTTGCAGCGCGCGCGTGCCAAAGCCGCCGGGAATGAACAACAGATCGTAGCCGGCGAGCGATTCGCCTACGGTGTCAGCGCTAATTTTCAGGCCGTGATCATCGCTTATTTGCGCGCTTCGGGCGCAGATTTTCCACGCGAAATCATCGAGAAACTTCATCGATTTCAAACGCGTCACCGCGTCATAAAAACCAATGAAATCGAGAGCCGTCATGCGATCGAACAGGACAAATGCGGCTTTCATGAAAAATACTCCGGTGAACCTAACCCTGTATCCACGGCAAGCCCGCCGCGCGCCAGCCGCCAATTTTGTTGCGCTGGCCGTTGGCGTCACGATCACCTTCAAAACCTTCGAGCACGTTATAGCAGCTTGCAAAGCCCGCTTGCGTGGCAAACCCCGCTGCGTTATGCGAGCGCCCGCCGCTGCGGCACAGGAACATCACCAGCGCGTCCTTCGGCACTTTTTCTTCCAGCTCTTCGATGAACGCCGGATTAGGACGATTGCCCGGGTAGCTCATGATCTCGACTTCAATCGCGCTCGCCACGCGTCCAACCCAATCCCACTCAGCGCGTGTGCGCACGTCCACGAGTTTTGCGTTGGCGTGATGCTGCATAAGTTCGTGCGCTTCCTTGGGCGTGAGCGCGCCCGCGTAAGGCAGGCCCAATTGCTGGCCGCGCAGTTTGGCGGCGTTGAGGATTTCGTTGGTGTTCATCGTTAGGCACACTGAGTGGATAAAAGTTGGAGTTTAACCGAGGTGGCTCCAATGAAAACGGTGTAGACACAGGCTCAACTGTCGATCGCCTACATAATTATTTGTTTTTAAAAGGATATTATTGATTTTCTGATGTGCGTCAGTAAAATCTGTAACCTCGGCGCGACGACGCTCCATATCAGTGCGATAATTCTGCCCAACGCATCAATACAGTGCGAACAGCGCCGGGTTTAGATGGTTTATCCGTTATGGCACAATGCCACTCCCGCGCATCAGCTTGGCATGTTTCATGCTGAGATGAGTATTACTAATCGTGCTGATTTACGTCGCGCACAGTTTCAAACATTCTTATCGGTCAGGAGAGCAACAAAATGGCGAACGCCGCTGATGTATTGAAGTTACTAAAGGATAACGAGGTCAAATTTGTAGATCTGCGTTTTACGGATACCCGCGGCAAGGAGCAGCATGTTTCCGTGCCGAGCAAAATGTTTGGCGCTGACAAGTTTACCGATGGCCACGCTTTCGACGGCTCGTCGATCGCCGGCTGGAAAGGCATTCAAGCCTCGGACATGCTGCTGATGCCGGACCCGGATTCGCAGCGTATGGACCCCTTCACCGATGAACCGACGCTGATCATGACCTGCGACGTGGTGGAGCCGACCGATGGCAAAGGTTACGACCGCGATCCGCGTTCGCTGGCCAAACGCGGCGAAGCGTATTTGAAATCAAGCGGCCTTGGCGATACTGCCTACTTCGGACCGGAACCCGAATTTTTCGTGTTTGATTCGGTGACGTGGAGCGTGGATATGTCGGGCTCGCACGTGAAAATTGAATCGAGCGAAGCGCCGTGGTCATCGGGCAAGGATTTCGAAGGCGGCAACATGGGCCATCGTCCGCCGGTCAAGGGCGGATATTTTCCGGTACCGCCGGTGGATTCGCTGCAAGACATTCGTTCAGCGATGTGCCTGGCGCTCGAAGAGCAAGGCGTAACGGTCGAAGTGCATCACCACGAAGTCGCGGCCCCCGGGCAGTGCGAAATCGGCACGCTGTTTAACAGCCTGGTGAAGCGTGCGGACTGGATGCAGATTCTCAAATACACGGTGCATAACGTCGCGCATTCGTATGGCAAAACGGCGACCTTTATGCCGAAACCTGTGGTTGGCGACAACGGTTCCGGCATGCATGTGCATCAATCGATCTGGAAAGCCGGACAAAATCTGTTCAGCGGCAATGGTTATGCGGGCTTGTCGGAATTCGCGCTGTTCTATATCGGCGGCGTCATCAAGCATGCCAAAGCGTTGAATGCGATTACCAATCCCGGCACCAATTCCTACAAGCGTCTGGTTCCCGGCTTTGAGGCGCCGATCAACCTGGCGTATTCCGCGCGCAACCGTTCGGCGGCGATTCGTATACCTTTCGTGCAAAGCCCGAAAGCGCGCCGCATCGAAGTGCGCTTCCCCGATCCGACGGCGAATCCCTATCTGGCGTTCACCGCGATGATGATGGCCGGCTTGGACGGTGTGCAAAACAAAATTCATCCCGGCGATCCGATCGACAAGAACCTCTATGATCTGCCGCCGGAAGAAGCCAAAAAAGTGCCCAATGTATGCTCGTCGCTCGACATGGCGCTGGAGCATCTGGACAAGGATCGCGAGTTCCTCACGCGCGGCGGCGTTTTTTCAGACGACATGCTCGATGCCTACATCGCTCTCAAAATGGAGGAAGTCACGGCGTTTCGCATGACCACGCATCCGCTGGAGTTTCAGTTGTATTACAGCTTGTAAAGTCAACGACCTTACCGCGGAGACGCAAAAACGCAAAGGTAGCGCAGAGAAGTGCATAAAACGGCGATGCATCCGAGCGGTGGGTCGCCGTTTTTATTTGTGAATTTGTTGTTGCCGTTCTCGGCTTTGTCTCCGCGCCTCTGCAGTAAGATTTTGAAGTCCTTGACGCACCAAAACAGTGCTAGTATAATTAGTCTTTAATAACAATTAGTTACGCATCCATCTTGAAGTTGCCCGGTCAACCGCCTACAGTGCAAATCGTTATTGTCCATACGTCATGAATTTATGGGGTTAACGATGCGAAGTTTGTTTGGCGCTTTAATGTTGTTGGTGCTGGCGGGGCCATTACACGCGGACATTTGGGAATGCGAAGAACCCGGCGGCGGCAAGCGCTTTACCAATATCAAAACCCAGGCGACGGGCTGCAAGCAATTGACCGTCACGCCCAATATCGTTTCTTCGCCCCCGCCACCGGCGGGCAAGGGTGCGCCGCGCGGCGAAGGACGGCCATCGGTGTCGCCCGAGAGTTTTCCCAAGGTTACGCCGCAGGTGCAGCAAACACGCGACAACGACCGCAAGAAAATCCTCGAAACCGAGTTGATCAACGAGGAGAAAAACCTGCAGGACGCCAAGCTCGAGCTGACCGTGCAGGAAAACACCCGCCTGGGCAGCGAACGCAACGCCCAACGCATGCTCGAGCGCATCGAGCCGTATCAGAAAAAAGTCAGACTGCACGAAGACAATATTGCCAATCTCAGAAAAGAGCTGAGCAATATCCGTTAGGTACCACGCCTTCGCTGCCAGCGGAGCGGGCGCACGCGCTACCGCAGGCGTTTGGCCGATGCGAAGCCAACCTTCCCAAGCTGGCCTGCTTTTTGCTCAGATAACGGGTGATCACCACCATGACCCCCGTTGCACTTTCAGGTTTGGATTTATTGGCAACCGCGGTGATCCTTGTGGATAACGCGGGGGTGCTGCGTCATATGAATCCCGCTGCTGAAAATCTGCTGGAATTGAGCCGCTCCCACATGGTAGGACAGGGCATTACCGAGGTGTTTGCCGATCACGACGTGCTGGCCGCGGCTTTGCACTACGCGCGCACCAACAATTGCAGTTTTTCCGAACATGATCTGATGATCGCTGTCAGCGGCCGCCCGCGCATGCATTTCGCGTGTACCGTGACACCCATTGAGCGCAACAGCGCTTATGACATCGACGGCTGCCTGGTGGAATTTCGCCAGATTGAGCAGCAACTGCGCATCGCACGCGAAGAGCGCGTGTTTGATCAAAGTGTCGCCAACCGGGAACTCATGCGCAACCTTGCGCATGAAATCAAGAACCCGCTGGGCGGCATACGGGGCGCTGCGCAGTTACTCGAACGCGAACTGGAAAATCCCGCGTTGCACGAATATACCCAGGTCATCATGAAAGAGGCGGATCGCCTGCAGGCGCTGATGACCCGGCTGCTCGCGCCGCATCGTGTCGCGCGCCCTGATTACGTCAATATTCACGAGGTGCTGGAGCGCGTGCGCAGCGTGTTGCTTGCCGAGTATCAAAAGGAAATTTCCATCCGCCGCGACTACGACGTGAGCCTGCCGCAGGTGTACGGCGACGTTGAACAACTGATACAGGCTGCGCTTAACGTCGCGCGCAACGCGGCGCAGGCGCTCGTCGAAGCCCAGGTGTCACCCGGCGAGATCGTGCTGAAAACACGCGCCGCGCGGCAGGTGACGCTGGCGCGCAAACGTTATCGTACTGCCATTGAAGTCAGCATCATCGACAACGGCCCCGGCATCCCGCCCGAGATCGGCGAGCGTGTGTTTTATCCGCTGGTGTCCGGGCGCGAAGGCGGCAGCGGTCTGGGGCTCACCATCGCGCAAAATTTTGTCAGCCAGCACAATGGCGTCCTTTCTTTTGAAAGCGCGCCAGGACACACTTGCTTCACCCTGCTGTTGCCGGTGGCGGATAGCGCCGAGCACAGTGCACCGGCCGCATTGCAATGATTGCAACGCGTATAGCGGTGCGTAATGGGTTCATGCCCAGCTTCCCGCGCTGTCGCGGGCAAGGAGTTTCATCATGGTTTCCGCCATCGTCGCAGCCGACTTCAAAAACCTGCCCGCGGGCGTTATACCAGGACAAAGGCCCGTCATGTCACTAGACCCTGTTTGGATTGTCGACGACGATCGCTCAATACGCTGGGTGTTCGAGAAAGCCCTGACGCGCGAGGGCATTGCGCACCGCGCCTTCTCGTCCGCGCAGGAAGCGCTGCAGGCGCTGGAAACCGAGACCCCGCGTGTGGTGGTCAGCGACATACGCATGCCCGGTGAATCGGGCCTCGTGCTGCTGCAAAAAGTGCGCGAGCGTTTCGCCACCTTGCCGGTGATCATCATGACGGCGTATTCCGATCTGGGTAACGCCGTCACCGCGTTTCAGGGCGGCGCCTACGAATACCTGCCCAAGCCCTTTGACGTGGATAACGCGGTGGAACTGATACGCCGCGCCATGAGTGACAATCAGGCGCCCCAGGCCACGGCGGAAGTGCAGGACAGCACCCCGGAAATTCTCGGCCAGGCGCCGTCGATGCAGAATGTATTTCGCGCCATCGGCCGCCTCGCCCAATCCAACGCCACGGTACTCATCACCGGCGAATCCGGCAGCGGCAAAGAACTGGTGGCGAGCGCGCTGCACCGGCACAGCCCGCGGGCGAAACAGCCGTTCATCGCCATCAATACCGCCGCGATTCCGAAAGAGCTGTTGGAGTCGGAGCTTTTCGGTCACGAACGCGGTGCGTTCACCGGCGCCCAAACCACGCGCCGCGGGCGCTTTGAGCAGGCCGAGGGCGGCACGCTGTTTCTGGATGAAATCGGCGATATGCCCGCCGAGTTGCAGACACGCTTGTTGCGCGTGTTATCCGACGGCCACTATTACCGCGTTGGCGGCCACCAGCCGATCAAGGCCAGCGTGCGCATCATCGCCGCCACGCATCAGGACCTGGAAGCGCGCGTGAAGCAGGGCCTGTTTCGTGAAGATCTGTTTCATCGGCTCAATGTGATTCGTTTGCGCTTGCCGTCGCTGCGCGAGCGCCGCGAAGACATTCCGCTGCTGGCGCGGCATTTTTTGCGCAAGAGCGCAACCGAACTTAATGTTGAAGCCAAGCGCTTTTCGGAATCGGTGGTCAAATATCTGACTACCATGGATTTTCCCGGCAACGTGCGGCAACTGGAAAACCTGTGTCATTGGCTCACCGTGATGGCGCCGGCCGCACAGATAGAAATCGACGACCTGCCGCCGGAGATACGCGACGAGTCGCCGGCATTGGCGAATCAAAACTGGGTGAGCGCGCTGGAGCGCGAAGCCGAAGCGCGCCTCGCGCGCGGTGAAACGCGCATCATGGATGAATTGACGAATCAGTTTGAAAAAGCGTTGATCCTAAAGGCGCTGGCGCAAACCGGCGGTCGCCGCATCGAGGCTGCGAACCTGCTGGGTATAGGCCGCAACACGCTCACGCGCAAAGTGCAGGAGTTGGGGATCGACACCAACGAATAAGAAAACAGGAAGCGCTACGGGGGTTTCGCGGCAAACTCAAGTGGCGCGACGATCTTGAGCGCATGAGAACCGACTGATGGTTTTGGTCGATTCAAGTGTTTGGGTTGTTCGGACCGGGATTTCGAGCCGTTCGTGAAACACCAGGGGTTGCGCGCGATCTGATGGGTGACAGCCCCGCGCGGACGTTAACCGCTACCTGCTAAGCTGCGCGTTGGACGCCTCAAACGCGCGCATGTTGTTCTCTACATTGTACGGGCGTTCCAGGTAACTTTGAGGATCCCACTCGCTGCGCGGTGTCGCAAAAAAGTCACCGCCGTAGACGTGAAGTGCTGCAGTGATCTGATCGAGTGGATTGGTCACCGCATGGATGACGTTCTTGCCCAGCGGCGCTACGTCCCGTGCATGAAGATCTTTCGTGGCGTGCCGCTTTAAGCTGTTTCCGTCACGCTGGTAAAACGTATTTTCCTCGCGGCCCGTGTAAATGCCGATGACCGCCCACATGCAATGATTGTGCGGCAGGAAAACCATGCGCGGGCCCCAGCACAAATTCAGTATCGTCAGCTCATCCGATCGGTGGATAATGTTGACACCCGCACGCTGCGGCTCGCCCACGGCTTGCATAATTTGCAGCGGGTCGCTCACCGCGCGCGTTACCAACTCGCGGACTGCCGCATGGGCGTCGGCATCCAGCAGCGCCGCGCGGCATTCTTCAGTGAAACGCTCAGTCTGAAACATGGCCTTTTTCCTTTCTGTCCGTTCAGCGAACCGGCGAAATGTGAGACGGGTCTGTCAGGCGCTGAGGTCTGCAAACACCGGCGCGTGATCCGACGGCCGCTCGAGTTTGCGCGGTTCTATGTCCACCGCACAGGCGCTGCAGGCGGGCGCGAGCGCGCGCGACAGTAATATGTGATCTATGCGCACGCCGAGCTTGCGGCGGAACGCGTTCATGCGGTAATCCCACCAGGTGTATGAGCGTTCCGCTTGTTCAAACAGTCTGAAGCTGTCGCTAAGCCCCAGCGCCAGCAAGCCATTGAATGCGGCGTGTTCCTTGTCACTGAATAAAACCTTGCCTGCCCATTCCTTCGGGTCCCACACATCGCGATCTTCGGGCGCGATGTTGTAGTCGCCGAGGAGTGCGAGCCTGGGATATTTTTGCAGTTCGCCGCGCAACCATTCGGTGAGCGCGTTGAGCCAGCGCAGCTTGTATTGATACTTGTCGGATTCGACTGATTCACCGTTGGGGATGTAGATGCAGATCACGCGCGTGTCGCCGTAGGTTGCCGCCAGCACGCGCTTTTGCGGATCGTCAAAGCCGGGGATGCCAGCGGTGATTTCCGCCGGCGCAGCGCGCGACAACAACGCCACGCCGTTGTAGGTTTTTTGCCCGCTGAACACCGCCTGATAACCCGTTTGGGTGATCGCCTCCAGCGGAAATTTCGCGTCCTCGGTTTTGGTTTCCTGCAGGCACAACACATCCGGCTGATGCGTGGCCAACCAGTCCGTGACGTGTTGCAGCCGCACTTTCAGCGAATTCACGTTCCACGTAGCTATGCGCATAACTATATGTTTTTATTGCATTATTTTAGTTAGGCTTAGTAACGACCTGGCGCTGTGGTGGTCGGTCCCGGCTGTGGCGTGACTGCGTCCTGCGCCGGTGGCTTTGCGCCATCGGCGGCAGGTTTGGCTGTGGACGGCGCTGCGGGCTTGGGCCGCGTTGCCAGTGCTGTGCGCGGATAACCGGCCGCGTCGAGCGTGCTTTCCCACTCGGATTCCAGATAACCTTTCAAGGTGATTGCGCCCACTTGCAGCAGCGGAATTTCCGATGCCGGCGAAATTTTCTTGAAGGCGGCTAATTCCGCTTGCGGCGACTTTTCAGTGTACGGTGTGCCGCGCCGATTCAAATGTGCACGTGCGTTGTTACACGGCGCGCCGCAATCGGTGGCCCACAGCGTTACCGGATGGTTTTTCATCGCAAGCTGCAGCGAGAAGGGCGTCTCGCCAGTGCCGATCACGTTGTCACCAACGCGCCGTTGCTGAATATTTTTTGTCGGAACGGACGCAGGCGGTGGCGTATCACGCCACTCGACATTGCCTTTGGCATCGACCCAGCGATACAACTGGGCGGCGTTGGCAGAGGCTGCACCCAGCAGCAACACACACAGGATATTCGCCACGCGTTTCATGATGGTTCTCCTCGTGAAGCGTAAGACATGAGGCGTGCAATTTGAAATAGGTGGCGCCGGCCCCTTGCAGTTGACGGCCCACAGTTCACGCAAAACCAGCAAAAGCATAACGCAAAACCAGGCCTCAGGCCGCTGCCATTCCGTTATGTCTCAGAAGCGCGTCTATCGAAGGTTCACGCCCGCGAAACGCCTTGAATGATTCCAGCGCCGGACGGCTGCCGCCGACCGCAAGAATTTCATCGCGAAAGCGCTGGCCGACTGCCGGATCAAGCACGCCTTGTTCCTCGAACAAACTAAACGCGTCGGCCGATAACACCTCGGCCCATTTGTAGCTGTAATAACCCGCCGCGTAACCGCCGGCGAAAATGTGCGAGAAGCTGTTCGGCATGCGGTTGTAGTCAGGCGGAAATACCACCGAAACGCGCTGGCGCACCTCATGGATAAGGCCCAGTGCGGTTTGACCGGGCGCAATGCTCGAATGCAGCTCCAGATCAAACAGCGCAAATTCGATCTGCCGCACGGTTTGCATGCCACTCTGGAAATTTTTCGCAGCCAGCATTTTGTCGAACAGCGACTTCGGCAACGGCTTGCCCGTTTGAAAATGACGGGTCATCGGACGCAGCACATCCCATTCCCAGCAAAAATTTTCCATGAATTGACTGGGCAGCTCGACCGCATCCCACTCCACGCCATGGATGCCCGACACGCCGAGGTAATCGACTAGCGTCAGCAAGTGATGCAGGCCATGTCCGAACTCATGAAACAGCGTAATCACTTCGTCGTGCGTGAACTGCGCCGGCTGGCGGCGGACGTTCGAATCCCGCTTCGCGGGTCCCTGCTCACTGCTCGCGGAGGTTCCGCCCACCGGCGCTGAAAAATTGCAATTCAGATACGCCACCGGCGACTGCACGCCCGACGCCGTGCGCCGGCGGGTGATGGCATCATCCATCCACGCACCGCCGCGCTTGCTGCTGCGTGCGTAAAGATCAAGATAGAACTGTCCAATCAGCGCGCCCGCTTTATCGTGGATCGAATAAAAACGCACGTCCGCGTGCCAGCACGGCGCCTCTGTCGGCGTAATCGTCAAACCATAAAGCGTTTCGATCAGCTTGAACATGCCGGGCGCGACGGTGGTTTCAGGCAAATACTGCTTGACCTCCTGTTCCGAAAACGCATAACGTGCCACGCGCAGTTTTTCCGAAGCATAGGGTATATCCCACGCTTCGAGTTTGTTCATGCCGAGCTCGGTGCGCGCGAAATCGTTGAGTTCCTGCAGGTCGCGCTCGGCGTAGGGCCTGGCGCGCAGCGCGAGTTCATGCAGAAAATCGATTACCTGCTTCGGCGTTTCCGCCATTTTCGGTTCGAGCGAATATTCGGCGTAGTTGTTGAAGTCGAGCAGTTGCGCGAGTTCGCGGCGCAGCGTCACGATCTCCGCGATCAGCGAGGTGTTATCCAATTCGGGCGGACCATACTCCGATGCACGCGTAGCCGACGCGCGATACATCAACTCGCGAAACGCGCGGTCATCGGCATATTGCATCACCGGCAGATACGAAGGTGCGTGCAGTGTGAATTTCCAGCCGGTTTTTTTATCGGCCGTCAGGTCCGCCTCGGTGGCGTTACCTGCCGCTTCGCGCGCGGCCTGACGCACGTCATCGGGCAGGCCCGACAAACCTTTTTCATCGGTAACGAAATACGCAAACGCATTGGTGGCGTCGAGCACATTGTCTGAAAAGCGTGACGACAGCACCGACAGCGCTTCGCAAATCGCCTTAAAGCGCGCCTTTTTATCCGCTGCTAATTCAGCACCGCCGAGCCGAAAATCACGCAACTCGTTGTCGATGATTTTCTGTTGCGCCGGCGACAGCGCAGCGAACCCGGCAGTTGATTTTAAGAATTTGTTTTTATTGAATAATTTTTCGTTCTGCCCGAGCTCGGTGTAATACGCGGTGAGCTTCGGCAGGTTGCCGTTATAGACCTCGCGCAACGCGGCGCTGTTCATCACGGCGTTGAGATGGCCGACCTGGCCCCAGGCGCGGCCGAGGCGCTCATTGGCGTTTTCCAGCGGTTCGACAAAATCACGCCACGTCGCGGGCGTGGCATCGGCGACGACGCGCCCGATCACCGCCTCACATTCTGCGAGCAGCGCATCAACCGCGGGTGTGACATGTTCGGTTTTGATGTCCGCAAAGCGCGGCAGACCGGTGAAATCCAGCAACGGGTTCATACATCAACCTTCGAGTATGGCAACCACTTGCCCCTCGGCCACCGGGTCTTTCTCCTTGACCAGGATTTCTTTCACCACGCCACCGTCTTCGGTAATCACCGGGATTTCCATTTTCATTGACTCGATCACCAACAGCGTGTCGCCCGATTCGACCTTGTCGCCAACGCTGGATTTGACTTGCCACACGGCGCCGGTGATTTCTGATTTTACTTCGATGCGTGCCATGAGTTTCCTGTCGCGCCCTGTGCTGCGCGTTTCTGTGCGTGTGTGAAGATTGACAAAAATTATAGCACGCACCACCCATCATCTTGGTCATGCGCCTAAGTGTCCGAATGCTTTTGAATAATGATCAGCGATTTGGGTGCGTCTATTACGCGCCGCCTGCCAGCATTTTCATCATCAGGCGAATCAGCATGTCCTTCTGCTTCGGATCGGATTCCGCGACCAGCAGTGCCAGTGCCGCCAGCGCCATGTCGCTGACGATGGATTCACCGTCGCGGAACAAGCGTCCATTGCGGTTCAGGAATTCGACGAACAGGAACGAGCCGATACGCTTGTTGCCGTCGCTGAACGGGTGATTCTTGATGACGAAGTAAAGCAGATGCGCGGCTTTCGATTCGATGCTGGGGTATGCAGGCTCGCCGAACACGCTTTGCTCAAGATTACCGAGTATGGATTCAAGCCCGGCTTCGCGCTCGCGCCCAAACAGATCGCCGGCTTCGCCGCGTATCGCCAAATCCTTTTTGAGTGCCGCCACGCGCGCACGCGCCTCGGTAACTGCAGGCAATACGCCGCCTGCGGCGCCCTTAGGCTCAGTCAGCAGGCCGTCGTCGTAGCGTTGCAGCAGCAAGAAGGTCTGCGTGTAGCGCGCGATGACATCCACCAAGCCGCGCCCCTGATCGGTGGTCAACGCGCCGCTGCCGGACGCCTTGCGGATAAGCGCCAGCGCGGATTCTAGTTCGCGGGCGTTTTCTTCGAAGCGCTGCTGATTGAGCGTGTAGCCGCGGGTCAGGTGTTCCTTGAGCAACCGCGTCGCCCATAGCCGAAACTGCACGCCGCGTCGCGAATTGACGCGATAGCCCACCGAGATAATGACGTCCAGGTTGTAATGCTTGAGCTTGCGTTGAATGCGCCGCTTGCCTTCCTGACGAACCACCGAGTAATCCTCGGCAGTTGAGTGCTCTATAAGTTCTTGATTTTTATAAATATTTAATATATGCAGCCCGATGTTGTCCGTAGATGAATCAAACAATTCGGCCATCTGTCGTTGCGTCAGCCACACCGATTCCCGGTCAAGCCGGACTTCGACCGTGCCGCCGGGGCCCTCGTAGAAAGCGATGTCGGTCGTTTCGGTCGCCACGGAGTCTCCCTGACTACGGTTATTAGCGCGTGCGCATGACGCGCCTGGTTCTGCGCATGAAGTGAATGATTCTATGCTGCCGGCTCGCGCCAGTAAAAGTATCCTTTACACGGATGGAGTGACATTTGAACACCATTACCCCATCCTCCTCGCACGCCGCGCACGCTCCTCCCTTGAAGCGGGAGGAATTTCGTTAGTTTGCTGCCCGCCAGTCCCAGCCCGCCGCTTCCAGTTCCAGCAGCGCCGCGAAGCGCCCGCCGCGTGCGACGAGGTCTGCGGGCGCACCATCTTCGACGATGCGGCCGTGATCGATCACCACCACGCGGTGCGCTTCTCTGGACGTTGCCAGCCGGTGAGCGACCGTCAGAACCGCAGCGCCGCGCTTGAGCGCGGTTGCGCGCAGCGCCTCGCGCAGCGCCGCCTCGCCGGCGCCATCCAGAAAGGAGGTGGCTTCGTCGAACAGCAGCACGGCGGGCCGCGACACCAGTGCGCGCGTCAGTGTCAGCAGTTGCTCCTGTCCGGCCGACAACTGCACGCCGAGGCCCCCGCCCGAGCCGCGCAGCACGGTGTGGTAGCCGTCGGGCAGGGCGCGGATAAACGCGTCGGCGCCGCTGATGGCCGCCGCCTCCCGCACCGCCACTTCCGTTAGCGCTTCATCCTTGAGTGTGAGATTTTCCAGTACTGTGCCGCTGAACAACTGCGCCGCCTGCGGCACTATGCCGAAGGTTAGCCGTTTCTGGTCGTCCGGCAGTACGCGCGGGTCGCGTCCCGCGACGCGAACCGTGCCGCGCCACGGCGCGTACAGACCGGCGAGCAGATGGACCATGCTGGTTTTCCCCGCCCCGGTGCGTCCCACCAGCGCGACGTGTTCGCCGGGCGCAACGTGCAGGGTTACGCCGCGCAGCACCGCTGTGCCGGGCACATAGCCGAAGAACACATCCTCGCACATCAGGCCGCCTGTTCGCGGTTGCTGCGGTGGTGGCGGCTGCGGCTGCGGCTGCGGCTGCTGGTCGGCGGGCAGCGCCAGCACCTCGAAGATGCGCTCCGCGCCGGAGAGCGCGCCCTGCACCGTCTGCCACTCGTCACCCAGCGCGGTCACCGGCGTGAAGAAGCGCTGCAGCAGCAGCGCGAACGCAATCAGGGTGCCGATCGAGATGCCCAACGTGCCCATGCTACCAACGGCGCCAGAGGTAACAAAGGCATCGCGCGTGCCTGCCCATATTAAAAAGGCGATGGCGCTGTAGGTCATCAGCGCGGTCACCGGCGGGTAGAAGGAGGAGTAAATCGTGGCTCGGTTCGCGGCCTGCAGCACTCGCGCGAGCACCTGCCGGAAGCGCGCGACGAAGCCCGCTTCACGCCTGAAGGCCTGAATGACCTCGACGCCGCGCAGTGTTTCCTGCAGGTGGGTGTTCATTTCGCCCACTGCTTTGCGGTTGGCGCGTTCCGCTTCGCGTATGCGCACCTGGAAGTAGCGCGTGACGATGATCAGCGGCGGCAACACCAGCGCCGCCGCCAGCGCCAGCATGGGGCTGAGGATGATCATCGCAGCCGCGATCGTAAGCAGGCGAAACAGATTGGCTACCAGCGTGGCGACACCGCTGGTAAACAGGGTGTCCAGGGTATCGATATCCGCCGTACAACGGCTGATGGCGTCACCGAGGGGGGTGTGATCGAAATAGCCCGCTGGCAGGCGCTGCAGATGCGCGAACAGCGTCACGCGCAGATCGCTGAGTACGCCCTGCGCCACGGACGCCGCCAGGTAGCCATAAACGAAGGCAAGGCCTTGGCCTAAGGCCATCGCCCCCAGGTACCACAGCCCCAATACCAGCAAACCGTCGCGCTTGCCGACCGCCAGATGATCGTCGACAATCCAGCGAATGAGCACGGGCGGCAGCAGTTCGAACAGCGCGCCGGTTAGTACCAGCAGCGCGATGAGCATGAGCCTGCGCTGACTGGGGCGTACCAGCGCGGCGAGCTGACGCCAGTAGCCTGTACGCGCAGTGGCCGGGGTAGGGGAAACGCCGGCCGCGGCGATGCTCATGTATTGCCCCCGCTCGTTACCACCGCCAGCCCGCTGCGCGCACTTTGTACCTGGGCGCGGTAGATGCGTGCATAGAGGCCTTGCTGTGCCACCAGCTCGTCATGCGTGCCTTGTTCCGC
>CAMBCF010000080.1 GCA_945864585.1 Bordetella parapertussis | reverse complement strand
TTGCGCCTCGAATTGTTTATCAATCCAATCGAAGAAATTCTCCACCACAGGCCTGGCCTGCGCCTGGCGCACCGCGCGCTTGGCTTCTCCCGTGAGCTGCTGCTCACGAATGGTGGCCTCAATCGCATATAAGCCACCGATCATATCCATCGCCTGACCCGCCCGCTGCGGGTCGATGTCGCTCGCCTCAAAGATATTGCGGTGCGACTCACACGCCGAGCGCGCGTGCGCCGGCAGTGTCGACGGCTGTGCCTCTACCGCAGCCGGTGGCCGGGGTGGGGGAATTTGATCGGCCAGCCCCGGTGAGCCGGTGGCCGGGCTGGAGGAATTTGACGCCCCCGCCAACGCCGCGGATATCTCCTGCGCGAGCTTGCGGATCGTCTTGCGATCAATCCCCGTCTTGCGCTTGATCTGGTGCTGCGAAACCTTGTTTTGCAGTAGCGTGACTACGCTGTTTCGTTGCTGTGGTGTCAAGACATTCACTCCCAATCCCCTCGTTAAATAAAGGGGCGATGATGTCCTGTCGTCGCTACCGCGGCTAACGCCAATTTATTACATCGGCTTACCCGCTACTGGGGGATTTTGAAGTGGCCATCACTGGGGGAGTTTGGGTGGCCGCCGGGGCATAGATTAGCCTTCAGGGGCAAGGGCACACTTGAAGCGGAGCAGAAGGTTGGGATGGGGGGTGGGGTGAAGGCGTGCCACCCCATCCCCACCCTAGCCCTCCCCTTGAAGGGGAGGGAATCTCTTTTGTGACACAGTAAAATTAGGGAAACGCCAATTTATTCCAATTTTCTTCTCTGCCACAAACCAATTGATGCCCTCGCCCCGCTTGCGGGGACAAGGGAACACTTGAAACGAAGTAGAGGGTTAGGGTGAGGGGACGTAGGTCAACGTACTGATTCCACACGCTTTGGTGATTTCCCTACCCTCACCCCAACCCGCCTTGCAGGAGAGGGAGCTATTTCTGTGCTTTTACGATCGGTGTTGAAGAAATCCGCGCTTCCTTAGTTATCAGAGTCGTAACTAAATCACGTGCCCGAATTTGCGACAAATTGCCATTGCCGCTGGAGACTTTGCCGAACAATTCGACGCCCAGTTCCCATGGTGTCGGCGCGCCCCGCCGCTTGGCGCGTTCGACTGCGTCCGCGATCTCGCGGCGCACGAACTCGCTCTTGGTCAGACCTGCGGCCCGCGCCGCAGCCTCCAGATCGCGCTCTAATTCAATATCCATTTTCACGGTCAACATAAGTGACTCTCCTACAGCAGTATTACGCCAAGTATCACATCACAGATGGTGTGCGCGGGCAACGTCAGCCGCTATGCCGGACAGACCATTCCCCTTAGTTGGGAAATCGCCGATTGAGGTCAGCAATTTGTTCCGGCGTGAGCATGCGCGTGGGATGCCCCTGCAGCAACAGCATCAGGCGCGCGGTTTGCTCCAGTTCCTCGATCGCGTATAGCGCCGCTGTCAGCGACGTGCCCGCGACCACTGGACCGTGATTCGCCAGCAGCACTGCATGATGCTTACCGGCGAGTTTACGCACCGCATCGGCCAGCGCCATGTCACCCGGCGCGTAATACGGCGCCAGCGCGAGTTTGCCCACCTGCATTACGGCGTACGCGGTGATCGGCGGGAATACATCCTCAGGATTGAGGCCCTCGAGACACGACACCGCCACCGCATGCAGGCAATGCAGATGCACCACCGCTGCGCTGGCGGGGCGTTCGTGATACATGCCCAGATGCAGGAACGCCTCTTTCGACGGCGCATCGCCGCTGATCAGTTTGCCGTTGCCATCGAGCCGCGAAATGCGCGCCGGGTCGAGCCGGCCCAGACAAGAATTTGTCGGTGTCAGCAAATAACCGTCGGGCAATTTCACGCTGATGTTTCCCGCGCTGCCGTGGGCCAGGCCACGGTCATACAATGATTTGCCCAACTCAGCCATTTGTTCACGCAACTGAGGTTCACGTAATTGATTTTCACTCATTGCAGCACCCGAAAAGCTTTCACAAAAAAATCATCGCCGCCGAAGTTGCCGGATTTCAGCGCCAGCGCAATGGGTTTGGGTCCGACACTCATGGTCCACGGCACACCGGGATCAATCTGCGGACCGATGCGTAAAGCTTCGGCGCCCAGTGCGTGCACCACAGCGCCCGACGTTTCACCACCCGCAACCACCAGTTGATCGACGCCGGCTTCGACCAGCCCGCACGCAATTTTCGCCAGCGCCTGTTCAATCAACTGGCCCGCGGTGCTTGCGCCCAGCTGCGATTGTATCGCTTGCACTTCTGCCGGCATTGCGGTCGAATACAAGAGCACCGGGCCTGTCGTCAGCAAAGATTTCGCCCATGCCAGTGCGCGCGCGATTTCCTGCTCATCCGACGCCAGCTTCACCGGGTCAAGTGCGCGCGCTGCGGCGCCGGTATTTATGAAATGCGCGACCTGCGCATTAGTCGCCATCGAACAACTGCCCGAGACTATCGCGCGATAGCCGCGGGCGCGCGGTAGCGTCGTTGCGGTTGCGCCGCTCATTACAAAATTCTGTGGCAAGCCGATGGCAACGCCCGATCCGGCGGTCACCAATGGCATGTCACTTAGCGCCTGCCCCAGCCGCATCAAATCATCATTGCTCAACGCATCGACTATCGCTACTTTGACACCGGCGGATTTGAGCGCAGCTACACGCGCACGAATTGCGTCTGCTCCACGCGCGACATCCTGGTAACCTATCAGCCCGACCTTGCTCTTCATCTGCGCCTGCAATACACGCACCAGATTGGCATCGGTCATCGGCGTCAGCGGATGGTCGCGCATGCCCGATTCATGCAGCGGCACATCGCCTACGAACAAATGTCCCTTGAACACCGTGCGCCCGGCTTGCGGAAACGCCGGACACGCAATGGTGAAATCGCAAGCTAATGCCTGCATCAATGCCTCGGTGACGGGGCCGATATTGCCCGCTGGCGTGGAATCAAAGGTGGAGCAATACTTGAAATAAATCTGTCTGCAGCCATGCTGTTGCAGCCACTTCAACGCAGCCAGCGACTGCGCCACTGCCTCAGCCGCCGGGGTAGTGCGCGACTTTAGCGCCACCACGACTGCATCAACTTCGTCCTGCAGCAAAGCGCCAGGCACACCCACGGTTTGCACCGTGCGCATGCCGCCGCGCACCAGATTATTGGCGAGGTCGGTGGCGCCGGTGAAATCGTCGGCTATGCAGCCCAGCAGCATGATATTGTGTCGAGGCGAATTCTAACAAGGAAACCTTATGAAGATTCTGGTACTCCCCGGTGACGGCATCGGCCCCGAAATCACCCAAGCCACGCTGACGGTGCTCGACCGCGTCAACGCCAAATTCAAACTCGGTCTGGAATGGGATCAACGCGACATGGGCCTCGTCACGCTCAAAAAAGTTGGCTCCACCTTGCCGGATGAGGTGATGGAAGCTGCGCGCAAAGCACCCGGTATTATTCTGGGGCCGGTGGATCATTTGATCTATCCGTCGCGTGAGCAAGGCGGCATCAATCCTTCGGGCGAGTTTCGCACGAAGCTTGATCTGTTCGCCAACATCCGCCCCGCCATCTCACGCATGGGGGTGGGGCTGACCGGCAAGCCGATTGATCTGGTGATTTTCCGTGAATGCACCGAAGGTTTTTACAGCGACCGCAATATGTTCATGGGGCGCGGCGAATTCATGCCCACCGAAGACATGGCTATCGCCGTGCGCAAAGTCACCGCGCGCCAGTGCGAACGCATCTCGCGCGTGGCCTTCGACTGGGCACGCAAGCGCCGCAAAAAAGTCACCGCAGTACACAAGGCTAATGTGTTTCACATGTCCGACAACCTGTTTTTGCGTGAAGTGCGCAAAGTCGCGAGGGAATATCCCGACGTGGAACTCGACGAAAAAATCGTCGATGCCATGGCGGCGCTGCTGGTACGCCACCCCGACAGATTCGACTGCATAGTCACCGGCAATATGTTCGGCGATATTTTGTCCGACGAAGCCTCCGAAATTTCCGGCGGACTTGGCCTCGCCGCCTCCACCATGGCGGGCGACGAGGCCTGCTGCGCGCAGGCCCAGCACGGCTCCGCGCCGGATATCGCGGGCAAAGACATCGCCAATCCCACCTCGCTGATTTTGTCGGCGGCGATGCTGCTCGACTGGTTGAGCATCCGTCACAAACGATCCGAGTTTGACGCTGCCGCCAAGGCTATCGATACCGCCATCAACGCCACGCTGCAAAAACCGGAAACGCGCACGCCGGATATCGGCGGCAAATTGGGTACTCAGGCGTTTGCGAAAACGGTGGCTGATTTGGTTGGCTGAGCGATCAATGTTCAAATTAGAGCAATTAAACAAAATATGACCGCCCGTGTTAACGCAACTCAACTGATCGATTTCGCCACTGCGGTCTACGCTGGCGCCGGCGTGCCGGCGCCCGACGCACATCTCATCGCCGACACACTGGTGCAAGCCGACTTGTGGGGTCACCAGTCGCACGGCGTGCTGCGCCTGGGCTGGTATCTCGATCACATCCGCAACGGCGTGATGAAGCCGGTAACCACGTCGGAATTTGTAGTGGATGCCGGTGCGGTGGCGGTGATCGACGGCCATGACGGTGTGGGCCATGTGCTGACGGAACTCGCGCGCAACAAGCAGCTGCCGATACCGCTGGGCTGGGCCATCAACAGCGCGGGCGCGCCGACCACTGATCCGCAGGAGGCCATTGACGGCATCATCCTGCCTATGGCCAAACACAAGGGCTACGCGATTGCGACGATGGTGGACATGCTCTCCGGCGTGCTGACCGGCAGCGGCTTTTTATCGAACGTGCACAGCCCCTACAAAACCGCCGAGAAAAGCAACTGCGGGCATCTGATGGTGGCGATGAATATCGAGGCGTTCACCCTCTCGCGCAGTTTCACGCGCGCATGGATGAATTCCTGAGCGAAATCAAATCCGTGCCGCTCGCCAAAGGCGTTGATGAAGTGTTCTATCCCGGTGAGATGGAAGCGAACAACGATGTGCGCAACCGGCGCGAGGGCTTGCAGTTGCCGGAGGATACGGTTGCTGATTTGCGGCGGATTGCGAAAGAGACAGGATTGGAGGCGAAATTGCCGATCTAAGCGGGCTCGCCGTGCGCTTTCACATACTCACGCAGCGCAGCGTTAATGCGGCTCTGATAGCGCTTGCCCGTCGCTTTGAAGAAATTCAACACATCCGCATCCAGCCGTAGCGTGACCTGTTGCTTGTTTTCCGATGGTACCAAGGCGCCAGGCCGTGTCCATAGCACAGTGCCGCTTTGCCGTTGAATATCGCTGTAGTCAATCGCTGCATCCGGCATTGCAGCCACTGCCGCCAAGCGCTTACGTTGCGCAGCGCGACCCGGTTTGGGATTCTTGAGATCAAACTTAAATTTCACGGTATTGCGCGCGCTCATGGGCATCTGCCTTTCTCGCTGAAATCAATCGGATGTTCTCGCTGTCGTTGCCGCGGACCGCGTACACCACAGCCAGCAATGCGGGTTCAACCAAACCCACGGTTTTCCAACGATCTTCGCCGTAACATCCCGGCCATCGAACGCTTCAATACGGCGCGGGTCAAGGAACACGCGAGCGGCATCCTCAAAGCTGACACGGTGTTTGCGAAGGTTGACGGCAGCTTTATTCCCGTCCCATTCGAAGTCCATGCGTAAAATATACTACATTTGTAACTACAGATCAAATTCGACTTGCTTCCGTTCTGAATAGGGGAGCGCCACGCAAGGCAAAGAATTTGGTGGGTGACGAAACCCCGGAATACGCTATGCTTCTTCCGGGCTTGTTGGCGCGAGGCGCTGTCTCTGGCAATTTTACTCGAGGAACCCTCATGATCACTTCCGCCTATGTGCGCACCATGGCGCAGTACAACAGCGAAATGAATCGCCGCATCTATGCGGGCGCGGCGCGTCTGAGCGACGAACAGCGCCGTGCTGATGTCGGCCTCTTCTGGAAGTCGCTGCACGGCACGCTATGCCTTCTGCTGTGGGGCGACCGGCAATGGATGTCGCGGTTTGACGGCTGGCCGCCCAACACCTTGCCGAATCCGCAGAGCCCAACGCTGATTCACGATTTTGATGAGTTAAGAAACGAACGCGTCAAAGCAGATGCACGAATCGAGGCGTTCGCCAACCGCATTGATGACGCATGGCTGGCCGAGGATCTGACATGGTACAGCGGCGGGGCAAAAAAGAATTTGCGCAGAGGCAAACGGGGCCTGCTGATGCACTTTTTCAATCACCAAACTCACCATCGCGGCCAGGCGCATGCGGCCTTGACCCTGCGCGGCGTTGACCCCGGCGATACGGATTTATTCCTGGTGGTGCCGGACCTTTGATTACCGGAATTCAGATCCTTCGGATCGGGCGGCGCAAATAGATTGTAGGGTGGGCAAAACGCTTTTTGTTTTGCCCACGGCGTCGAACGTGAACCGCACCGCGTGGGCACAAAAAGCGTGCCACCCTACGCTTACTGCGGCGCGCGCTAAGGGATCTCGGTTCACTCTTCACTCTTCACGGTAGTAAAACTACTCCGCCTTAACCCCCGCCTGCTTCACCACCTTGCCCCACAGCGCATAATCCGCGCGTATCTGCTTGTCGAGCTCCGCCGGCGCGGAGGGGGATGGCGTCATGCCCAGCGCCTGTATGCGGCTTTGCACATCCGGCATTTGCAGCGCGCGCACGATGGCGCTGTTCAGCGCGTTGATGATCGGACGCGGCGTCGCGGCAGGCGCCACCATGCCGTACCATTCGATCACGTTGGCGAATTCCGGGAAGCCCGCTTCGGCTGCGGTGGGCACCTCACGCAGCGCTTCGATGCGCGTTGCGCCGATGATGCCGATGGCGCGCAGCCTGCCGGTTTTGATATGCGGCACCACCGAAGTCGGGTTGGAAATCATGGTGTTGACGTTGCCGCCCAGCAGGTCCAGCACCGCCGGGCCCGCGCCCTTATAGGGGATGTGCGTCATGTTCACGCCCGCAGAAAGTTTGAACAGCTCGCCCGCCAAGTGCTGCAACGAGGCACTCGATGCGAACGTCACCTTGCCCGGATTTTGTTTCGCGTACGCGGCAACTTCTTTCAGCGTATTCGCCGGCAGCGACGGATGCGCGGTCATGATCATCGGCTGCTGCGTGAGGCGCGTGATGCCGGAAAAATCGCGCAGGGCGTTGTAACCGACCTCGCTGAAGATATGCGGATTGACCGCGAGCGGGCCCGAGAACCCAAACAATATCGTGTAACCGTCGGGCGCGGATTTTGCCGCCAGCGCGGTGGCGATGCTGCCCTGCACGCCGCCGCGATTGTCGATAATGACCTGCTGTTTCCACATTTCCACCAGCTTCGGTGCGACGATGCGCGACACCGCGTCGGTGCCTCCGCCCGGCGGCGCAGGCACGATCCAGCGTATCGGCCGCGATGGAAAACCCTGTGCTGAGCCGGTCGAAGCGGTGTCTTGCGCGAGCGCGGGCATCGTACCTGCGCACAAAACACAAAACCCTGTTTTTAGAATATTTTTCATTACATCCTCCTCAGGAAACCGGAATCGTTGCAACGAGTATACTCGTAGAAATTTTAACGATCACTGGAGTAGCAATGCCGGCCACACTGAAAGGAAAAACCGCACTGGTCACCGGCTCCACCGGCGGCATCGGCGAAGCGTTCGCGCGCGCGTTCGCGGCCGAGGGCTGCCAGGTGATGATGAACGGCATGGGCGACGCCGCCACCATTGAAAAACTGCGCGCATCCATCGCCCAGGAACATGGCGTCAAAGTCGCCTATCACGGCGCGGATGTCGGCGTGCCGGCTGACATCGAAGCGATGGTGCGCGAAACCGAAAAACAACTCGGCCCGGTGGACATTCTGGTCAACAACGCAGTGGTGCGCTACTACCATAAAGTCGAAGATTTTCCTGTGACTGAATGGGATCGCGCGATCGCGGTGGATCTGTCGGCGGCGTTTCACACCATCCGGCTCACCATGCGCAGCATGAAGGCGCGCGGCTGGGGACGCATTATCAATATGTCCTCAATTCATGGTCGCATGGCGGTGCCCAACCGCGTGGATTACGTCACCGCCAAACACGCCCTCATCGGCATGACACGGGGCGTGGCGCTGGAGTGTGCTGACAGCGGTGTCACCATCAACGCACTGATGCCGGGCTGGGTGTTGACACCGCACGCCGAAGGACAAATCGCGCGCCAGATGGCTGCCACCGGCGACAGCCGTGAGAAGGCGATGGATGTGTTGATGAAAGCGCGCCAACCGAGTCAGCGGCCAATCATGCCCTCCGACATCGCTGCATTTGGCGTGTTTTTGTGCAGCGGCCCCGGCGCTCATATCAACGGCGCCGCACTGCCGATCGATGGCGCGTGGCAGGCGGGGTTTAATCTGACAGTCGGCAACTCGAAATAACTTATTGATTTTAAATACTTTTTATGAACATCCCCACACTCAGCACCCACGGCGTCAGCATCCCCAAACTCGGCTTCGGTACCTCGCGCATCGGCGACATGTCGAGCATTGAAGCTTATAGCGAACTCGTCGCCAACGCACTGAAGCTCGGTTATCGCCACATCGACACCGCGTGGAAATACCACACCGAAAAAAGCGTGGGCGAAGGCATACGCACCAGCGGCGTGCCGCGCGATGAAATTTTTCTCACCACCAAGGTGTCGCATGAGTATTTGCGGGCGGATGATTTCGCGCGCACGGTTGACGAGAGCCTGAATAATCTCAAACTCGATTATGTAGACCTGTTGATGGTGCATTGGCCCAGCCCCGAAAAAGTGCCGCTTGCCGAAACCATGAGTGCCCTGGCGAAAGCCAGACGCGACGGCAAAACCCGGCACGTCGGCGTTGCTAATTTCAATATCGCACTGATCGAGGAGGCGATACGCCTGTGTCCGGCGCCGATCGTCAACGTGCAGGTGGAATATCACCCGTATCTCGATCAAAGCCGCTTGCTGGCGGC
The DNA here is from genome assembly GCA_945864585.1 of Bordetella parapertussis. Classification (GTDB taxonomy): domain Bacteria; phylum Pseudomonadota; class Gammaproteobacteria; order Burkholderiales; family SG8-41; genus UBA5216. Next base: position 12,401 of record CAMBCF010000080.1, on the reverse strand, counting down.
GGTGCGGCGGCTGGGGCTGGCGCTGACCGCCTATTGCCCGCTGGGACGCGGGCGCATGCTCAGCGATCCGGTAGTGGCCGAAATCGCGCGTGCCAAAGGCAAAACCGTCGCCCAGATCGTGCTGCGCTGGCACATGCAACAGCCCAATGTGATTCCGATCCCGCGTTCATCCAATCCGGGGCGGCAGGCGGAGAACCTGAATATTTTTGATTTCACGCTGAGCGATGACGAAATGAAACGCATTCATGCGCTGGCGCGTGCGGATGGGCGCATCGCCAATCCGGCGGGACGCGCTCCGGAGTGGGATTAGACTTTACAAACCATGCAGGCTTCCAACTCCGCCATCTCCGTCTCCAACGTCACTTACATCTACCCCGGCACGCGCGCGCTCGACAACGTGTCGTTCGAGATCACGCGCGGCAGTGTTACCGCGCTTGCCGGCCCTAATGGCGCCGGCAAAACCACGCTGCTGCGCTGTGTCGCGGGACCGGACCGTCCCTTGTCCGGCAGTATTTCCGTCGCTGACATTGACGTGCTCGAAGAACCGCGCCTGGCGCACGCGCGCATCGGTTATTTGTCGGATTTTTTTGGGCTGTACGATGCGCTGACGGTGCGGCAAAGTCTCACCCACGCCGCCAGCGCCAACGGGGTGGCCGGGGAAAAACTCGCCGCCACCATGAGCGAAACCGCTACCCGGCTCGACCTCGCCGATCGGCTGGAGCAACGCTGCGAGACGCTGTCGCGCGGCTTGCGACAGCGCGTGGCGATCGGTCAGGCCATCGTGCATAGGCCTGAAGTGCTGCTGCTGGACGAACCGGCATCGGGCCTGGACCCCGAAGCACGGCATACACTCGCCCTGCTGTTCACGCGGCTTAAAAATGAATATTCCCAACCCCGAACTGCGGCGCAATCTGTGGCTGGAGCTGTCGCCGCATCGCCTGATTGCCGCGCCTCTGGTTATCGCCCTGTGCGCCGCGTTGATCGCCGCCGCAAGCCAGAGGGATGCACTGGAAAATCTCGCGAGCGCAGCGAGCATGGGCTTTGCGCTGTTGGTGTTGCTGTGGGGCACGCAGCTCGCCGGCGCCAGCGTGCTGGAAGAGGCGCGCGACCGCACCTGGGACGCGCAACGCATGTCGGCCATCGGGCCGTGGACCATGACCTGGGGCAAGCTGCTCGGCGCGCCGGCATTCGCGTGGTACGGCGGCTTGATGCTATTGCTGATATTTGTCGCAACCGGCAATCCTCAGGGCGCACCGGTGTTGCGTAGCGCCGCCCTGATGGTGAGTGGCGCGATTGCGCTGCACGCCGTCGCGCTGAATGCCAGCGTACTGGCCGCGCGCAAGGGCGTCAGCTATCGCGGCACGGGTGTATTGGTATTTCTGTTGCTGGCGTTGTTACTGATAGTGCCAGGCATCGCCGTGTTCGACCATTTCGAAAAGCCGGTGCCCTGGTGGGCAACGTCGATTCAACGCATCGACTTCCTGCTCGGCACCGCCGTCACCTTCGGCGCGTGGGCGCTGCTGGGCGCGTACCGTTCGATGTGCAACGAACTTGAAATACGCACCACGCCGTGGGCGCTGCCGGCATTCATTCTGTTCGCGGCAGCGTACGCGGCGGGGTTTTCGATGCGCGGCGCAGCGCATGATCCACCCGCGTTTTTCGGCATCATGGCGTGCGGCGTGGTGATTGCCGGCGGCTTCAGCTATTTACTGTTATTCACCGAGAAAAGTGGCGCCACCGCCTGGCAGCGTTTGCGGGCGCGTGCGCACGCGCGCCAGTGGCGCCGCGCGTTGCAGGAGTTGCCGTTGTGGCTGGTGGCGCTGGCTAGCGGGCTGGCGCTAGCACTGGCTGCAACATTCACCTCCGCCGGCGCCGCGGCATCCGCAAGCAAGGGCACGTTTTTGCAGCAGGTAGGCGTGGCGCCCATCGCGGTGATGCTGTTCGCGATACGCGATGCGGCAGTATTCCAGTTCTTTGCGCTCGCGCGCCAGCCGCGCCGGGTGGTGGCGGCGGCGATCTTTTACCTGATTCTGCTCTACGGCATTGTGCCGGGCTTGCTGAGCGCGCTGGGCGCCACATTTTTCGTACAACTGGTGTTGCCGCCGCTGTTTACCAATCCGGGGCTGGCAACCGCTGTTATGCTGGTGCAAGCGGGTATCGCCATCGCCGTAGCCTACTGGCGCTGGCGCACCAACCATGCACCGGACAGCGAAGCCGCCGCCACACCCACTACTACGCAACGAGACACGACATCATGGCCTCAAACCTGAAACATTCCGTCATACTATTCTCCCCTTTCACTATTTGCAGCCTGCCTTATGCAACCCGCCATCGCCCAGGTCCTTGCATTTAACATCAGCGCCGTCGAACCCTTGGCGGAAGGCGCAACCTTCGGCAACGCCGGCGCCTACGAGCGCGTGCGCGGCACCTTCAGGGGCGAGCTCGATCCCGCCGACGCGCGCAACAAAGTGATCGTCAACCTCGACAAAGCGCCGCGCAACGCCGCAGGGCGCGTCGAATACGAGGCGGATTTTTTCATGCTGCGTCCGGTGGAAGCCGCGCGCGGCAACGGCAAACTGATTTACGATGTCACCAACCGCGGCCGCAAGTACATTCACTGGCGGCTGATGGATGCGCGTCCCAAGTCACCCGCACAGGCCAATGATCCGCGCACGCTGGAAGACGCAGGCAACGGCTTGCTGTTCCGTATGGGCTACACCTTCGTGTGGAGCGGCTGGGACCCGGACGCGCCGCGCACTAACAATGGCATGTCGATGAAGCCGATCATCGCTACCGACAACGGCAAACCCATCGTGCGCGTGATCCGCGATGAACTGGTGAGCGGCACGCGCAGTCCCGCGCGAGAAACCTTTCGCCTCACGCACCATGCCGCCACGCTCGATCAATCGCAGGCCAGATTCACGGTGCGCCGCCGTGAAGCCGATGTGCGCCAGGAAATCCCCGCCTCCGGCTGGGCTTACGTGAATGATCGCGAAATCCGCCTGCTGCCTGATGGTACAAATGGCGCCAAGCCTGTTACGGGATCGATATACGAATTCCATTACTCCGCCAAAGACCCGCGCGTGCTCGGCATCGGCATGGCGGCCGTGCGCGATCTCGTTGCATTCATGCGTTACGAATCTGCTGACGCCAAAGGCACTGCGAATCCGGCGCGCGGCATCAAAGCCACGCTGGGTTTTGGCGTGTCGCAAAGCGGGCGCTTCCTGCGCGATTTTGTGTATCAGGGATTCAATCAGGACACGCGCGGGCGCAAGGTGCTCGATGGCGCGCTCGCCCACACCGCCGGCGTGGGCGGCGTGTTTCTCAACACAGAATTCGGCCAGCCCGCGCGCACCAACACGCAATTCGAAGATCACATGATGCCGGAGAACGAATTTCCGTTTTCCACCGCGCGCATGACGGATCCGGTCACCGGCAAGACCGATGGCCTGTTGCGCGGCGACGGCTTTGATCCGCTGTGGATGGAAACCAATACTTCGACCGAATACTGGCAAAAAGGCGCATCGCTGCTGGTGACTGATCCGCTGGGCGCCAAGGACGTGGCGCTGCCCGCCAATGCGCGCGCTTACCTGATTGCCGGCACGCAGCACGGCGGGCAGGCATGGATGACCTCCACACCAGGCAACTGCGTCAATCCGCGTAACCCGCACAGCCCCACGCCCGCATTGCGCGCGCTGCTGGTGGCGCTGTCGGAATGGGTGGACGGCAAAGCGCCGCCGCCGTCGCAAACACCACAGCTGCAAAACAACACCCTGATTGCAGTGGAAAAGCTGCTGTTTCCCGTTATACCGGGTGTGGCCGTCGCGCGGCGCGTCAGCGAATTCGGCGTGCTGACCGACTGGACCAAGCCCGCGATGGACATGAGCAAACCGTACCGTCCGCTGGTCACCAACGTCGATGCCGACGGCAATGAAACAGCGGGCGTGCTGCTGCCGGAAATCGCCGTGCCGCTGGGCACCTACACCGGCTGGAACCTCTACAAAGCGCCGTATGTCGAGGGCGAACTGTGCGACCGCGACGGCACCTTCATTCCGTTCGCTGCAACGCGCACCGAGCGCGACGCGCGCAAAGACCCGCGTCCTTCACTGGAAGAGCGCTACGGCACGCACACGGCTTACGTCAATAAAGTTGCGGAGGCCGCGCAAAAACTGGTCGCGGGGCGCCTGCTGCTGAACGAAGATGCGCTACGGTTCGTGGAGCGGGTGACCGGCGAGGAGGTCAGGAAGAAATTCAGTCCTGAATAACGCCCTGGGTGGGCAAAACGTCTCTTGTTTTGCCCACGCGGTCGAACATGATCCACCCTGCCACGCGTGGGCACAAAGAGCGTGCCTACCCTACCCTTGCTGCACAATTTGTTGGATGGTTCGATGGGGCGATTCAATGAGGAATGGCGCGCGGCGTCAGGTTGCACAACTTGCTCGCGTTGGCGAGCATGTGGAACCCCGCCCCACGCAGCGCCGCCATCGGGTACAGTGCAAGCATGCCAGCTGCGCCGCCAATGTCAAAAGAAATTCCGCTGCCGTTTCTGGTCGGCGCGCTGCTCACCGGCCATATCATGGCCTCTATGGCGCTGCTGGTGCTGCCCGCGCTGGCGCCTGAAGTCGCGCGCGAGTATGGCATCGATGCTTCGCTGATCGGCTATTTCATCGCGCTGGTGTGCGTCGGCCAGTTGGTGACGCTGACGCTGTTTAGCAACCTCACCCGCCGCTACGGCGGCTGCCGCATCAATCAAGCGGGCCATGGCTGCGTGGCCTTGGGCATGGCGCTAACCTTGGTGCCGGTGCCGCTTTTCATTGGCTTTGGGGCGATTGTCGTCGGCTGCGGTTATGGCATGATCGGCCCTTCGTTCTCGCACCTTCTGATGCGCTTTGCGCCGCCCGAGCGGCGCAACTTCATATTTTCGCTGCAACAAACGGGTGTGCCCATCGGTGGCATTGCCGCGGCCATCATCGCCCCCGCCATAGCGCTGGGTTACGGCTGGCGCTGGGCGGTGTTGCTGAGTGTGGCGCTGGTCGCCTGCACCGTGGTGATGATGCAACGCGGCCGCGCACGCTGGGATGACGACCGCGACGCCTCCGCCCACGTGCTCGCAGCACGCCCGCTCGACAACATCAAGATGGTGTGGCGGGTCACACCACTGCGGCGCGTGGCACTCGCCGGCGGCGCGTTTTGCTGGGCGCAATTTTGTGTGGGCGCCTATACCGTGGTGGTGTGCGTGAAGGTGTTCGAGATGAGCCTGCTCGCGGCAGGCGCCATGCTCACGGTGGTGCAGATTTCAAGCGCTGTCGGGCGGGTGCTGGTAGGCTGGCTGTGCGATGCCATGCGCAACACCGCGCGCGTGCTCGTCTGGAACGCAGTCATCATGCTGGCAACCTGCATCGCATCGTGGTGGATTGCACCCGGCTGGCCGCTACTGGCGATTTACGTTCTGTTCGCAGTATTCGGCTTCACCACCGGCGCCTGGGCCGGCACGGTGCTGGCCGAAGCCGGGCGCCTGGCGCCGCAAGGCATGGTGAGTACAGCGCTCAGCGGCTTATTCGTTTACCTCAATGGCGGGAAAATGCTCGGCCCCATTGTGTTTGCCAACATCTATTGGTTCACCCAGAGTTATGCATGGGCGTTGGCGTCGCTGAGCCTGCCGGCGTTGCTGGCGCTGTTTTTTCTGAGCAGAAAAATGGATTGAATCATTAACCCAAAGTTTTCGCACTCACTTACGCACTTCGTCCAGCAACTGCTCCCAGTTCCTGGGCAACTGAATCTGCTTGCAGGTGGGAAAACCCAGCACGCCGTTGTGCGCAAAAACATAAACGCTGTTGCGTGTGAGATCGCCGGTGACGCAAATCATGTAGTCCTCGGGTTTCCACACCAGCGGTACCATGCGGTTGGGGTCGTCGGACTCGTGATACAACCTGGGGATGCGCCCGGCCTTGCACTCGTCGGCGAGATCCCACGTCGGCTTTTGCGTCCAGTCGCGCAGCACGCGCTCAAAGTGATGCGCGGGTATGCGCGCGTGGTCGAACAAATGCTGCTGCAGATCGCGCCGCGACCAGCCCGAGGCGGCGATGGTCTCGGCAATGATCGGCGAGATCAGCATCTGCGGGCGCAACGTGTTGTAGCCCTGCCCCACCGAAAACATGAACTGCCACGAGTACTGCTTGACCATCGCATCGCAGACGTAGGGCATCAGCTCCTCCGCCGTCGCGCCCGACACCGAGGAGATGTGGTTGCCGCCGGTGTGGCGCGAAATGGTGACGGTGTTGTCGCCCGCCTTGAAACCGAAATCGACACTGTTGGGCGTCCAGCCTATGGCTTTCACCACGTCTTCGTTTTCCGCGATCACCACACGCCAGGTATTGCCAAAGGTGGCTTTGTCGTTTTTGTGCGGCAGGAAGCCGGCGACATTGCGCAGGTACAGCCGCCAGAAACGGCCCACCGAGGTATTGGCGATAAAGCCGTCGCGCATTACGCCTTGCGTATAGTTGAAGTCGAGCTGTTTGATAATGTTGCCGTTGAGTATGATCAGCGTTTCGCCGCCCGGGGTGTTGCCGCTGTGCTCGACGCCGTAGCCGTGATCGGCCATCGCCTCGACCAGCGCCACCAGCACCGGCATGTATTGCGGCCGGCAACCGGCCAGCACGCCGTTCACCGCGATGCTCCAGATCGTCGCTGCGCGGCTGTCGGGCAGCAGGCTGCCCAGCGACTCGTCGGGACTGCGCTCGGTAAAGCGCAGGAACTGTTCGATCTTCGCCTGCGTCGGCGGCACTATCGGCAAGCCGTCAGAAAGCTCGTTACGATAGAAGTAATCGTTGATTTCGTCGAAGCTGCCCTCGACGACGATGTCACGCGCTGCCGGTTCTGATTCGCCGCTGACGGCTTTCGGCGGCTGCAGCAGATTGTCTATCACGTGCTGCAGCGTGACTTCGAGCGTGTTCTTGCGCAATTGCTCCTTGCTCTGCACGCCGGGATGGCCCACCACGCGCGCCACCGGCAGATTCGGCATGCCCAGGCCTTTGGACGCGGCAGTAGCCAGCGTCATAAAGCCCTCGCCCACCAAGGTTGACGACGGAAAACCCGCCGCCTCGCCTGATGCACTGGCCCGCAACACGGCGGGCGTGCAACTGCCTCAACACCCCATGCCCGAGATGACGGCGTCCACCCCCAGCTCTTTGAGTTTTGCCGGCAGCGCGGCCACCACCGCGCGCTCGTCGCTGCCGTGCGTATTGCCGAATTCGCGCCAATTGACAAATTTAACACCGGGGTAGCGCGCCTTGATGCCTTCCTCAAGAAACTCGAACACCTCGTTGCCGCGGAACACCTGGTCCCACACCTGCGCGATGGTCTTGCCTTCCAGCGTGTCGAGGCGCTTGGCCAAAGCTTTCACTTTGGTTTGCCGCGGACTGCGCGGCCACAGGGCTTGATAGAAACCGTCTTTGGCGTCGAACATGATTTAGTGCTCCAGAAAAAAACGTGGAAGATGCAGCCGATTATGCGGTGTGGTGCGGGAAGCGTCCAGCCACGTTCCACATGATCGAGCTTGAAAATTCGCCGGTCGTGAATAGTGAATGTCTTCGGAAGCAAGCACACTCATTTCGCAAATCCGCGTCAGATGAGCAAGCGCTGTAATGTGAAACAGTCGAGCAGGATCAGGGCCGGACATCGCCGCTCAATCCTGCGTCATGGAAAACACCATGTCCGTCACGAAGCGGCGGAACGATTCGTTCTGGAAAAACTGCTTGAATAATTCCGTGTCGTCCTTTAATAGCGACACCACCACGCGTTCCAGCGCTTTGTCGCGTTCAATACGCGCCGTGTTCGGGGTGTTCTTCTTCGCGTTCTGATACGCTTGATCGGCCGCCACCTTCGGCGCGATATCATCCTTGATACGCTGCCTCACACGGTCGCCATCGGTAAACAGTGTGCCGAACTGATCGTTGAATTTTTTCAGGATATTGCTTAACCGGTCCAGCTCCGGCTGGGTCGTTCCACCACCGCCGCCTAAAGGCACTGGATCGATAAGTGCATCCTGATCCGCCAGCACTATGCTCATCGCCGCTTTCTTCTCGGCGCGATAGCTATCCATGTCGATGGTTTCGATGATGCCTTTGGCGAGATCTTCTTCTTTCGGTGCGGGCAGTTTTGGAATCAGGAAATTCAAAAAGATCGACAACTTCTCCCATGCGGCGTTGTTGTAGGGCAGGATCGATCCTAGGAAGCCGTAGGTGCGGGTAAACGCTTTCGCGTTGCCCTTGAATTCCACCTGCCCGTCCTCGTCGAGTTCCTGCTTGTACACCTCTACGCACGCATCGAGCAGCGGATCAAGCTGGTCACGCGGCACGCCTTCCAGGTAGCGCGTAACGAACGTATCTATTTGATTTTGTGCATAAATTTGTTTCGCATCGAGTTTGGCCTTGAGGTCGTGCAGCTTGTTGGGATCGGTTTCCTCGCTGAGTATCGTGGTGCGGTAATAATCGACGAATGCGTCCTTGATCATCTCCGCGTCGTTCATGAAGTCGAACACGAACACATCACGCTTTTGCGGATGCGCGCGATTCAGGCGCGACAGCGTTTGCACCGCCTTGATGCCCGACAGCGGTTTGTCCACGTACATGGTGTGCAACAGCGGTTCATCGTAGCCGGTCTGGAATTTTTCCGCGCATACCAGAAAGCGATACGGGTCTTCCTGTATCTTGTCGGCGATCTCGCCGCTGGGAAATCCATTCAACGACGTTTCCGTGACCTTCGTCCCGTTGTATTCCGGCTGTCCTGAGAACGCGACGATGGCCTTATGTGGGCTTTTCAGTTCTTCCAGGTACTCGCGGATCGCAAAGTAATACTGGATCGCCCGCTCGATGCTGCCGGTCACCACCATCGCGCGTGCCTGCCCGCCTATTTTGCGAAACGCCAGCACCTGCTCCTGAAAATGATCGACCATGATCTCGGCCTTGAGCTTGATCGCGTGGTCGTGGCTTTCGACGTAGCGCCGCAGTTTTTTCTGCGCGCGGCGGGTATCGAACAGCGGATCGCTCTCCACCGTTTTGATCAGCTTGTAGTAGCTGCTGACCGGCGTGTAATGCCGCGCGTCGCCCAGCAGCCAATCACCGTATCGCGGCGTAGGGCGATTGAGCGCGTCATCGGCATCCGGGTCGGTAAACTCGCGCCCGGTCATGGCCTTGACGATCAGGCTTTCTAGTCCCTTTTCACTGGTGTCGGTGGTCATGCCTCGCTTTCGACGGGTTCGTCTTCGGATTCTACGGTGTCGAGGTCATCGGCGTTCGCTTCGGGCGTATCGAGCGGTTCCGCCGCCTCGGGCAGGTTGCGCGCAGCGTCGCGCACATCAAGTTTTCCGGTTACTACATCGGCGACAAGGCGGGTGCGGTATTCGCGCAGGAGTTCGATTTCGCGTTCAAGACGAGAGATGGTCGCATTTAGCGTTTGTGTCTCAACGCGAACACGTTCGACCACTATCAATTGCTCTGGAATAGGAGGCAATGCAACCTTGAATCGCTTCAGGTCTTCGCAGGTGAGTGCCCCTTTAGTGCTGCCAGAATCTTCGCTCAACGCCCGCAGTACTTGATAAGCTGCAATGAAAGTAAGGTGGAGGAACTCCGGGGAAACCACGCTTGCGCGAGCGGTAATGTAGGCGATGTGCTGATTGATCGTGGCCTCAACGCCAAGCACTGCTGCCGTACCGCGGGTCTTGCCTTGTCCAGTGATGGCTACCAGCAGGCTTCCTGCCGGAACACGCGGCAGATGACACTCTCGTAAAGCTGCTGTGGTAACGAACTGATCAGCACTATCGATAATCCCACGATTGACTTGCGAGCTATTCAGCCACGGATATGTGCCTCCACTCCAATAATTTGGTTTTCCGCGTGACGGCGTCGAACCATTGCCAATGCGAGCAAAGCGGCTGATGCGCCAAGATTCCCAATGCTTCGGAATATTGCCAAGCCAAGGAATGCCGGAGGGTTTAAGGGCAACAGAGGGATCAAGGCCGCGCGTAACAGCGCGGTGAATGATGGCCTGCTTCTGTTCATTGAGCAGTTTGATCACCTTCTGCTTCGCCCGGATCGCCCGCTCCAGCCGCCCGTTCGCCCAGTCCAGAAACCGCACAATCACCGCCTGCTCGTCGGGCGGGGGCTCTGGCGTGTAAATCATCCTGAAATGCTCCGGTCGGAGACTCCACATGTCTGACGTGATGCCGTACGACCAACGCTCCGCTTCCTTTGCAAACTGCGGCGTGCGGTAGAGGTGATGAAAGTAGTGCGGCAGGTTGTCATCTTCGCGTAATCGCATGACAACATAGGCCGGGCTGATGATGCCGCGAAGATCCGATGCCGCGATGGCACCTTGCCATGCCCGCATTTTATTGTAGGCAATGTCACTCGGCTGCACCAGTTTGTAGGCCGACTTGTCTAAATTGGAACTGTCCTTCTTCGAACTGCCTGCAAGCAGTGTCTTCTGCCGAACGATCCCTCGCGTAATCGTGACCGACAGCATTTCGTCGGCAGGATGATTACGGTCCTTCACCTCGGCAAATAGAGCGCGGTTCGGTACGACTGACCAGTGCCGAGGTACGTCACCAACCCATGCCTGCGCGGTAGCTTTGTAATCCGGATACGGCTTGAGATCAGCGATCATGGCTGGCCTGCCTGTGCATCGCTGTCCCAGTATTCGCGATAGGCATTAATGTAGTAGGCGGTGGCCGCAGGGTCGATATCGCTATAGTGACGACAGAGCTGCTTGTACATCTGCAGCACGGGTTCGTGGCCGCAGAAGTCTAGCAGGCGATCCAGCGTGTGCTCGATGTGCCGGATATCGCAACTGCGGGTGAGCAGTATGTCGTCAACCGCCGGTTTATATTGCTGCGCAGCCTGCTGCTGGAGATCACGCACGCTCCCGGCAAGAGCGCCTATCGTTTTGCACAGGGCGTCGTAGTCACTCATGATAGCTCCCCGGCATCAGGTAGTCGCCGGGCAGCGCGCTCTCGGGCGTGTTCGATGGCCTGGTGCAGGCGCGCGCGCAACAGCGGCAGCGGCGGCAACTCGGTGAGGTACTCGCCGACACGGACGGACTTGGCATAGAGCTCAAGCAGTTCCACCTGCTCGGCATCGGCGGAGGCGCACAGGATGAGGCCGATCGGGGCTTCTTCTCCGGACGCGCGCTCGTACTTGTCCAGCCAGCGCAGGTAAAGTTCCATCTGGCCTACATGGGCAGGCTGGAAGGACTCCAGTTTCAGTTCGACGGCGATCAGCCGGCGCAGGTGGCGGTGATAAAAAAGCAGGTCGAGATGAAAGTCATCCTTGCCGACGCTCATGCGCTTTTGCCGGGCGACAAACGCGAAGCCCGTGCCCAGTTCCAGCAGGACGCCCTCGATTTCGCGCAGGATGGCGCTCTCAAGGTCCCGCTTGCTGTAGGCGCCCTTGAGTCCCAGCAGATCGAGCAGGTAGGGATCGCGAAACACGATGTCGGGGGTCATGTGCCCGTCGCGGAGCCGCGCGAGCTCTCTCGTGATGACCGATTTCGGCTGCTTGGAAAGTGCCGTACGTTGGTAGAGCATACCGCCGATTTTGGTGCGGAGCGTGCGCACATCCCAGCGTTCGATGCGGCACATTTCGGCGTAGAAATCGCGGGCCAGCGGGTCCTTGATCGGCAGCAACTCGATGAAATGGCTCCAGCTCAATTGTGTCGACAGTGTCGACACAATTTCTTGATCGGAGAAGCATTGGCAAAACTGAATGGCGCGGTAGAGCGCGCGGAGGGTGAACGCCTGGCCGAACTCCGCCGTCAATTCTCGTGACACGGTCACGAGAATTTGTTTTCCATATGCGGCCCTAGCGCCTTGGAGATTCTCATGCAAGAGGCGCCGTCCCACGTGCCAACACAGCAAAGTCTGGGTAGAGTTAGCGACTGTCGCAATCCGCTGACGGACGGACTGGATGAGTGTCCGCAGATCGGAGAGCAGGGTCGTTTCGTCGATGAGAGCCGGCGCCTTTGCTACGGACACCCGTTTCGTCGATTTGGCAGAGCTACGACCGAGCCGCTTATTCGTCTTCACGCCCGCTCCTCTGTCAGCAAATCATCCAGCAGGCCTCCGGCCTCCTGCTCGACGGCGAGGATGTCGGCACGGATTTCTTCGAGCGTGCGCAGCGGCTGCGGCTTGTAGAAGTGCCGCGTGAAGCTGATCTCATAGCCTATCTTGGTGGCGTCCGCCTTGACCCACGCATCAGGTGTGTAGGGCAGCACCTCGCGCCGGATGAAGGCTTCGATGCCGCCTTCTTCCAGCAGCGGCACCTGCTCGGTGTCGCGCAGGTCGCTGTCGGTCTCATATTCGACGACGCTTTTTTTGCCATCGATCTGCGTTTCATACAGCCCGTGCA
>CAMBCF010000079.1 GCA_945864585.1 Bordetella parapertussis | reverse complement strand
CAGCACCGGCATGTACTCCGGCCTGCAGCCGGCCATGGCGCCGTTAACCGCGATGCTGAGGATGGATGCCTCGCGCCCCTCCTGCGGGATGGCGCACAGCACCTCGTCCGGCTTGCACTCGGTAAAGCGCAGGAATTGATCCACGAGATCGCGCGTAGGCGGAATGATAGGCAGCCCGTCCGACCACATCTGCTGATGAAAATGATCCTGCACTTCCTGCAACGTGCCGCTGAATACCACGCTCCCCGCTACCGTCTCCGCCGCGGACTCCGCAGCAAGCTCACGTGGCGCATCGCCGGTCAGTCCTGCAAGCAAGCCGGGGGCCAGCTCCTCTTCCACCTTGCGTTTCAGCTCATCATCGCTGTCGAGCAGCGGCACACCCGGGTACACTCCAATCGCCAACGGCACTGCCAGACCCTTCTTCACCACTTCTGCCTGCTTCAAAAAGGGCGACGCAATAATCGAGGCGGTCGGAATGCCCATCCGTTCCGCCACCGCAGCAGCCCGCAACACGGCAGGCGTGCAGGCGCCTCAAGCGCCTATGCCGACAATGACGGCGTCGGCCTGAAAATGACGCAGCTTTTGCGGTAAAGCTGTGACCACATCCCGCTCGCGCGCCCCATGAAAATTGCCGAATTCCGTGTGATCTATGAACTTGACGCCGGGAAAGCGCGCGCGGATATGCTCGCGCACCATCGGATAAATCGTGTCGCCGCGAAACAGAATATCCCACAGCTCAACCACTGTCTTGCCGTTAAGATCGGGCACGCGCGGCGCGGCGGCAGTAGACATTACCGCTTTGCGGCTCGACGGCCACAGCACCTGGTAGCGCGGCACACTGTCATTGGTTTTTAGATCGGCCATACTTTAGTTCTCCTTGTCGTTCATTACACTGTGCAAGTGGCCACCGGCCGCCGCCGTACGCGTTTATCCGGCAAAAAGCGTTTTCAGGGTTTATTCACTGCGGCACCTTTACGCCCGCAGACTGAATAATGCGCGCGTACTTGGTCACTTCGCTTTTCAGAAAGGCATCGAACTGCTGAGCCGTGCCGCCTTCGACAGCCATGCCCGTCACCGCCAGACTCTTGCGCGTATCCGGCAAGTTAAGAATTCTGACAATCTCGGTATTGATGGTTGTAAGCAAATCCGGCGGCGTGGCGGCTGGCGCCAGCATGCCGTACCAGTTGGTCATATCAAAACCCGGCAAGCCGCTTTCGGCAATGGTTGGCAGGTCTGGCGCAAATTCGCTGCGGCGTGGCGAAGTCACGCTCAAAGCGCGTAACTTTTTATGTGCTGCCAGCGGCAATGCCGTGGTGATGTTCATGAAATACAGCGGGACCTGGCCACTGATGAGATCAACCACCGCCGCAGCCGGGCCTTTGTAAGGCACGTGCGTCATGCGCACACCTGCCATAAACGTAAACAGCTCGGCCGACAAATGCGGCAGCGCGCCGTGGCCTGGCGATCCAAAATTCAGTTCGCCCGGACGTTGGCGCGCCAGCGCAATTAATGCCTTAGTGGATTGCACCGGCAGCGCGGGATTGATCACCAGCACCAGCGGCCCAGACGCCAGCAATGCAACCGCCGCCAGGTCGCGCGTCTGGTCGTAGGGCAGATTCTTGTAAAGACTGGGATTCGCCGCGTGGCCCGCTGGCACCAGCACCAGCGTCAAGCCATCGCCCGCAGCCTTGGCCGCAAACGCGGTGCCCAGCGTGCCGTTGCCACCGACGCGATTGTCCACGATTGCGGGCTGTGAAAATCGTTCGGTGTAGCGTTGCGCGATCACGCGCGCCAAAGTGTCCGTGCCGCCGCCGGGGGGAAAGGGCGAAATCAGGCGCAGTGCGCCACGCGGAAACACCTGTGCCGCCACAGGCAACGCAGCCGACAACAGAATCATCGCCGAAAGGCTGGCGCAGCGCTTAAAAACCAAATCGACGAACGCTTCGTCACTATTTGTTTTTATTGACATAAAACCCTTCTCCTCAGTCGCCGCGTTAAGCAATGGCCGAAGCCGCGCGCAATTGCGCCATTTTGGCCGCATCATAACCAGGCAGCTTTGACAGCAATTCATGGGTGTGCTGTCCGGCAATCGGTACGGGGCCGAGTCCGCCCGGCGTCTTGGAAAGTTTGATACTTAATCCCGGCACGTGCATTTCGCCAGCGACGGGGTCTTGTACTTTGACCAGCATTTCGCGTTCCCACAAATGCGGATCCTTGACCATCTGCGGAATCGACAGCACCGGCGCGACCGGTATGCCGATTTCCAGCAGCATTTCGCAGATGTCGTGGACGGTGTGGCGCTTGCACCATTCGGTGAGCACCGGGTTGTTATGGCCAAACAGCGAACCCCCTGCACCTTGCGATGCTGGTGTATCTTTGCCGATCAATGCAGCAAGCCGCTGTGTCAGCTTAGCCGTGACACCGCCCGTCACCACCACCCAGCCGTCTTTTGCCTGATACGGCAGGCGGCCGGATTCCCCTCCCTCCTCGCCGCTATCCAGGTAGTAACAGGCGGGAATTTCAACCATGGTCATGGCGGAATCCAGCAGACATACGTCGATGATCTGTCCCTCACCCGTCTGATCGCGATGGCGTAACGCACCCAGCGCACCTATGGTTGCGTGCAGCGCCGTGGTGCGATCCACCAGCGAAAATGCCGTGCCCACGGGCCTGCCCAACGGCTTGCCGGTCAGCGTCATCAGCCCGCTCATCGCCTGCCCCAGCGGATCAAACGAGGGCCGGTCTTTATACGGCCCCGTCTGTCCGAAGCCGCTGCAACGCACCAGAATAATGTCGGGCTTGACCTTGATCAGCTCATCGTAGCCCAGGCCCATGTCCTCTAGGGTGCCGGGCCGGAAATTTTCAATCACAAAATCAGCAGTCGCGAGCAGATCGAAAAACACAGCCGTGCCTTCGGCTTTGCGCAGATCGAGGCAAGCGCTTTTCTTGCCCCGGTTATACACACTGAAATAAACGCTCTGGCCTCGGACGATAGGCGCCGACTTGCGCGTTTCTTCGCCACCGATTTTTTCAATCTTGATGACCTCGGCCCCGAGATCGGAGAGAATCATCCCTGCGCGCGGCCCGGCCTGAAAACGCGCGAGTTCCAAAACACGAATACCATCCAAACAGCCCGCCATGATTCACGTCCTTTCGTGGTGCTTGTTATCAATCGATCCGTGCGCCTGAAACGCTGATCAGCTTTTTCCATTTGGCAATTTCAGCCTTCAGATAATTCTCAAATTCTGCCGGCGTGCTGCCCAGCGGATCAGCGCCCTGGCGTGACATGGCATCAACGACATCGGGCGCGCGCAATGCCCGCAGGATTTCGCCATTGAGTTTACCGACAACCAGCGTTGGTGTAGCCGCTGGCGCCAGCACGCCATTCCAACTGGTCGCTTCATAGCCTGCGACACCAGACTCGGCAAACGTCGGCACATCCGGCGCAGCAGCAGACCGTTTGGTCGAGGTCACTGCGATACCTTTGACTCTACCCGCCTTGATTTGCGGCAATGCGCCGGGCAATGACAAAAACAAAAGCTGCATGCGCCCCGAAATCACGTCCGCCATCATCACCGATGAGCCGCCGCGGTAGGGCACATGCGTGAGATTTATTTTCGCCATCAGATTCAGAAGTTCACCTGCCAGATGCGACGTGCTGCCGCTGCCGCTGGATGCAAAATTGAGCTGTCCCGGTTTGGCGCGCGCCAGTTCGACCAGGTCGCTGACGGACTTTACCGGCAACGCCAGATTGGCGACCAGCACCTGAGGCGAAGTCGCCACCAGCGCAACACCGGCAAAATCCTTGATGGGATCGAACGCCAGCTTTTTGGCGATGCCCGCGTTCACCGCGTAACTCGCGCCCATCATTAACAGCGTGTAGCCATCGGGCGCGGCTTTCGCCACTATCTCCGAGGCGATGGCCGTGCCGGCGCCGGGGCGGTTGTCCACCACAAACTGCTGCGCAAGACTGTCCCCGAGCTTTTGCGCAACGATACGCGCCATGATGTCGGTGACGCCGCCGACCGCAAAGCCAACGACGATGCGCACGGGCTTTGTCGGATAACTTTGCGCACTGGCAACCTGCGCAAATCCAGCGGCACTCACCGTCAGCGTCACCGCCAAAGCGGCGCAAGAGGTCACATGCCTACGCTTCGCGTCAAACCAGTTCATAACGTAAGTATCTGATTAATTTATATTTTTTACAACATCGCATCCATATTCTTAGGATCCTGCTTGAGCACCCCGCGATCAATACGCCGCACCAGCTCAGTGACTGCGACATGCGTCGGTGCTGGCACACCCACCTCAGCGCCCTTTTCCGCGACCAGACCATTGGTGAAATCGATTTCGGATCGCCGTCCGCGTGCCACATCACGTCCGACTGACGATTGCGATGGCTCCAGCAACGTTGCCATCCATGCGGTCAATCCATCCTGTACGGTTTTCAGCGCCGAGGCATCACCACCGTCTGCACCGACCCAGTCGTCGGCTTGAATGCCAAGCACGGTGCCCAGCTTATAACCCTGCGCCCGGCCAACAGCGATAGCCTCCGCTGCCAGCTTGATGCCGATGCGATGCGCAGTGCCACGTTCCACGTAGACAGCGCGATTGTCCAGCCCGGTTGCACCCAGCAAGCCGTGCGTGATGGTATTCGCCGTTAATTTGGTCCAGCGCTCACCCCACAGGTTCTGCGTGACATTAGCGCTGTCCACAGCATTCAGAATTTTCGCCAGCTCGGTAGCACGCGCAGTAACCCGGCCGTGAACTTCGCCGACGCGGAACACCATGTGATGATCGCCGCCCGGCTGTTGGTAGCGGCTGATGTGCCCGGCTTTGTAGCAATTCACGCTGATAGTGCTGATGATGCAGCCGACGGTCTTGCCCCAACCCGCAACGCCGGCAATGCGCTCCTCGTTCACACCATTTTGCATCGACACGATGAACCCCTGCGGCTTCAGGTATTGCTTGATCATCAGCGCCGCCCATTCGGTGTCGTACGACTTGGTGCAGATGATGGCAATGTCGATCGGCTTGCGCACAAAACTTTGCACCTCGTGCAGGTGCATGGCCTTGACGCGCACCACATGGTCGCCCTGCGACCCGCCCAGACACATGCCATCGCGGTTGATGGCATTCACGTGCTCCGGCCACGGATCAACCAGCGCGATGTCCTCGCCCGCGCGTGCGAGATGCGCGCCTACGTAACCGCCGACTGCGCCCGCACCTACGAATACGATGTGCTTGCCCATGTGTTTTTTGTCCTCAATGTAATATCTAATGTTCTATTTTCTGCAATGGTCGGCAAGTCCGGGACAACAACCGCCCGTTTGGGACTCGACACCGCCAACGCGCGCAACCTGCCGCCCCGCACATGCTGGATAGTGGATGCAATGGAGATGATACCTATCTGTACCTGCGCACCCACCAGATCGATTACCGCCGGCCCGGCGCCCTTATACGGAATATGTGTCATTTCGACCCCGGATACGATCTTGAACAACTCCCCGCCCAAATGCGCCGGGCCACCGTTACCCGATGAGGCGTAATTGATACGCGCCGATCTGCTTTTGGCAAGATTGACGAATTCGCGTACAGAATTCACTGGCACTGAGGGATGCACCACCATCAGATGGGGCTGCGATCCCAGTTGCGTAATCGTTACAAAATCCCGCGCGGGATTGTAGTTAACCTTGGTGATAATGGGATTGACCGCGAGAATCGTGGCGGAACCCACCAGCAGCGTGTAACCATCCGGCGTCGCGCGCGCAGCCAGTTCCGCGCCGATATTGCCCCCGCCGCCCGCACGATTGTCAATCACGATCGACTGTTTCATGTTATCCGCCAGACGCAATGCGATCAGCCGCGCCACGATGTCGGTTCCACTGCCAGGGGCGAAAGGAATGATCATACGAATGGGGCGATTGGGGTAATCCTGCGCATGCGCCGGCGGGATTGCCAACAGTCCCATCAGCACCTGACATGCAGCAGCCAATCCAGCAAACCGCAAATAGCGTCGCGCAGGTTCACGCCGGGCGCTCATGCACTTGCTCTTTCCTGCAAAAACATATTGAGATTGTGCATGCCGCGCGTAATCTCACCGCGTTCGACCTGCTTCACCAGGGCCGCGAGCGCGGCTTGCGTGGGCGCTGGCTGTCCCACCTGCTGTCCCATGGCGGCCACATAACCGCAGGTGTAGTCAATCTCCGTGCGCCGGCCCTTCACCAGATCCTGCCCGACCGAACCGTAATGCGGCTCCTTTGAACGCTCCATCCATTTTTTCCAACCGGTCTCGATTTCGCTCAGTGCGGTCGCAGTATCGTCCGCTGCGGCGCACCATAGCTCCGGCGGCATGCGCAGGATGGGTTCGAGTTCATGGCCCAGCGCCTGCGCCACGCGTATGGCCTCACCCGCGCAGCGAATGGCCAGCAGGCGGGTTTGTGTGTCCTGCATCAATTGATGATCGTGGATGCCGGTCGCACCCAAAATGCCGTGATGCATCGAGTTCGTCACCAGCTTCGCCCAGCGTTCGCCCCAGAGATTGGTCGTCACTTTGGAGCTATCAACGGCGGAAAGAATTTCCGCGATCTGCAGTGCGCGCGGGGTCACGCGTCCGTGCATTTCGCCCACGCGAAAGACGGTATACGCCTCGCCGCCCGGTATGCGTGCCCACTCGATCACACCCGGTCCCGTGGCACTCACGCTGATGGTGCTGGCGATGCAACCTATCGTTCTGTCCGCACCGACTATGGCGGCGATTTCATGTTCGTTCAAACTGTTTTGCACCGAGACGATACAGCCGTTGTCACGCAGATAAGGCCGGATCATTTTCGTGTTCCATGCCGTGTCATACGACTTGGTGCACACAAACGCAATGTCCACCGGATCACGAATTAGCGACTGCACCTCATGCAGGTGCATGGCCTCCGCGGGCACCACGATTGAACCCAGCGGATCGGTGAGCCGGATGCCATGCGCCTTGATTTGCTCCACATGTTCAGCCCAGGCATCAACCAATGACACGCGATAACCAGCCCGCGCCAGATGGCCGCCGATATACCCACCCACGGCGCCTGCGCCCATGACGACCATGCGCAATACTTTTGAATCAGACATATTCTTAATCCTGTTTTACTTTGCTGGTCAGCAATTCCTGCACGTTGGATTGATGCGGCGCCAGTTCGCCGCGCTCAATACGTCTGACAACAGTAGTAAGGCTGCGATGAATCGGAACCGGCACCCCCAATTCATCACCCTTGTCTGCGATCAAGCCATTCACAAAATCGATTTCCGAACGGCGTCCACCCAAAATATCTCGGCCCAATGAACTGTGCCCTTTGCGTCGCGACTCCGTTTGACGATTGAGGTAAGCAATTTGGTGGCAATAATGGCGATATTCACCGGGGTTCGAACTAAGCGCTGAACCTCCGCAATGTGGAGCGCATTGACCGGCAGCGTGAAATCGCCTTGCGTACCGCTGACGCGTATGCCGTGACTGCGCATTTGCTCGATATGTTCCGGCCACGGATCGACGAAGGTCACATTGAACCCAGCGCGCACCAGATGACCGCCGGTGTAGCCTCCTACGGCGCCAGCATCAATTATGACGGTATGTGGATTTTCTATTTTCGACATTGCAGAATTCAAAACGACGCGGTGCTGCAGCTCGACGGCTGCGTTGGCCTGATGCAGAATAGGCGCACAATGCTACCCGATTTCATGGAAAGAATCCGCCGCCCTCGCCAGCACTCCAGATTGCGGCTGCACCTCCTGCTGGCTGCCACGTTAAGCTTGCTGACCATTGCGTGCAACACAGAATCGGCAGCACAGCCTGCGGCGACCAGCTCAGGACTGCCCTATCCCAACAAGCCCTTGCGATTCGTGCTCGGCTTTTCGCCCGGCGGCGCATCGGACATCGTCGCGCGCATCGTCGGCGCACGATTAAGCGAAGCCGTGGGTCAGCCGGTAGTCATCGATAACCGCCCTGCCGCCTCCGGCTCCGCCGCAGCCGCCATGATTGCCCGCTCGCCGCCGGACGGTTACACCATGCTGCTGGCCGCAACGAGTACGATGGCGGTGAACCCCAGCATGTACAAAAATTTGCCGTACGATTCACTGAAAGATTTTACTTACGTCACTAATTTTGTATCGATGCCCAATCTGCTGGTGGTGCATCCCAGCGTGCCGGTGAAATCGGTCACTGAACTCATCGCACACGCCAAGGCGGAAGGCGGTAAACTGTCGTACGCCTCGGCAGGCATCGGCAGCGCCAATCACTTTACCGCCGAGATGTTCAGCTACATGGCCAAGGTCAAGATGACGCATATTCCCTACAAAGGGGGCGGCCCGGCCTTGATCGATGTGACGGGCGGGCAGGTGCCCGTCATGTTTGCAACGATTGTTTCGGGCATTCCTTATGTCAAGGCGGGCAGACTGCGGCCGCTGGGCGTGACCTCGGCAGAGCGCTCACCCAGCATGCCCGATGTGCCCAGCATCGCCGAGGCAGGGTTGCCGGGTTACGAAAGCACGATTTGGTACGGCATGGTGATGCCCGCGGGCATCCCCAAGCCCATTTTGTCGCGCCTCAGCACCGAGGTCGAAAAACTGCTCAGTGCCCAGGACATCAAAGATCGTTTCAACGTACTGGGTGCCAACGTTTTATTCATGAACCCGGAGCGCTTCACAGACTATGTGCGCGCCGAAATCAAAAAGTGGAACGTGGTGGTCAAGGCCACCAGCATGCGCGCGGATTAGGATTCGGTCGCATGGGCACACATCTCCATAAGTAATTGATTTTAATGAATAATTTATTCACAACCTTAAGTATCGCAGGACTAGCCCTCGCCAACGGGTTAGCACACGCCCAAACCTTTCCGAATAAACCTGTGCGCATGATCGTGCCCTTTGCCGCAGGCGGCGGCACTGACATCGTTGCGCGCACCATGGCGCCCAAACTGACTGAAGCCTTCGGCCAGTCGTTTGTCGTTGAAAATCGCGCAGGCGCTAACGCCAACATTGGGATGGATTTGGCGGCAAAATCGCCGCCCGACGGCTACACCCTGAGCTTCACGTCGAGTTCACTGGCCATCAATCCGAGCCTGTATAAAAAGCTGACTTACGATCCGATCAAGGATTTCGCACCGGTTACGCTGGCGACGCTTATTCCCTTTATTCTGGTTACGCATCCGTCCGTGCCGGTGAGTTCCGTGCGCCAACTCGTAACCTTTGCCACGGCGCGCCCGCAGCAATTGAGTTATGCCTCGTCGGGCGCGGGCAACGCCACGCACCTGTCGATGGCGCTGTTTGCAAGAATGGCAAAACTGGAGCTCATCCACATCCCGTACAAAGGCACTGGCCAGGGCATTATTGATCTCATGGGCGGTCATGTGCAGCTGATGTTTGGCGCGATCCCGTCCACCCTGCCGCAGGTGCGCGCGGGCAAGCTCAAGCTGTTGGCGATTTCCAGCGCCAGGCGCTCCCTGGTGCTACCCGACACACCCACTGTTGCCGAAGGCGGCGTGCCGGGTTATGAATTGACGTCGTGGTACGGCGCATTGGCCCCGGCGGGCACGCCAACGGCCATCGTCAACCGGCTCAATACGGAAATGGTCAAAGTGCTCAACCACCCCGACGTCAAATCGCGGCTGACCGATGAAGGCGCCGAACCCGTGGGCAACACGCCGCAGCAATTCGCCGCATTCATTTTGTCGGAGCGCGGCAAGTATGCCGAAGTGATCAGCGCGGCGCGTGTGCCGGTTGAATAATCGTATTTCTGAAGCGCATTGCCCAGTAAGGAGTTTGCCCCGTGGCCATCACAGCACCCAGGTCCCTGTTCCAGAAAATCTGGAACAACCACACCGTCGCAAAAGATGAAAACAGCGGCGAAGCCCTGCTCTTCGTCGACCGGTTGATCCTCACCGACACCTCATCCTTTCACGCCTTCGATCACCTGCGTGCCGCAGGCTACAAGGTGCGGCATCCGAAAAAAATCTTTGGCGAGCCGGATCATTTCGCTGCCAGCCGCGGGGCAACACTCGCGGACGTCGCCGACGAAGAGCGTCGCACACTGGTGCACGCGCTGGGTGAAAATTGCGCCGAGTACGGGCTGACGCATTTCGGCTTGGGCGATCCGCGCATGGGCATTTCGCATGTGGTCGCGCCGGAACAGGGCATCACCCTGCCCGGTCTGTTTTTGCTGTGCGGCGATTCGCATACCTCCACCCACGGCGCGCTGGGCGCGCTGGCCTTCGGCATTGGCGGACAAACCGCGCACATCATGGCGACCCAATGCATCTGGCAGCGTCCGCTGAAAAATATGCGCGTGTCCGTCGACGGCGTGCGGGCGCCGGGCGTGGCCGCCAAGGATGTGATTCTCGCCATCATTAACCGGCTTGGCCCCGCAGGCGGCTTCGGCCACGTGATCGAATACGCCGGATCAGCCATCCGCGCCATGAGCGTTGAAGAACGGCTCACGGTCTGCAATATGTCGATTGAAGCGGGCGCGCGCGGCGGCATGATCGCGCCGGACGAAACCACCATTGCCTACATTCAGGGGCGGCCATTTGCGCCATCCGGTGAGCAGTGGGACAAAGCCGTCGCCTACTGGAAAACGCTGCCCTCGGATGACGGCACGCGCTTCGATCACGAGTTGACGCTGGATGCAACCACCTTGTCACCGATGGTGAGTTGGGGCAATACCGCCGCTGACGTCGTGCCCGTCACCGGCCACGTGCCCGATCCCGCCGCTGAATCGAATACCGACCGCCGCCGCAGCATGGAACGCGCGCTGGATTACATGGGCCTCAAGCCCGGCACGGCGATGCGTGATCTGACGGTGGATCAGGTATTCATCGGCTCCTGCACCAACGGGCGTATCGAAGACCTGCGCGCGGCCGCGACTGTGGTCATCAAAGCCAAGGGGCAGAAGGCACGCGTGCCCGCGCTGGTGGTGGCAGGCTCCGGGCTGGTAAAAGCGCAAGCGGAACGTGAAGGACTCGACCGCCTATTCAAGGATGCCGGCTTTAACTGGGGGCATCCCGGCTGCTCCATGTGCGTCGGCACCAATGGCGACACCGTGGCTGCGGGCAAGCGCTGTGTATCCACCTCTAACCGCAATTTCGTCGGACGGCAAGGCGCAGGCTCACGCACGCACCTGGCCAGCCCGGCCACCGCTGCGGCGTCGGCGCTCACCGGGCGCGTGACCGACGTGCGCGAATTCATGCAAGGGAGTTTCTGATGCAACCGTTTACCGTGCTCACCGCCGTTGCCGCGCCGTACGACCGGCTTAACGTCGATACCGATCAGATTTTGCCTGCGCGTTTCCTGCTCAAGCGCCGCACCGACCCGCAATATCCAACGTATCTGTTTCGCGACCTGCGCCTGAATGCCGACGGCAGCGAGCATGCGGATTTCGTGCTGAATTATGCGGCGTATCGAGCCGCACAAATATTTGTCGGCAACGCCAACTTCGGCGGCGGCTCATCACGCGAAGCAGCCGCGATTGCATTCGACCGCTACGGCATACGTTGCGTCATCGCGGTGAACTTCGGCGACATTTTCTACAACAACTGTGTGAAGAACGGCATCGTCCCGGTGCGTTTGTCCGACGCCGTAACAGCCGCCATTCGTAGCCAGTTGCACACCAAACCCGGCAGCACGCTGACGGTTGATCTGCCCGCGCAAAAAGTCACCGATGCCGAAGGCAACCCACACCCTTTCGAGATCGATGGTTTCAGCAAGAGCTGCCTCATCGAAGGCGCGAGCCAGATTGATCTCACGCTGCGGCGTCTGCCGGAAATCAAGGCCTTTGAGCAGCGGTATCGCGCCACGATGAGCTGGGCGTAACGTAAGCCATTGTTTTTATTTAACTTTAATTAGCGAGTGTGATCTTATTTGCTGGATACATTCTGGATACCACCATCTAACTTGAAGCACAAAAAGTAACCTTGTCATTCCCGCGCAGGAGGCTGTGTAAAACCTTCCAATAGCATGCAGTGTACAAAAACTCGACCTCTCAGATCGCGCTGTGTTGCGTTCGTGGCATGTTCCGAAGGGGGTGAAGACCCAAAAAATGGATATTAAAATTAGTTTTTACACAACCTCGCAGGCGGGAATCCATAACACAGTGCCATATGACGCCACGCATGGATTCCCGCCTGCGCGGGAATGACGGCGGTGGTATATGGCATCCTCAATCTGTTGATCCACACCCTTTATTTCAGTTGAGGTTTGCGATACAAGCAGCCAGTCAAACAGGAGAACCATTAGATGGCCAAGACCAAACGCCCCACCACGCGCCTGCGTGAATTGCTGGCCCAGCCCGGCGTCGTCATCGCACCCGGCGTGGCGGACGCACTCAACGCCAGACTGGTTGCCGCCGAAGGCTTCGGCGCGATCTACATGACCGGCGGCGGCACCTCCGCCGTGCGTTTGGGCATGCCGGATGTCGGCCTGCTCACCATGCCGGAAATGGTCGACAACGCCGGACGCATTGCTGATGCCTGCGGGCTGCCGGTGATCTCCGACGCCGACACCGGCTACGGCAATCCGCTCAACGTGCAGCGCACCGTCATCGCCTACGAAAAAGCCGGTGTCGCGGGCATCCACCTTGAAGATCAGGAGCTGCCCAAGCGCTGCGGCCACCTCGCCGGCAAGTCGCTGGTGTCCACCGCTGAGATGTGCAACAAGATCAAGGCCGCCTGCGATGCGCGCAACGACGACGATTTTTTCATCATCGCGCGCACCGACGCGCTGACCGTCGAAGGCTTTGAAGCCGCGCTCGACCGTGGCCGCGCCTACGAAGCGGCGGGCGCGGATATGATCTTTGTGGAATCGCCGCTCACCATGGAGCACCTCACAGCGATTCCCAAAGCGTTCAAAGTCGGCACCTTGTTCAACATGGCCTCCAGCGGCAAGACGCCGTACCTGCACAAGGATGAGCTCTCCAAACTCGGCTTCAAACTGGCGATCTATCCCAACTTCGCCATCCTGTCGGCGATACCGGCGGTGCGGCGGTTCCTGCGTGAACTGCGCGATAAAGGCACCGTCGGCCATCTGGTCAAGGACATGGCAACATTCACCGAGTGGTTCGATATCGTCGGCATGGATGACGTCAAAGCACTCGAGGAAAAATATGGCCTGCCGGAAGAAAAACGTGCGCGTTACTGAGTATTGCGCGACACTGCTTTGCCTGTTGCTGGGCGCTGGCGCCACATCCGCGCAAACCTATCCCGCCAAGGCGATACGCATGGTGGTGCCGATTGCCGCAGGCGGCACCGGCGATACGTTGGCGCGCTTTGTCGCCGACCGGCTGACCGAGGCTTTCAAACAGCAGGTCATCGTTGAAAACCGCGCAGGCGCCAACGGCATCATAGGCACCGAAGCAGTGGCCAAGGCAACGCCCGATGGCTACACCATCCTGGTCGCGTCCGCAGGCAACATCGCCATCAATCCGGGACTGTATGGCGCGAAGCTGCCGTTCGATCCTGAGCGCGATCTGGCGCCGATCACGCAAGTGGCCAACACCACGCAGGTGTTGATCACGCACCCATCGATTCCCGCGAAAAATATCAAGGAATTGATTGCATTGGCCAAAGCCAATCCAGGCAGGCTCGACTACGTGAACGCGGGCAATGGCTCCACCCCACACCTCAACATGGCACTGTTTGCGAGCATGGCCGGCATCAAATTGAGCGGCATCGTCTACAAGGGCAGCACGCCGGGGCGAGTCGCAGTGGTTGCCGGTGAGACGCCGTTAATGATAGACGGACTCATACCCTCACTGCCGCTGATCCAGAGTGGCCGCCTGCGTGCGCTCGGCGTCACCTCGCTCAAACGCGCATCCGCGATGCCCGATGTACCCGCCATCGCGGAAACAGTGCCGGGCTACCTTGGTGAAATCTGGTACGGCGTACTGGCGCCTGCAAAAACGCCTGCCGACATCATCAACCGCCTCAACACCGCGATTGTCACCGCGTTGAAGAACCCGGAGGTGACAGCACGCTTTGCCAAGCAAGGCGCCGAAGTGGTGGCTGGCACGCCTGCGGAGTTCGGCGACTTCATCAAGCGCGAAATCGTGAAATGGGCGAAGGTGATCAAGGACGCCAACGCCAGGGTGGATTGACAGACAGGTCATTCCCTAACGGCATAGGCGCGATGTATTATGATCCCGTGTCACTGGAAGGCGATTCACGTCGGTGGAAGTGCCGCCCATGTCGAAGTCGATGATGCGCTCAAATCCCGCACCTTGCGCGGTGCGCGCCATGCCGACCACGCCGCCCGCCGGGCCCGACAGCACCCTGTCCTTGCCGTGAAAGCGCTGCGCATTGGTGAGGCCGCCGCTCGATTGCATGAACATCACTTTCACGCCGGGAAGTTCTTGTGTGATGCGATCGACGTAACGCCGCAGCACCGGCGATAGATAGGCATCCGCCACCGTAGTGTCGCCGCGCGACACCAGCTTCATCAGCGGGTTGACCTCGTGCGACACCGACACTTGAGTGTATCCTGCTTCGCACGCGAGCACGGCGAGTTGCTGCTTGTGTTGCGGATAACGGTAGCCGTGCATCAGCACGATGGCACAGGCGCGCAGGCCGCTGGTATAAGCGGTGGCGATTTCACGCCGCGCCTGCTGCAAATCGAGCGGGGTCAATGTCGCACCGTGCGCACCAATGCGTTCATCGATTTCATGCACAGCGGTGTAAAGCATCTCTGGCAGCACGATGTGGCGCTCGAAAATGCGCGGGCGGTTCTGGTAGCCGATGCGCAGCGCATCGCGAAAGCCGCGCGTGATGAATAGCGCCGTGGGCTCGCCCTTGCGTTCCAGTAGCGCATTGGTGGCGATGGTAGTGCCCATTTTGACTGCTGCGATGCGTTCGGCGGGTATAGCCTTGTCGCGCGCCACGCCGAGCAGGTCGCGAATGCCGGCGAGCGCCGCGTCGTCGTATTGAACCGCATTTTCCGACAGCAGCTTGTGCGTGAGCAGCGCGCCGTCGGGGCGGCGGGCCACAATATCGGTAAAGGTGCCGCCGCGGTCGATCCAGAATTGCCAGCGGGGCTGAACGGTGGGCGCGAGTTGATGCGCCTGGGCCACAAGGCCGCGTCACTCGGTAAACCCATCTTACTGTGGAAGGCGGGCCGCCGTGAACAAGGCCAGCGCGCGGCGGCCTCGCACACCGCGAGCATGACCGGGCGTTACGACATCTATCAGGCGGCGCTAAAGCAAGCGGGCATTGTCGAAGTCAACGAAATCGAACTCGCGGCCGATCTTGCGCGCGTGTTTGCGACGGGCAAATTGCCCGCAGGGCCGCGCGTCGCGGTCACGGGGGGGGTCCGGTGGCGCAGCCATTGTGTTTGCCGATGCCTGTGATGAATTGGGTTTGGCAATTCCCGTGCTCGCGCCCACCACGGTCGAGGCGCTGCGAGCACACGTGCTCGGTGTCGGAGCGCGCGGCAATCCGGTAGATTTTGTGGGCGGCTGGTTATCCGATGCCAATGTGCAGAAATTCGGCGGTGTGATCGACGGATTTCTCGCCGATGACAATATCGATCAAGTGTGTGTGATGTTTTCTGCTGTCGATGGCAAAGCGGCGGCCAATGGCGCGCGGCTGCTGGCCGATGCCCGGCGCAGCAGCAAACCCATCAGTGTATTTACCAGTGCGCCGCCAGCGGCGGTGACGGAAGCATTCGCGATATTCGCCGCTGCGGGAATCCCCGTGCTCGACACGCCCGTGCGTCTGGCGCAAGTGGCAGCGGCAACAGTGGTGTATCCACGCGAGCGCGCACGTGTATTGCGGGCAGAGGCCGTCGCGCCCTGCCAGCGCACGCAGGCGAGCGCCGAGTGCGTGACGCTGAATGAAGTGCACAGCAAGGCCTTGCTCGCCGAAGCGGGCATCGCGGTGACACGCGATGTATGGATCACCAGCACCGTGCCCGATGACCTGCGTTATCCGCTGGTACTGAAAGTGGTATCGGCTGATCTGCCGCATAAATCCGACGTGGGCGGCGTTCGGCTGGGCATCCGTGATCGTGCTGAGTTGCACACGGCGATGAGCGCGATGCAACACGATATCGCACGCGCCGCGCCACACGCAAATATCGAAGGCTACCTCGCGTGCGAAGGCGTGGAAAATTCAGTCGAGATGATCGCAGGTGTAATCAATGATGACGTGTTCGGCCCAACAGTGCTCGTGGGGTTGGGTGGCACGCTGGCGGAGGTAATGCACGACGTGAGTTATCGCGTGGCGCCGTTCGATGTTGAAACCGCGCACGAGATGATCGGCGAACTCAAGGGCAGCGCCGTGCTGCGTGGGGTGCGCGGGCATGCGGCGTGTGACGTGGATGCGTTAACCGATGCGTTGTGCAAACTCTCCAAGTTGGCATGGGCACGCCGTGATGATTTGCGCGAGCTCGATATCAACCCGCTATTTGTGCGCAGGGCTGGCGCGGGCGTGATCGGTGCGGATGCGTTGGCAGTGGTTGATAAAAAACAATAAAAACAATTTCCTATACCCTCGAGAATTGATCCACAATCAGGAACTGGTAAAAGCAGTGGGGATGTCTGTTCGCGCAAGTTGAGTCGAGCACATCGTCAATTTTGGTTGCTGGCAAGATCGCATGCGGTATAGCGTGCACTGTACGCTATGTTGCGCTGGATAACGCTAGTCCTACTCGGATGTTATGCCTGCCTCTTTTATGATCTTGGCCCACTTCTTCGTTTCCTCGATAATGTAATCGGCAAATTGCACTGGCGTGTTTAATACGACTTCGTAGCCGCCGGACTGCAATGATGTTTTCACTTCTTTTTTGTTTGCCGCGGAATGTATTACGGCGTTTAGCCGTGCAATGACTGATACGGGTGTGCCGCGAGCCGCTACAAGACCAAACCACGTTTCGGCGGAAAATCCGGGCAGAAACTCTGCAATCGCGGGAACCGCAGGTAGTTGCATGGATCGCTTGGGGCCTGCTACGCCCAACGGCCGTAGTTTGCCGCCCGCTATATGCGGCAGCGCTGCGCCCATACCTGCAAACATGAGCGGCACGTGCCCACCGAGTACGTCGATAGTGGCTGGCGCGGCACCTTTATATGGGACGTGAACGAGGTTGACGCCAGCCATGGACTTAAACAGTTCTCCAGCCAAGTGAGGTGCTCCGCCTGTTCCGGATGAGGCGTAGCTGAGTTTTCCGGGGTGCTGTTTGCAGAATGCAATCCGCTCTTTAACCGACCTGACCGGAAGCGATGGATGTACCACAAGAATATTGGGCCCGACCGCTGCGAGCGAGATAGGTGCAAAATCGCGTATTGAATCATAAGGCAGCTTCGGGAACATCGAGGGATTGATTGCAAGCGTACCGGTGATGCCAATCAGCAGCGTGTATCCATCCGGTGCTGACTTAGCGGCAAGTTCCGTGCCGATAATACCGCTCGCACCGGGGCGGTTATCAATCACAATTTGTTGTCCCAATTGCTCAGCCAGGTGAGGCGCAAGGGCTCGACCCACGATATCGGCGCCCCCTCCTGGTGGAAAAGTTACAATAATGCGAATCGCGCGGGTCGGGTAACCTTGGGCCACTGCTGCAGCCCAAGTAATGCACAGTAATGACCCCGAAATGTACTTCCAACTTGAATGGCGCAGCATGATTGGTAAGCGGAGGATGATTGCCCTCGTCAGTGCGGTAGTGGTCACGAAGCGTGCCTCGGCACGAGTAGGTTGACCAACTCACGCACGGAATGCACACGTTCCAGCCCGGCTATCATGGCGATCGCGTCGCGAATTTGCATCGCGTCCAGCACTGGCGCTGCACAGTCCTGGAACTTTTCGCACAGGTCCTGCCACGATGCCGGGCGTTCCGGCCATCCTTTCGCCTGGGAGCAGGCCTGTTTCAGTTTTGAGCCGTCTTTCAGTTGCACGGTAATCCGAGCCTCGCCCCAGTTCACCCCGTTCTCACCCCATTGGCCTTTGTGTCGCTGCAAATCGTCAGGTACGGTTACCGTGACACGATGCATCAGGCGATGCACACGTTCGTCGCTGATACGTGCGGGCGTGTACTGTTCAATTCCCACCTTCCTGTCAATTAGCGCTACGGCCATGGTGTAACGTAAGCAGAACTTGGCTTTGTATTCGTCAACCGGTTCCCGGTACGGCGCAATCGCCAGGCACTGGGGGGTGCATTCAAGAAGGATGGCATCCACTTGATCATCCTTCAGATCATGTGCGATAGCCATATCTATCATCCCATCAATCGCCGCTCCTGGTGCACTGGAACCAGGGTGTAAACGAACCATGGTGGTATTGCGCGCCAGTTCGAAGGTTGCACCGAAATCCGCGACCATGCGCTCAAGCCGATAGTTGCCGATGCCGTTAAATGTATCGGCCAAGCCAAAACGTTCATGGCCGTCAGCATTTTCGTCAGACCCCTCAATAATGTCGGGATCCACCAAAAACTGATTGCGCGCTAGCATAGCCGCGAAGAGCCCGGCCCGCACCCCGTTGCCCACATGAAAAGCCTTGCCCATGGAGCCGACATTCTTGCGTACGCCGGTGGCTGATGAGGCAACGATACCCATCGCCATTCTGGTCGCCATTTGATCGAGTTCGAACATGCGGCACGCTGCAGCCGTAACACCTTGCCCACCGATCACAGCCTGGGGATGCCATCCACGATCGATAATAAAGGGGCGAAGTCCGTGCGCCATGCGGCAGAACACCTCGAAGCCGATAGCAAATCCTTCGATCAGCTTACGGCCAGACAAGTCCATGTGTTCGGCGACAGCGAGACAACCGGGCAAGATGCAGCCGCTGACATGCCCCGCACCCGCGGTGTTGTCGTCGTATTCTAGCGCATGCGCACTGATGCCGTTGATGAACCCGGCATGTGGCATCGAACTCCGATCTCCCCAGCCGATGACCGTAGCTTGTGCAATTCCGCCAATCTCGCGAATGGTCTGTAGCGCAATACGAGCCGATGGTGCATGCGAGCCCGCGATCATGGTGGCGAAGGTATCGAGTACCTTTGCCTTTGCTGCATCGAGCAGAGTATCGGTCAGAAACCGGTCATCAGACTCGATGGCGAATCTGGCCAACTGTTCGGTTACGCCCATGATTCATCCTTAAAAAATCTATTTAAAAACAACATGTTATAACTCAGTCGCCAGCCACGCTCTTTTAGAAACGAATTAATGCGTTTGGGGCACGCTCCGGTTTTGTAAAAACGTATGCACTTCCGAACAGCAGCGCTCTGACGCCAGCAGATTAATACCGTGACCATAGCCTTCGAAACTCACAAGTTTCGCGTTCGGCAAGCGCGAACGCATTTCGATCATCTTGTCGCCGCTTGCCAACTGGCTTTCTGCGCCAACCATAACTAGCGTCGGCAACGCGATTTCCGCAATGCGCGGCCAGATATCCGTATCCACCGCCATCAGGTGATGGGAAATGGCAATGTGTGCCGGCGCGGAACCCATCTGGTCGACGTACCATTGCCGTAATGCCTTAGACGCCCTGGATAGATCGATTCTATAGGGCAGCGTCTGCTCGCACCATGCCCTGAATCCGTGCTTCCTGATAGTAGAGGCGTAGTCAGATTCACCGAGGTTGTAGGCTGTGGCGACCGTATGGGCAATCTTGAAAGGCGTATCGCACAGTACCAATGCGCTAATGCGCTGGGGGTGTTGTAGTGCCGTGGCAAGCCCGAGAATGCCGCCAGACGATTCGCCCGCCCAGATGACGCGCGGTATCGACAACGCATCCAGTACGCCTATCGCATCGGCCACCAGCCTGTCCATCGTGTAAGGTTCCTCTGGTGGTGGCACAGTGGTGCCGCCACAGCCGCGTCCGCTGAGGCGTAGCACACGATAGTGCCCTGCGAGCAGGGGAACCCAGTTGCGCCAGAAATGCATATTGCGACAGTAGCCATGGTGCAACAGGATCGTTTCCGGCTCGTCCAGTCTCCAAGGATCCGTGTAGTCGGCTAGTTCGTACTCAATCTGTAGCTTTCCGACCTGAACCCTATGCGATTGATTCAATCTGAATTCTCCCTTTATGTCTCGCCACCACAAGGGGGCATCGAGATTTTCATCTGAGAATAACGCAATTGTAACCGTGCGGTGATGGCCCTCTGTTGCGAGAGCGAATAAGCATGCACCATGTCGTAGGTGCTCGACGCTATAGGTGTCCACCTATTTTTTTGGTGGCTACCGTGAAACCCGATACAACTTTAGATCGGAGGCGCTTTTCGCCGGCACGTCCGGATTGACGACGAGGATATCCAATTATTCGAGTGCCCGCGAAAAGCAGTCGATGCCAAGGTCGCGATGATACTATGCAAGAAAGACCAGAGGACGGCATGGGAGTAACCGCAAGGCAGATGTGCAGCTTGATCGTGCTCGGCATAGTGTGCGTGCATTTCTCCGCGCTCAATGCTATCGCGCAGTCCACTTCGACGATCTCAGGACAGGCTTATCCCGAGAAGCCGATCCGCGTGCTTGTGGGATACACCGCAGGCAGCGCGACCGACTTCACGGCACGCGCGGTCGCGCAACGATTGTCCACGGTGCTGGGGCAGCAGGTGATCGTCGTCAACGTCCCCGGAGCGAGCGGTTCGATTGCGGCAGCGCGGCTTGCCGCATCGCCGCCGGATGGTTACACGCTGTCGTTCGTCACCGGCGCTGATACGATACAGGTGGCGCTCCGCGCCAAGCTGCCCTATGACCTCGAACGCGATACTGCGCCGGTGGCGTTGATCGTGACCGGTGCGTATGCGCTGGTGATCCATAGAAAGGAACCGCCCCGACGGCTGACAGAGGCAACCCATTGAATTATAGGCTGGCATCGTCGTCGTCAGCGCCGTCTTGGCCGCCCGGAAATCCCGCGGATTGAAGATATCCACTGCCCCTGTTCCGGCAAAATCGTTGATCTGTAGTCCCGTCGCGTATCGAATCATCGACAGCGGCGTATACTGGTGGTACCGGGCGTGTCAGCTGGCGATTTGGTTGCGAGGAGATACTAATGAAACTCACCAACACCATCTTTATCCTTTCTGACGGACACAACAAGCGCGCGCCCGCATGCCTTGAGCATTGCCTGCGCCGGGCCGCGTTTGCTGCTTTAGTTTTCTTCGCGGCGGTTGGTGGCGCGCGCGCAGCGGAAATCGCCTATCCGACGCGTCCTATTCGCATGCTTGTGCCGTTTCCACCTGGGGGATCAGCCGATCCGCTGGCGCGTGCGTTCGGTGCCTGGTTCGCCGACAAATTTGGCGTGGCCGTGGTCGCCGACAACCGCCCCGGCGCGGGCACCGCGATCGCCCATACGATGGTTGCGCGCGCCGCACCGGATGGTCACACGCTGTTGATGGGATCATCCACGGGCCTGGCCACCAACGCCGCGTTGGGTACCAAGCTCGAGTATGACCCGCTCAAGGATTTCGCGTT
>CAMBCF010000078.1 GCA_945864585.1 Bordetella parapertussis | reverse complement strand
GGGTTGCGGCCCTCAAGCAGCAAATCAGCGACGATCCAAGCGCACCAGCACGGGGCAAGGCAGCAGCCCAAGCCCGCGCCGCGCTAGCACGTGAAGCCCGCATCGAAGCGGCTTTGGCGCGCCTGCCGGAACTGGCCGACATCAAGAAGCGGCAAGGCAAGAAACCCGAAGACGCTCGCGCATCGACCACCGACGCCGAGGCGACGGTAATGAAGATGGGCGATGGTGGATTTCGTCCGGCGTACAACATCGAATTTGGCAGCGACACGCAAACTCAGGTGATTGTGGGCGTCGATGTCGTCACCACCGGCAGTGACATGGGACAGATGGCGCCTCTGGTGAAACAGGTCGTAGAACGTTGTGGGCAAGCGCCCGGCGACTGGCTGGTAGATGGGGGGTTCCCGGCGCACGATCAGATTGATGCTGTTGCGCAACAGACGCGGGTGATTGCTCCCGTGCCCAAACCAAAAGCCAAGAAGAAGGCGACGCACGAGGAGGCAGAAACCAAGGCGGTGACCGATGTTCAGGTGGCACCCGATCCGGTCGTTGATCCGTATCAGAGAAAGCCTGGGGACAGTCCTGCAGTGGGCGACTGGCGGGAGCGGATGGCTACGGCAGAGGCCAAGGAACTTTACAAGGAACGTGCGGCCACGGCTGAATGCGTCAATGCCCAAGCCAGGAATCGCGGTCTGGTGCTGTTGCCGGTGCGTGGATTGAAGAAAGTGAAGGCGGTGGCGCTACTGTTTGCCTTGGCGCATAACCTGATGCGTACGTTGCGGCTCGCACCCGAGCTGATCGGCATAGGGACAGGCACGTCTGGAATTCCAGAAATGGCAGGCTGAAGGTAGAAAAAGCAGGGAAATCGTCAAATGAACGGTGGCTAGTGAGTAACTTTATGCGTATTACATATTTCATCCCGCAGCGGGGTGAATTACCTCTGCGCACTAATGGCAACTGCTGGAATTGAAAAATTCACAGCCTCTCATACGGAAAAGCCGCTACCAACGGCTTATGGAGGACATCTTCGGGTTTTTCAGGCGCTCAACCAGCCACGGCTCATGTGGCACGCTTGGCGGCAGCGGCTTCTTTGCTGCGCGCTTGGTAGTCTTGTGGGTCTTCACGCCAAGGGCCTTGCCCTTTTGGTGGGCGATGGCTTCCTGCAATCCCTTCTTGATGCTGTCGAATGCCCTTGCCATGCCTACGCCGCTTTTCTCAGGCGCGATTCCGGCGCTTTCTTCACCCGCAGTTCAACGCGCATTCCTGCGTGACCGAGCATGTTGACCAGCGCATCAAGGCTGAATTTATCGATCTTGCCGCGCAGCAGGTCGTTAAGCCGTGGCTGCGTGATACCGAGGGCGCGTGCGGCTTCGGTTTGTGTTGTGCCGCCGCGCTTTACATAGCGCTCCACGCGCGTCATCAATTCTGAGCGCAAATGCAGGTTTTGCGCTTCTTCTGGCGAGAACCCAATATCAAGGAACACGTTACCGCTGCCGCGCTCCATCTTCAATCGTTCGGTCATTTCATCTTCCTTTCGTTCACCAGCGCCCTGAACCGCGTGCGCGCAAGCTCAATATCCAGCTTCGGCGTCTTGCGTGATTTCTTCTCAAAGGCATGAAGAACGTAGATCGCCTCGGAAAACTTCGCCACGTAGATCAGCCGATACGCGCCATTCTCGCGCACCCGAATTTCCCTTACACCGATACCGATGGATGGCATCGGCTTCCAGTCTTCGGGTTCCAAGCCATCCTGCACCCTCGCCAGTTGCCGCCCTGCCCGCTGCCGTGCCGCTGGCGTGAATTCCTTCACAGACTGCCGACTGTCGCCTATCCAAGTTACTGGCTTCATGGGATTATATTGAAATTGATATAGTAGTCAAGGGCATGTGCGCGACGCCAAGTACGCTCCGCCCATGCCCCGTTGTCTTTTCAGGCCGCATTGCCATGTAACGGTATTACGTCAATACCATTGATTTGTGCTCACATTAAGCCGCCCTCGTCGTGGGGCGGACTTACCTCAACTCACCGCGATCTCTGCCCGCCGGCCCAAGACCGCCAGCGCACGTTCAAGCGTAGGCACCCGCGTCGGGTGTCGTGGATCAAGCATGCGCCGCGCTTCTTTTTCGTTGACGTGCATGCGCCGCGCGAGTTCTGACTTCGATACCTGCTGCTCGCGCATTTCGGTGTAGACGGCTGCCTTGAGCGCGGTAGTGATTGGCGTCGGAACCATGCGCTCGCCGCTTTTCGCACGCGACGGCGCGGGAACATCAAGGCCATCCTCGATCCGGCCCTCGATTGCGGCTTGCAGCGCGCCCTCAGCTTCGGACAGGGCGTGCTCGATGGAATCCCCTTGGGTGATCGCTTCTGGGATATCCCGACAACTCACCACGTAGCCGCCGTCTTTGCGATCCCGCGTGAGTTTCACCGGGTAGGTAAACTGCAACATGTTCCACTCCTTAGAATATGTCTCGCTCGCTAAGCCCAAGCTGCTTAAGCATGCCGTGATAGGCGCCGGTCTTTAATTCGTCCTTGGGGTTGCGCACCACCGTCCGCCTATCCCCCAAGGTCAACACACCGTGCGAACCCTTGCCGCGATCCGGTCGCCACTCGCACGCTATACCGGTTGCCTTCGCGTGTTTTAGAATCTTGCGGATGAACTCGTTACCACGCATCGCCCGCTGCCTTGCTTATCGATATATTATCGGACACCACTGTCCGATTTTCAAGGATTATATGTGGAGCCAATCGCCGTCGTTTACCTGGAAGCCTTCCGGGGGGCGGTTATGCCCGTTTGCGCCGCAGCGATAACACCTTGCCGGGCAGCTTGATGCGTTCACAGTGTTTCGCCCATTCCGCCATCAGTAGGCGCCGCTTCTCGAACAAGTCGCCGCGCCGGTAGGCAGCTTCCACCTTGTCGCCGATGGTGTGCGCCAGTGCCATTTCGGTGACTTCGCGCGGGTAGTTCGTGCATTCGGATGCCCAATCCTTGAAGGTGGAGCGAAAGCCGTGAACGGTGATATCCCTGCGCTCCATGCGCTTGAGCAATTCCAGCATGGCCATGTTTGACAGGGGCTTGCCGATACGCTGACCGTGGAACACCCAATCGTTCAGGCGTATCGTGCTCATGTTCTTGATCAGCGCAGCCGCAGCCGGCGACAGCGGAACACGGTGCTCGTTGCCCGCCTTCATGCGCTCGCCGGGTATCGTCCATACCCCGGTGCTGAGATTGAATTCGTCCCATCGTGCGCCCGTAACCTCGCTGGTGCGGGTGGCCGTCAGTATCACGAACTCAAGGGCGCGCGCCGCGAACCCTTCCTGTTTGCGCAGGTCGGCCATGAACTCACCTACACGGTCGAACGGCAGGGCGGCATGGTGCGTTACGCGGTTCTTTTTCTTGAGCATGGGCAACAGCTTGTCCATGTGACCACGCCACCGCGCCGGGTTGTCGCCGTCCCGGTAGCCGCGCACCATTGCCCAATCCAACACCCTTTCAATGCGGGCGCGCAGGCGGCTGGCGGTTTCGGGCTTTTCCGTCCACATCGGTTCGATTACCCTGCACACCAGCGGGGTATCGACCGCCTGCACCGGCTGTGCGCCGAATACCGGCCCGCAATAGGTCTCAAGGGTATTCGTCCACTGGCTGGCATGCTTGGCGTTCTTCCAGCCCGCCTTGTGCGCGTCGATGTAGGCTTTGGCACACTCCCCGAAGGTCATGGAGCGTGCGGATTCGAGCGCCTTGCGTTTATCTTCGGCGTCCCTCGCCTCAATGGGGTCGATACCGTCCCGAAGCAGCCTGCGGGCTTTGGCGGCTTCGTCGCGGGCTTCGGCGAGTGTGCGCACCTGCAACGATCCCAGCCCCATTTCCCGCGCCCGCCCGTTCAACATGAAGCGGTACAGCCATGCCTTGCTGCCGGACTTGCCCACTTGAAGATACAGCCCGCCGCCATCGGCGTGACTGCCGGGCTTTTTCTTACTGGCTACCGCCTTCGGTGACAGCCTGTTGGTCAAACGCGCCATGTCCCTCCTCCACAATCCAACCCACAAAAACCCTCAAACCAACCCACAAATTATTTATGGATAGTGCCGGACGGTACTGGACGTGTCAAGACAATCTAGTCACTTTCCCCTATTAAATTATCTATGAAGATGGACGAATCTGGATTTTTCTGGATTTCACTTGGGCGGACACTAACTCCGCCAGTATGTGATGTTAAGTTGTTGAATAGAAAATAACTATTCCATCACCAAGCGCTACGGAATATACACACCCCACGGCATATCGCCGACAGGGATATCGCTCACCTTGTTGAGCTTTTCCGTATCGATAACCGTCACCGTGTTGGAGCGCCCATTGGCGACATAGAGCTTTTTGCCATCCGCGGT
This sequence comes from Bordetella parapertussis, assembly GCA_945864585.1. Classification (GTDB taxonomy): domain Bacteria; phylum Pseudomonadota; class Gammaproteobacteria; order Burkholderiales; family SG8-41; genus UBA5216. The sequence goes on along the minus strand of CAMBCF010000078.1, from coordinate 17,771 downwards.
AATCGCCATATTCCACGGTCGCTGACCGACGCTGATTGTCTTGGTGACTTTGTTGCTGGCGACATCGATCACGCTCACCGTGCCATCCGCGCCGTTGGAGACATAGATGGTTTTGCTGTTCGGATGCACCGCTATGCCGTTCGAGCGCACCCCTGCCGGTATGGTCGCGATCACCTTGTGTGATGCCACGTCGATAGCGTAAACCCGGTTCGCCAGCTCGCAGGCAACATAGGCAAATTTGCCATCGGGCGTGAAGCCGATGCCGCGCGGCCGCTTGCCGACTTTGATGGTGGTGATTACTTTGCGCGCGGCCACGTCGATCACGTCCACCACTTCGGATTCTTCCGCGCTGACGTAGACCCATCTGCCATCACGGCTAAACACCGCATGCTCAGGATTTTCGCCTTCGGTCTTCACCTGAAATTCGCGCTTGCCGGTGGCGGTGTTTATAAAATGCACAGAGTTGTCTTCTTCGACGGCCACCGCCAGCAGCTTGCCGTCCGGCGAACGGTAAACCCCTTCGGGTGATTCGCCGAGTTCGACCCTATTGGTAATTTTGCGAGTGCTGACATCCACGATTTGCAGCGCATTGGCAGGCTGGTCACTCACGTAAAGCGTTTTTCCATCTATCGATACTGCCATGCCGCGCGGACGCTTGCCTGCGGCAAATGTTGCAACTACCGAGTCAGTAGCAACATCAATCACTGAAATGTTGCCGGAACGTTCGTTCGCGACATAGGCGAATGGTGCAGCATGTAGTGCCGCACTAAAGCCGATAACCGCAAACGTCAGCATCTTGAATATTGATCTGGTGTGCATAAAACGTTTCCTCCGGATTATTGTAATAAATTTTACCGGCGCCGCGCCTGCTTCGCGCGCGCTTCGGTTTCCGCAATCTGCTCTGGCGTCAATTCCTTGGCCGCGGGCACGCGCAACGCCATGCCGTCGATATAGCCGTTTAGCGCCGCCACCGTCAGCCAGTAATATGCGGCCACTAGGTCTTTTTCCACACCTGTGCCTGCCAGATAAAAGCGCCCGAGGTTCAGTTGCGCGATGCCCACGCCCTGCGCCGAGGCTTTTTGAAACCACGCGGCGGATTGCGCCATGTCTTTGGCGACGCCACGTCCGTCCTTGTAATAAATTGCCAGTTCCGATTGCGCCTCGGCGTGCGCCTGCTCCGCAGCCGCGCGAAACAAACGCGCTGCAACTGTGTGATCCCGTTGCGCGCCCCAGCCGAATTTGTGCATCAGCGCAACGCGATACTGCGCCTCGGCCGTGCCCTGATCGGCGGCAGGCTTGTACAGCCCATACGCCGCCGCATAGTCTTCTTTGTCGAACGCCGCGCGCGCCTGATCCATCTGCGCCGCAGCCGGCGCTGGCCACACCAGGGTTGCCATGCATACCGCAGCAACACCGCGCCGCACCCATTCGACCATACGATCCGTCCTTTCACGCACCATTTCAGCCACCGGTTGCCAGAAGCATCAAGCATTAGTATAACGTGCAGCATGCGTCGCAGCATTATCAAACTAAAGTGGCTCGTTCCTGCTGTCATCGGGATTTTTTGCAGTTTTTTTGCGGCCGCGCCATCAGCGCAGAAGCAACCAGCGCAGGGCTTTTCAGTCGGCATGGATGAGATGAGTCTCGCGCCGCGTGAACGTCTGGGCTTGCGCCTTTTTTTCGATACCCGGCTGTCTGAACCTGCCGGGCAAGCGTGCGCTTCCTGCCACGACCCTGCACGTGCATTCACCGGCAATAACAACACTGCCATCGGCGTGGCGCTGGGCAGCCGTCCCGGCACCTTCGGCACACGCGACACACCCACCGCGATGTATCTTGCCGCAGCGCCGCCCTTTGGCTACATCGTCAAGGACGGCAAACGCGTGCCGGCAGGCGGGCTGTTTTGGGACGGTCGCGCCGACACACTCGAAGATCAGGCCAAGGGCCCGTTTTTCAATCCGCTGGAAATGAACAACCCCGACACGCCCGCGCTGATCGCCAAAGTCGCCGCGGGCCCTTATGCCGCCGAATTTCGCAAGGTGTGGGGCGCCGGCATTTTTGACAAACCCGACGCGGCTCTGGACGCGGTAGCCGCCTCGATTGCCGCCTTCGAGCGCACGCGCGTGTTCCAGCCGTTTACCTCGAAATTCGATCACGTGGTACGCGGGCAGGCGAAGTTTAGCGAGCAGGAACAGCGCGGACTGGGCCTGTTCACCATACGCCAGAAAGGCAACTGCGCGTCCTGCCACAGCGTCGACGAAGCGTCGCACGATCCCGCGAAATCACTGTTTACCGATTTTACCTATCACGCACTCGGCACGCCGCGCAGCACACGTATACCGAAAAACGCCGACGCGTCGTTCCACGACTTAGGCCTGTGCGAGCGCGTGCCGATGTCCGGCGCCAAAGCCGCCAAAGACCTCTCCGAGTGCGGCCTGTTCAAGACCCCTACAATGCGCAATATTGCGCTGACCGGGCCGTACATGCACAACGGGTTTTTCGATAACTTGCGCGATGCCGTGGCCTTCTACGCCACGCGCGATACCGATCCGAAAAAGTGGTTTCCCGAAAGCAGGAAGTTTAATGACCTGCCGGCGCAGTACCACGCCAACGTCGATATCGACACGCCGCCGTATCAACGCCGTCCCGGGCAGCGTCCGCAACTCAACGATGAAGAGATCGACGATATCGTGGCGTTTTTGCACACGCTTACGGACGGGTACACACCGTGACCGCGAGTGTAGATACTCTGTTCGATGTCAACGATTTTTTAGAGAATTTGTAGGGTGGGCACGCACTTTGTGCCCACGCGGTGCAGTGAATTCACGTTCGACGCCGTGGGCAAAACAAAAAACGTTTTGCCCACCCTGCAGATTCTGATTCTGTTTCGCGACAAACACTACGCGCGAAGCAACTTACAGCGCCCTCTCCAACTGCTTGTGCTGCTCGATCATCGCAGCCGGCATACGCGCCGCAAGTTCACCGAATAAACGCTCGTGGTCTTTCACTTCTTCCTTCCACAGCGCGCCGTCGACCTCGGTTAGCTTCTCAAACGCGGCTTTGGAGAAGCCGCTGATGCCGCTCAATTCCATGTCTTCGTAGCGCGGCATTTTTCCGACGGGCGTGTCGGTGGCGCCGCCCTTGCCCTCGCAGCGCTCGATGATCCATTTCAGCACGCGCATATTGTCGCCAAAACCCGGCCACATGAATTTGCCGTGCTCGTCGCGGCGGAACCAGTTGACGGCAAACATTTTTGGCGCTTGCTTGAGCGACTTACCGATGTTGAGCCAATGATTAAAGTAATCGCCGAAGTGGTAGCCGCAGAACGGCAGCATGGCGAAAGGATCACGGCGTACCACGCCCATTTTACCCACGCTGGCCGCGGTGGTTTCGGAGGCCATGGTCGCGGCCATATAAACACCATGTGTCCAATCGCGCGCTTCCACCACCAGTGGCACCGTGGTGGTACGGCGGCCGCCGAACAGGAAGGCGCTGATCGGCACACCCGCCGGGTTTTCCCAGTCAGGGTCTATGCAAGGAATTTGCGCGGCGGACATGGTAAAGCGCGCATTCGGATGCGCGGCGGGTTTTCCGCCGTCCGGATCCCACAGCTTGCCACGCCAGTCGGTCAGATTCATCGGCGGGGTTTGTGACAACCCTTCCCACCACACGTCGCCCTCCGGTGTCATGGCCACGTTGGTGAAAATCGTATCTTTTTTGAGCGCAGCCAGGCAGTTGGGATTGGTATATTCCGAAGTGCCGGGTGCTACGCCGAATGCGCCGGCTTCCGGATTGATCGCGTAAAGCCGGCCATCCGCGCCGGGTTTGATCCATGCAATATCTTCGCCGATGGTGGTGACTTTCCAGCCCGGCAATTCTTTCGGCGGAATCAGCATCGCCAGATTGGTCTTGCCGCAGGCGCTGGGGAATGCCGCCGCGATGTAATGCTTTTTGCCGCCCGGCGGCTGGATGCCCAGAATCAGCATGTGTTCCGCCAGCCAGCCCTGTTCGCGCGCCATGATCGACGCAATACGCAGCGCGAAACATTTTTTGCCCAGCAGCGCATTGCCGCCGTAGCCGGAGCCAAACGACCAGATGAGTTTTTCTTCGGGGAAATGCGCAATGTATTTGTGCTGCTTGTTGCTGGGCCACTCCACATCCTTTTGGCCCGGCGCCAGCGGCGCGCCCACGCTGTGCAGACAGGGCACAAAGAACTTGTCGGTTCCCAGTAGTTCCAGCACGGCGCGGCCAATGCGCGTCATTACGCGCATGCTCACCACCACATACGGCGAGTCGGTCAATTCAACGCCGATGTGCGAAATGTGCGAACCCAGCGGCCCCATACTGAAGGGAATCACATACATGGTGCGGCCCCGCATGCAGCCCTCCGTGATTTTGGTCAGCGTCGAGCGCATCTCCTCGGGCGCCACCCAGTTATTGTTGGGGCCTGCATCCTCTTTGTTTTTGCTGCACACAAAGGTGCGGTCCTCCATGCGCGCCACGTCATCGGGATCGGAACGGGCAAGATAACAACCCGGGCGCTTTTGCTGGTTGAGCTTGATCAGCATGCCGGTGGCTACCATTTCGGCGCACAGGCGCTCGTACTCGGACTGCGATCCATCGCACCACACAATGTGCTCGGGTTTGGTCAGTTGCGCGACTTCGGCCACCCACGCTTTCAGCTTCGCGTGGTTCACATAGGATGGCGCATCGATATTCGAAATGGTGCGGACTATAGTGGCGGCGGTCGATGTCATTGCCGTCCCTCCTGTTATTGAAAATCTTGTTTTAAAAACAATGGCAGAGCGATTTGCCACTTCTCGCTTTGCCATCTAAAGGGAGTGGATTTTACCTGATTTGACAAGGTCGCGGCTATACGGTGCAGGGGTGCGACCCCGCGCGTCCAGCCACAGCAGCGCTACGCCAACCGCGATCAAAATAGCGTATACAGCGTGCCGGAAAGCAGGGCGCTGAGCGCCGAATCATTCTTGAAGTTTCCAGTTTCGGCTGGCCGCTGGTAGTATGCGCGAAGGTCGTTTACGATTTGACGCTGCTGTAGTTGTTCCGATCGATAATGCTGCCCGAAGAGTCTACTGAAAAGGAGAAGCCATGAAGCTGCTCAGTTTTCGCCCCTCACGTGCCCGCGTTGATCATTTCGGCGTGCTGCTTTCAAATGGTCAGGCGCTTGACATCACCGCAGCCAAAAGCGGACGCGGCCTGCCCGATTCCCTGATCGATTGCATCAATGGCGGCGCAGATGGCCTCGCCCGTGTGCGCGACGTATTCGCGCAGGCCGAACAGCGCCTCAAAGCCGGCAATGACGAGCACATCGTGTCGTTGACCGCGGTAACCGCGCGCCCGCCGCTTATCCCCGGAAAAATCATGGCCATCGGCAAGAACTACTCCGGCCATGCCACCGAAGTCGGCAGTGCCGCCTATTCGCGCCCCGCCGGTTTCATCAAGCATGTCGATACGCTGATCGCAAATGGCGACGTCATCCGCAAACCGGTTTGGACCGAAATGCTCGATTACGAAACCGAACTTGCGGTGGTGATCGCCGACGTCTGTCATGACGTGCCGCCGGAAGAAGTCTACGCACATATTTTCGGCTACACCATCATGAACGACGTGTCAGCGCGCGATGTGCAATTCGCCGAGCGCAAGGAAGGCAACATCATGATCGGCAAGAATTTCCCCACCGCGGCGCCGCTGGGCCCGTGGGTCGTCACCAAGGATGAAATTCCCGACCCGCACAATCTGCGGCTGATCACGCGCGTCAATGGCGCGGTGCGCCAGAACGCCAATACCGGCACGCAGATTTTTCATATCCCCGCGCAAGTGGCATGGTACTCGCACGCCGGCCTCTACCCCGGTGACATCATCTCCACCGGCACACCCGCGGGTGTCGCCGCCGGCTACAAGGGCGAAGGCTCGTGGTACTTAAAAAACGGCGACGAAATAGAATCCGAAATTGAAAAAATCGGTGTGCTGCGCAATACGGTATCCACGCGCAAGCGGCGCACCTGAGCACTTTAGCTTAATTCAAGCCGGTTTTGCCGCGCGTACGGCAGAGGTCGCACACTGAGTGCGATACTTCGCAACATCACCGCGGCAGGCTATGTGTGCTGCAAGTTCGGCGTCACAACGCGCTTTGTTCTGGCTCTTGTTGCAACGCATTCACGAGGCGTTGCGGCCTGGAATGCGCGCCGCTTTCAACAGCGGCCCCCAGCGCTCGCTTTCGGTATATACGCGTGTCGCAAAATCCGAGAGCGTGCCGCGTACCGGTTCCAGTCCCAGCACAAGTAATGCATTACGCGTTGACGTCTCGTTTACCGATTCTGATATACGTTCATTCAACCAGCGTATGACGTTAGGCGATACGCCATTGGGTGCGAACACCCCAAACCAGCCGGTCACATCCGCACCCGCGATGCCTGACTCCGTCAACGTTTGCAATTGCGGCAACAATTCGGCACGGCGCGGACTGGCCACCGCCAGCGCACGCAAATGCTCGCTGTTGAGATAGGGCAGTGCCAGCGGCAGCGCGGCAAACATCAATGAAGCGTGTCCTTTGGCGACGCCGTTGAGCGCTGCAAGCCCGCCGTTATACGACACATGCACCATGTCGAGCCCTGCCACGCGGCGCAATAATTCACCGGCAAGGTGGCCGGTGCTGCCATCGCTCGACGAGGCGTAATTTATTTCACCGGGACGCACTTTGATGTAGAAAATCAAGCGCTCAAACGTCTTGAACGGCAGCCCCGTGCTGACCATCAGCACGAACGGCATGTCAACCAGCGGCGCCGCCAACTCAAAATTGCGTGTGGGATCGTAGCCCACATCAAAAGCGTAATGCGGTGTGAGCACTATGGTTTCGTTGCTCGCCATCAGCAGCGTATGCCCATCCGCCGCTGCGCGCGCCACATGCTGCGCGCCGCGCGTGGTGGCGCCGCCGGGTTGACGTTCCAGCAGCACCGGATGTTTAGATTCATAACGTATCGTCTGCTGCACAATGCGGCTTAGCGTATCGGAGATCGCCGGCGGCGCATTTGCGGCCATCAACTTGTAAGTTTTGGTCATGCGCGACGAACCACGTATATCGGTGGGTCCGCTCAGCGGATACGGCACCACCAGCGTCACTGCGCGCGAGGGGTACTCTTGCGCCTGCGCGGTTAGCGCTAACAGCATCATTAGAATCGATACAACGAAGTGCGGCATAAGGAAAGCCCTGCTTTGCGTGACTTGTTGCACGTGTGCCAGTCGATACGGGTAAGACAAAGCTTACACCAAACCACAAGACTCACCGCAAAGGCGCAAAGGCGCAAAGACGCAAAGACGCAAAGGTATCGCAAAGGAAGCCCTATTCCGATCGTATCTTGAATTTCTTTGCGTTTCCTTTGCGTCTTTGCGTCTTTGCGGTAAGGTTGTTGACGCTGTGTTTCACGGGCGTCCACGCAACACTTGCTCAGTAATCTCAGGGCGGAATGTTAGAATCGCGTTTTCCCGATTCGATAGAACCATGTCCAGCGTATCCCGCACCGCCACCATCAACCGTCTCGGCGCCGCCGTAGGCGTGCAAGGCATTTTCACGGATGCCGCCGATCTCGAACCCTATATCAACGATTGGCGCGGCATTTATCACGGTGCAGCGGCGGCAGTGGTGCGTCCTGCGAATGTTGAGCAGGTCGCCGCCATCGTCAAAATTTGCGCCGAAACCCGCACCCCGCTGGTGCCGCAAGGCGGCAACACCGGCATGTGCGGCGCCACGGTGCCCGACGCCAAATTGAACCCGGTGGTTATCGCACTGGGCCGCATGAATCGCATCCGCAACGTTGATGCGTTAAATAACACCATGACGGTCGAAGCCGGCTGCGTGCTCGCCAACATTCAACAAGCGGCAGTGGATGCAAACCGCTTGTTTCCGTTGTCGCTGGGCGCCGAAGGCAGTTGTCAGATCGGCGGCAATTTATCCACCAACGCCGGCGGCGTTAACGTACTGCGCTACGGCAATACGCGCGATCTGGTGCTGGGACTGGAAGCCGTGCTGCCCGACGGACGTATCTGGAATGGTCTGCGTTCGCTGCGCAAGGACAACACCGGCTACGATTTGAAGCATCTGTTCATCGGCGCGGAAGGCACGCTCGGCATCATCACCGCGGCAGTGCTGAAACTTTTTCCCAAACCCAGCGCCACCGCTACCACGTGGCTGGCCGTGCCTTCACCCGATGCCGCGCTGAACTTATTTTCGTTGCTGCGCCAGCATTTTGGCGACCGTATCAACGCGTTTGAATTGATTTCGCGCGCCTGCCTGGAGTTGGTGATGAAGCATATTCCCGGCGTGCGCGATCCGCTCAATACGCCACATCAGTGGTACGTGCTGACCGAACTGGGTGATTCATCGCCCGGCGATACCTTGCGTGTGGCACTCGAAAGCGCGCTGGAAGAGGCCATGACACAAGGTCTGGTCACCGACGCCATGTTGGCTGAAAATCACAACCAGTCGCAAGCGCTGTGGCGCATCCGCGAATCCATACCGGAAGCCGCCCGTAGTGAGAGTGGCATGCTGTACCGTCACGATATTGCAGTCGCTGTGGGTGAAATCCCGGCCTTCATCCGCGACGGGCAAGCGGCGCTGGAAAAGCATTTCAAAGGCACCAACATCATTTGCTTTGGCCACCTCGGCGACGGCAATTTGCACTACAACACCTATGTCGCAGGCCGCTTGCGCAGCGATGCTGCCGCGCGCGAGGCCCATGATGTGACCACCGTGATCTACGATATTGTCAAACAATACAAGGGCAGTTTCAGCGCCGAACATGGCATTGGCATTGCCAAGGTTGCTGAACTCGTGCGCTACAAGGATCCGGTCGAAATTGATCTCATGCGCACGGTCAAGCGCGCGCTTGACCCGCAGGGCATTATGAATCCGGGAAAAGTACTTTAGTGCGGTGCTGACCATTGCAACCCTCCACCCAGCGGGAGTGACATGAGCGAGAAAATTAAAAAATCCGACACCGAATGGAAACAAATGCTCACCCAGGAGCAGTTCGATGTCGCACGCAAAAAAGGCACCGAACGCGCATTCAGCGGCGCCTATTGCGACAACCACGAGCAGGGCGTCTACCGCTGCATTTGTTGTGACGCCGAGTTATTCAAAGCCGAGCACAAGTTTGAATCCGGCACCGGCTGGCCGAGTTTTTGGCAGCCTGCTGTCGTAGAAAATGTGGCCGCCGAAGAAGACAATGGCTTTTTTATGCGCCGCACCGAGGTTTTGTGCAGCCGTTGCGATGCACATCTGGGTCACGTGTTCGAAGACGGCCCCCAGCCTACAGGCCTGCGTTATTGCATCAACTCGGCATCGCTCAAGTTTGAAAAATCGTAAATCAGCAAAGGTTTGACGCCATGAAGTTCTTGTTCGACATGTTCCCCGTGATTCTGTTTTTCGTGGCGTTCAAGCTGTATGGCATTTACGAAGCCACCGCAGTCGCCATTGCTGCCTCTTTTGTGCAAATCGGCTGGGTATGGTTCAGGCACCGCAAGGTTGAACCGATGCTGTGGGTCAGCCTTGGCGTCATTACGGTGTTTGGCGGGGCCACCCTGCTGCTGCAGAACGAAACTTTCATCAAGTGGAAACCCACGGTGCTGTACTGGTTGTTCGCCGCAGCACTGGGTGTCGCCGCGCTGGCTTTCAAGAAGAACCTGATACGCGCCATGATGGAAAAAACCCTGACGCTGCCTGATGCGATTTGGGGGAAGCTGCTGCTGAGCTGGATTGTGTTTTTTGCAGCAATGGGCGTGCTCAATTTGTTTGTGGCGTTTTACTATTCGACCGACACCTGGGTCAACTTCAAACTGTTTGGCGGTATGGGCCTGATGCTGGTTTTTGTGGTGGGCCAGGCCGTTATGCTGGGCAAACACGTTCAGGATAAGAATCCTGAATAGCCAGAACTCTTTTCTGCCTGCATAGTCTTTACCGCAGACCTTTAAATGAATACCATCGAACACATGCGGATGCGCCTCGCCGCGCTGGCGCCCGAGTCCCTCGAAATCATGGACGAATCAGGCCAGCACATCGGCCATGAAGGCGCCAAGGGCGGCGGCGGACACTATCAACTGCTGCTGGTTTCAGCGCAATTTAACGGTCTATCGTTGCCCGCAAGGCATCGTTTAGTTTACGATGCGCTCGGCCCAATGATGCAAACTGAAATACACGCCTTGTCGATCAAGGCTTATGCACCGAAAGAAATCTAACCATCAGGGAATTTAATTTATGCACGTTCGTCACCCCATTTTCACTCCGCTTGCCGCCGCCTTGGCTACGGTGTCTGTTGCGACAATGATTTTGCTGCTGCCCGCTGCGCACGCGCAGGTCGCCAAAGTCAACGGTGTGGAAATTCCGCAGGCCCGGCTCGACACCATTCTCAAAATGCGCGCCGCCGGCAAACAGCCGGATTCACCCGAAATACGCACCGCGTTGCGCGATACGCTGATCAATCAGGAAGTGGTGGCGCAGGAAGCGGTGAAACGTGGCCTGCAAAAAAACCCGGAAGTCGCGGCGCAAATCGATTTACAGCGGCAGGAAACCCTGGTCAACGCCTTTGTGCAAGATTACATGAAGGCCAATCCAGTGAACGACGACGCCGTGCGCAAGGAGTACGAGCGCATCAAACCGACCATACCCGCCAAGGAATTCCGCGCGCGCCATATCCTGGTTGACAAGGAAGACGAGGCCAAGGAGATCATCGCGCTGCTCAAAAAAGGCGGCAACTTTGAGAAACTGGCTACTGAAAAATCAAAAGACAGCGGCTCCAAGGCGCGCGGCGGAGACCTCGAGTGGGCGCCCGCAGAAAAGTATGTCAAGCCCTTTGGCGACGCTTTGCTCAAAATGAAAAAAGGCCAGCTTGCCGATGCGCCGGTGCAATCCAATTTCGGCTGGCACGTGATTCGTCTCGACGATGAACGCGCGATCAAAGTACCGACGCTGGACGAGGCCAAGCCGCAAATTCAGCAGATGCTGCAAAGCCAGCTGGTGCAGAAAATGCTCAGCGATTTGCGGGCCAAGGCGAAGGTCGAGTGAACTTCAGTGAAGACGTGAAGGGTGAAGAGTGAGGGGGTACACCCACACTTTGCCACCGCTGTTTTTTACTCTTCACTCTTCACCCTTCACTCTTCACGACCCTTCACCCCACCCACTTACGCGCATTCTGAAACATCCGCAGCCACGGGCCGTCTTCGCCCCAGCCGTCCGGATGCCAGGAGTTCTGCACGGTTCTGAATACCCGCTCCGGGTGCGGCATTAAAATGGTGAACCTGCCGTCGGGCGTAGTGAGACCGGTAATGCCCTGGGGCGAACCATTCGGATTTAACGGATAACGCTCCGTCACCTGCCCTGCGTTATCCACAAAGCGCAGCGCGATCAGCGATTGCGCCGCGTTAAGCGCCGCAGCATCCGTGAATTCCGTGTGGCCCTCGCCGTGCGCCACCGCCACCGGCAGAAGGCTGCCTGACATGCCGTCGAAGAACAGTGAGGGCGAAGGCTGAATTTCCACCATCGCGACGCGTGCTTCGAATTGCTCGGATTTATTTTTTATAAAATGCGGCCAAACGCTCGCGCCGGGAATCAGCGCATTTAAGTTGCTCATCATCTGGCAACCGTTGCACACGCCCAGCGCAAACACATCGGCGCGCATGAAGAATGCCTCGAACTCATCGCGTGCACGCGCATTGAATAAAATGGATTTCGCCCAGCCTTCTCCCGCGCCCAGCACGTCGCCGTATGAAAATCCGCCGCAAGCGGCAAAGCCCTTGAAATCCGCGAGACTGACGCGGCCTGCAATGATGTCGCTCATATGCACGTCGAACGCGGCAAAGCCTGCGCGATCAAACGCCGCCGCCATTTCGATTTGCCCATTCACACCCTGCTCGCGCAGGATGGCAACGCGCGGGCGCACGCTGCCAGAGATGAATGGTGCCGCAACGTTGTCAGCGGGATCAAATGTCAGCACCGGCGTCAGGCCCGCATTGGCGTCATCCAGAACGAGATCGTATTCCTGTTCTGCGCATTGCGGATTGTCGCGCAACATCTGCATGCGATACGTCGTTTCCGACCACGCGCGATGCAAGTCGATGCGTTTTTCACACAGCACCTCCTTGTTGCCCGTTGTCACGTGCAACACGGCGTCTGCATTGAGCACGCCGATGCGCATGCACGCAACGCCTGCCGTGAGAAAACCATTGCACACGTCGACTGCATCGGTCACGCGCACCTGCAACACCACGCCTAGTTCTTCGTTAAACAGCGTGTCGATCAGGGCGGCGTCTGGCGGCAGTTGCAGCGTGACCCCGGCGCGTCCTGCAAACATCATCTCGCACACCGCGGCGAACAGTCCGCCATCGGAACGGTCATGATAGGCAAGAATTTGATTCTTGTCTGTAAGTATTTGTTTTTGTTGAATAAAATTAACAATACCCGATGGTGATTCAAGATCAGGCGCAATCGATCCGGTGGCGCCCCACGCCTGCGCCAGCGCAGAACCACCCAGCCGCATGTGCCCGTTTGCCAAATCAATCAGCAACAACACCGTGTCACCGCAATCCGTGCGCAGTTGCGGCGTCAGCGTTTGCCGCGCATCGATCACCGGCGCAAATGCGGAAACGATCAACGACAGCGGTGCAATCACTTCTTTTTTTACGCTGCCCTCTGTCCACGCAGTCTTCATCGACAGCGAATCTTTGCCCACCGGAATGCTGATGCCTAGTTGCGGGCACAGTTCCATCGCCACCGCATGCACGGTATCGAACAGCGCGGCGTCTTCACCCGCGTGCCCTGCCGCCGCCATCCAGTTGGCCGACAGTTTGATATCGCCGATATGCGCGATGGGCGCGGCGGCAATATTGGTGAGCGCCTCACCTACCGCCATGCGCCCAGACGCTGGCGCGTCGATCACCGCCAGCGGCGTGCGTTCACCCAGCGCAAACGCCTCGCCGCGATAGGTGTTAAAGCCCATCAGCGTCACCGCCACATCCGCCACCGGCACCTGCCACGGTCCCACCATCTGATCGCGTGCCGTCATGCCACCGACGCTGCGATCACCGATGGCAATCAAAAATGTCTTGTCCGCCACCGACGGCATGCGCAGCACGCGATAGGCGGCCTCGCGCAAATCGATGCTCGCCGTATCAAACGCCGGCAGCTCACGCGCGAGGCGCGACACACGGCGCGTCATCTTCGGCGGCTTGCCCAGCAACACCGACAGTTCCATATCCACCGCGTTATTCGCAAACACCGGATCATGCACGGTAAGCCGGCCGTCATCGGTGGTCTCACCCACCACCGCATACGGGCAGCGCTCGCGCGCGCACAGCGCATCGAACAGCGCCAGCGACTCGGGGGCAATCGCCAGCACATAACGTTCCTGCGCTTCGTTGCACCAGATCTGCAGTGGCGACATGCCCGGCTCTTCGCTCGGCACTTTGCGCAAATCGAAACGCCCGCCGCGTCCCGCCGCATGTACCATCTCCGGCAACGCATTGGAAATGCCGCCGGCGCCGACATCGTGTATCGAGAGTATCGGGTTGGCATCGGCCAGCGCGCAGCAACGGTCGATCACCTCTTGCGCACGGCGCTGGATTTCTGCGTTGCCCCGCTGCACCGAATCGAAATCGAGGTCCTGCTGATTGGCGCCGGTGTCCATGCTGGACGCCGCTCCGCCGCCCAAGCCGATCAGCATGCCCGGCCCGCCCAATTGAATCAGCAACGCTCCCACGCCCAGTTCCGCCTTGAACGCGTGGCGGGCGGCCATATTGCCTACCCCACCGGCGATCATGATCGGTTTGTGATAGCCGCGCATCTCGCCTGCAACCTGTTGTTCGTAGGTGCGAAAGTAGCCTGCGAGATTGGGCCGTCCGAATTCGTTGTTGAACGCCGCGCCACCTATTGGGCCTTCGAGCATGATCTGCAGCGCCGAAGCGATGCGCCCCGGTTTGCCGTAGGTAGCAGGACTGAGGACTGAGGACTGAGGAGAGCGCAGCGAGGAGTCGAGGAGCGATGATTTAGCAGTGCCTGATTCAGCAAGCTCCCAAGGCTGGGTGAAGCCAGGGATAGTTAGATTCGATACTGAAAACCCGGTCAGCCCGGCTTTGGGTTTGGAGCCGCGCCCGGTTGCGCCTTCGTCACGAATTTCACCGCCAGCACCGGTGGCCGCACCCGGATACGGTGCAATTGCGGTGGGATGATTGTGGGTTTCCACCTTCATCAGGATGTGCGTGTCCTCCTCGGCAAAACCGTACTCGCCGCCCTGGCGCGGATGAAAACGCGTCACCACGGCGCCTTCAATGATCGACGAGTTATCCGAATACGCCACCACCGTGCCTGCGGGATGCTTCGCGTGCGTGGTGCGTATCATGCCGAACAGCGAAATCGGCTTCACCTCGCCATCGATAACCCAGTCTGCATTGAAAATTTTGTGGCGGCAATGCTCCGAGTTCGCCTGCGCGAACATCATTAGCTCAACGTCGGAGGGGTTACGTCCCATGCGCGTGAAATTTTCGACCAGATAGGTCACTTCATCTTGAGACAGCGCCAACCCCATCTCGCGGTTTGCGCGTGCCAGGGCTTGCTCGCCACCGCCGAGGATATCCACGCTACTCAGCGGCTTGGGCTCGAAGCGCTGGAACAATTTATCTGCGTCCTGCAGCGCCGCGAATACCACTTCGGTCATGCGGTCGTGTATCAGCGGCGTTAAAACCGCACGCGCATCCGCAATCCCGTACGCCCAAAACGCGGTGCCGCGTTCGATGCGCCGCACAACTTCCAGTCCGCAATGCTGTGCGATGTCCGTTGCTTTGGAAGACCAGGGTGAAATGGTTCCCGGTCGTGGCGTTACCAGTAGCAATTCGCCCTGAGCTGCAGCAACGCCTGCAACGGGGCCGTAGGTCAGAATGCGCTCGAGCCGATCAAGTTCCGCTGCGTCCAGCGCGCGCGAGGTCTCAACGAAATGCCAGAATTCAGCTTGCAATATGATTGCAGCAAACGAGGCAGGAAGCGACTGCAGGAGTTTTGCGAGGCGAAAATCAGAGAGAGCGCGGCGGCCGCGGAGGCGCAGAATCATCGCTGGGCAGACTGTTCGGACGCTGTAAAGCCGTATTTTACCATCCCTTTTCCGCTAAACTTGATCCCACCATGCAAGCCAAAGTCAGCAACGGTACTGCGCTTTTTTTAACCGCGGATATTCGCCGTATCGAATCGCGCCACAGCGACCAGCCGTTGATGGAACGCGCGGGACTCGCGACCGCCCAGCTTGCGCGTCAACTCGCTGCCGGTAATGGCAAACCGATCCTGATATTCGCCGGCCCCGGCAACAACGGCGGCGATGCGTTTGTTGCCGCGCGGTACCTCAAGCAATGGTTCTTCGCTGTCACCGTGGTTTTCGCCGGTGACCCGGCGCAACTGCCGCCGAATGCCGCCGCCGCTCACGCGCAATGGCTGGCTGCGGGCGGCACCACCATCGGCAGCCCGCCGCAAACGGGTGGCTGGAGCCTGGTCATCGACGGCTTGCTGGGCATCGGCATCACACGCGACGTTGCAGGCCGTTACGCGCAGTGGATCACCATCATCAACCGCACGCACGCGCCAGTGCTGGCGATCGATATCCCCAGCGGCCTTGACGCTGACAGCGGAAAAATTCACGGCGCGTGCGTGCGCGCCACGCACACCATCACCTTTATCGGCGCGAAGCCGGGCTTACTTACGCTCGACGGCCCCGATCATTGCGGCGAGATTGTCGTGGATGATCTCGGACTCGGCAACGACCCGCGAACAGTGCCCGGCACCGTGCTGGGCGCGGCCGCGCACGCGCTCGCGCCGCGCCTGCGCAACACCCACAAAGGCAGTCACGGCAGCGTCGGCATTATTGGCGGCGATAGCGGCATGGTAGGCGCGGCGTTACTCGCAGGACGCGCGGCATTGCGGCTCGGCGCAGGCCGCGTGTATGTGGGCCTGCTCGCGCGCGATGCCCCGCTGCTGGATGTAAAACAACCGGAGTTAATGCTGCGCACCGCAGCCGAGGTGTTGAAACTCGATCACCTGAGTTGCCTCGCCATCGGCCCCGGCCTGGGGCAATCGCCCGATGCGGCGTTTTACCTGCAGTGCGCGCTGGAATCCCGATTACCGCTGGTGATTGATGCCGATGCACTCAATGCCATCGCTGTGTCTTATAAGGTAAAACTTATTGTAAAACAGAGAGTTATACCAACTATACTAACACCACATCCAGCCGAAGCCGCACGCCTGCTGGGCTGCACCACACACGATGTGCAAGCGGATCGCATCGCTGCAGCCACCACGCTCGCTGCGCAATTGAATGCACATGTCGTGCTCAAAGGTGCGGGCAGCATCTGCGCGTCTCCCGGCCAACCGTGGCGCATTAACACATCCGGCAATCCCGGCATGGCGAGTGCGGGCATGGGCGATGTGCTCACCGGAATCATTGCGGCGTTGATCGCGCAAGGCGTTGACGCGCAGCGTGCGATGGAGAAGGGGGTGAGGCTGCACGGCGCGGCGGCCGATGCGTGTGTAGCGAACGGCATCGGCCCGGTGGGGCTAACTGCGGACGAAACGGTCGATGCTGCGCGCCACATACTTAACACTAGCCCAGCGCAGTAGAATAATTATCGTAACACTATAATTTTAATTACTTAATTACCAAATTACCAAGCAAATCCGGCAAGCGCTCGGTGCTATACTAGATCAGCAAGCCCATCAATCGGGCGCGTGAACGGGCGTTGACTGAACGTTAGCTCTCGTTTTCACGGATATACTTTGATCGAACTGTTTATGTGAAGCCGGGCGAATCTCGATCCAAGAAAAGAAACGGTGCCGGGAACTGCGCGGATGTCTCAGTGGCGTCACTCGAACGGGTTCAGCGCCTTGACGCCCGCTTTCTTGAAATCGCGGGTGTTTCGCGTGGCAATAGTGAGGTCGTGTTGGAGCGCGGTGGCCGCTATCATTCCATCCAGCAGCGGCATCGTCTCCCCTTTCCGCTTCAAGTCCACCACGAGTTTGGCCCAACGTCGGCTGATCGTGGCGTCCCACGGCAGGCAATCGATGGTCTGCACGAGCGCCTCAAACCACTGCTCGAGTTGTGTTCGCTTGCGCCCGCGCGGCAGCGCCAGAATGCCGATACACAGTTCGCCCAGAATGATGGCGTCCACGACAAGATTGCTCTGGTTGGCGCTCAACCAGTCGATGACCTTGCTGCTGGGCGCCGGCTTCGTCGGCTCGCTGAGCACGTTTGCATCGACCAGGTAGGTCATCCGAGTTTGGATACCTCGATGTCGTCGGTTGTTTCGCTGCGATCCATCGGCTTGAACCAACCTTTGACCGGGCAGGCGAGCAGCAGCTCCACCAAGCCTTCGTTACGCCGCTGTTTTCGCTTCAGCCGGTATTCGCCGCGATCAATGCGTTCAACCTCAAACTCCTGTCCAGGTTGAATGCCATCCCGCTGCCGGAATTCGGCAGGGAGAATGATCTGACCTTTCGTGGAAATAGTGGTTTTCATTCGGGTAAGATACTGTCTTACTCGGCGGCCGTCAAGCGCCTTCAGTTTTCGAAAAGAGCTTGCTTCCGACCGCGTGGTTTCTATTATCAGTTCACTTCATTGGTGGCGCTTGCTGCTCCGTTCGTCGGCCAAACGCATCGCACGTAACCCCAAAGTCGCCGAAACCATGCCGGTCATCGGCACCACGCAGCAGATCGCTTCCAGCACCTGACG
>CAMBCF010000077.1 GCA_945864585.1 Bordetella parapertussis | reverse complement strand
TAATAAAGGCCCATCGGATCGTCTTTGAGCACCGCGAGTTTGCCGGTGAGCAGTATCGGCTCGAAGCCGTATTTGACCGGTGACTTGGCTTGCACTTCGACCATTTGCTCCGGTCCGCCGGGCAAACAGAACGAGCACGACGGCGGCAGCGCGGTGAGTATGAAGCGCGCCTGCTTCTCACCCATGTCCAGCGGCATCATGAAGCCCTGAATCTTGACTTCTTTTTTGTCGAGCGCCGAAATCGACTTGGCGAATTCCGGCACGAACTTGTCTTTTTGTTTCACCGGCTTGACTTCGCCCAGCATTTTCCAGGACAGCACACCCTTCATTTCTGGCAGCGCCTTGTCGGCCCATTGCGCCTGGCTTTGCGCATCGGCCAGCGGGTCTTTCGCATAAAGGTCTTTGCCGGCGGCAGGACCTTTTTGCTGCGCCCACGCCGCGCTTGACGCGCCAATTAACACCGCAAAAACGACGGGCAAAAATTTCATCGCACCCTCCTTCAAAGACCATCAATTGGTGAAGATACTACCGCAACCGCCTTTGGTATCAATAACTCGTTGTTTTTATTGGTATATTCAATGCTTATGCTTCATGCCGCAGAGCTTGCCGATACCCAGGCCCTTGCAGTCTTTCGCCAACTGCGCATGGCATTCCTTTTCGCCCTTGCCGCTTTGCAAACACTTGGCGGCGGCGGTATGCGCGTCGGCCATCGCCAGATGATCCAGTATGTCTTTTTGCGCTTCCGTGGCGGTATGCGGTTTTTCCTTCTTTTTTTCCTGCGCCAACGCGGGCGTGGTCATCCACAGGGCCGCCAGCACGATAAAAATGAAACGCGGGTTCATGTTGCGTCTCCTGAAGGCTGTTATGACACTATCCGCGCGCCAAAGTGCCCGCGATATCGGTGCGATACGCGCGCCATGCCGGAATCAATGCCGCGACCACACCCACGCCCGCCGCCAGCGCCAGCACCCACCATTCGGCCGCAACCCAGGTCCAGCCGGTGACCGACACCTGTTGCGCTGCTTTTAATGCGTAGCCCAGCAATTCCGCCAGCACATGACCCAGCGCCACGCCGAGCACGCCGCCGATCAGCGCCAGCAGCAAACCTTCAAACAGCAATAACATCATCAGGGTCAGCGGACGCGCACCCAGCGTGCGCATCACCGCCAGATCGTAGCGCCGCTCATTCAGCGCATTGTAAAGCGCGATGAATACCGACAGCCCGGCGCTGAACACCAGCACCAGCGCAAAGCCGCGCAACACATCGACACCCACGCCGATGATGCTAAACAGGCGCGCGGTTTCATAGGCGGGCGAGGCCGCCTGCATCGCGGAATTATTGTTGACGTAGCGCGGCAGAATCGCGGCGGCGATCGGCGATGCGTATTGAATCAGCAGCGCGGTGTATTCCTTTTCTTCTTCTTTCATCGCGTTGGCGATGTCGCTGATATCTTTAATCTCCAGGTGCGAAGCGTGCATCGCCCACACGCTTTCCACGCTGCAAATCACCAGCCGGTCGAGCACCGAGCCGCCGCGCGCGAGTATGCCTGTCACCACATACGGATGCTCCTCGTGCGCATCGCCCTTATCGCCCAGTCCATGCGCGCCGTGAAACTTGTCGCCGAGTTTCAGACCGGTACGTTGCGCCACTTCCGCGCCGATCACCGCTTCGAGCGGCTTTTCCCAGCGTTTGCCTGACGCGAATTTGGCATCGTAGTGCGCCAGATAGTCCGGCGTGGTGCCGACGATGCGCGCGCCCTTGTAAGAATCACCCAGTGCCAGCGGAATCGCTTTTTTCACCATGCGGTGCTTCACGATCTCCAGCGCCTGCTTATAGGGAATATTGCCCGTCGGCACGTCCAGGTGATAAATGCTCGACAGAATCACCTGCATCGGACTGCCTTTGGCGCCGATCACCAGGTCGATGCCCTGCGCATCGCGCCGCATGCGCTGATCGAGTTGCGTGGTGGCGAGCAGCAGCAACACGATCGTCGCCACCCCCAACGCCAGCAGCAGAATATTCAACAGTGTGTTGAGGCTGCGCGCTTTTAGATAGGCGAAGCTGATGGTGGCGAGGTTCATGCTACCGGCGCCGGTTCGTGTTGTGCCAGTTCATAATGATTCGCCACCCGCGACTTAATGCGCTGGTCGTGGGTGGCAATCACCAAAGTCGCACCACACGCCCTGGCCTGCGCCTGCAGCAAATCCAGCACCTGCATGCAGCGCGTATCATCGAGATTTGAGGTCGGCTCGTCGGCCAGCAACAGGCGGGGCTTATTCACCACCGCGCGCGCCACTGCCACGCGCTGCGCCTGTCCATGCGACAACTCATGCGGACGCGCGTTGGTTTTGTCGCCCATGTCCAGACTGCCCAGCACCTCGCGCACCCGCGCCGCGTCCTGCGCCTCGCCCGCCATGTATTGCGCCAGCAGCAGATTGTTCATCACCGAGAGGCTGTCGATCAGATGCAGCCGCTGCAATACGATGCCCACATGCTTGCCGCGAAAACGATCCAGCGCGGACGGCGACAGCGCCATCACATCCTGATCCGCCAGCGTCACCTGTCCCGAAGTCGGGCGCAGTATGCCCGCCAGCACATGCAGCAGCGTGGTCTTGCCGCTGCCCGAAGGCCCCTGCATCAGCCACTGCGCACCCTGCTCGGCGTGCCACGACGCAACGTTCAGCACCGCGGCGCCGTCGTAGGCGTGAGTCAGATTTTGAATGGAAAACATTTTGGGTTATGTCTGTGGTTGGGAGCATTCTACCGCGCCAACCCCAATTCCGTTAGCACCGCTTTCATGTCCGCATAATCCTTGTCGAGGTCTTTGCGAAATTGTGCGCTGGTAACGAAATCATCCGACCAGTAGTTGCGCTCCAGCTCGGTTTTCCATTCCGCGCTTTGCGATGTTTTGCGCAGCGCGTTTTCCCAGTAGGCCACCTGCGCCGCAGTGAGGCCCTTCGACCCCACGATCGAACGCCAGCCGCCGTAAACCAGATTCACGCCTTGTTCTTTCCACGTCGGCACGTTCGCGAACACACCGGGCAGGCGTTTATCCGCCGACACGCCAAGCACACGCAAGCGCCCGCTTTGCATATGCGCGGCTACGTTGCCGGCCGCGGTGGTGACCAGATCAAGATGCGCGCCCATCAACGCGGTCACCGCTTCGGCCGAGCCTTTGAATGCCACGGGTTTCAAATCGCGCGGGTTGCCGCCGGCGGATTTAATCAGCAAGCCTGCCGCGATGTGGTTGTGGCTACCCAGCGTGGTGGCGAAGCCGAGGGCTATCGATTGCGGGTCTTTTTTCAGGCGCTCGATCAGGTCCTTGCCGGTTTTGAGCGGCGAGTTGGCGTTGACCGCAAACACCACGTAGTCGTTGAACAGCGAGGCAATCGGCGTGAAGTCGCGGTAGCTCAGTTTGCTGGAGCCGACGATATGGCCGCTGAGCAGCCCGGTCGTGCCCACCAGCAGGTAATGTCCGTCGCCCACGTGCTGATTCATGTAGGCGTAACCAATGTTGCCGCCGCCGCCGGGTTTGTTCACCACCGTCAGCGTGGCGGGCACCAGTTTCAGTTCATTCAGCAACTTCTCGATGGAGCGCCCGGTCTTGTCGTTGCTGCCGCCGGGTGCGGAGGTGACGACGATCTCGACGTTTTTTGTCGGCGACCAGCTTTGCGCGGCAGCGCCGCCGCACAGGATCACCAACCCAAAGACTGACGGCAGCCATTTCTTTTTTAACATTATTTGTCCGTAAGTTACTTCGCCAATCCAAGATCCACCAGAACCTTGCGGGTGTCAACGTAATCCTGCTCCAGATCTTTTCTGAACTGCGAGCCGACGGCAAAATCCTCGGACCAGTAATTTCGTTCCATGTCGGTTTTCCAGCCTGCGTTTTGCGACACCTGACGCATGGCGTTTTCCCAATACGCAAGCTGCGCCGCGGGCAGGTTCTTCGGTCCCATCACGCCGCGCCAGCTACCCGACACCACATCGACCCCCAATTCACGCCATGTCGGCACGGACGACAATGCACCTGTCAGCCGCTGCGGCGCGGTCACCGCAAGCACGCGCATGCGTCCGCTCTGCACATGCGCCACCGCATTGCCCGCGCCGATGATCACCATTTCGAGATGGACGCCCAGCAACGCGGTAATCGCTTCGGCGGACCCTTTGAATACCACTGTTTTGAGATCGCGCGGATTGCCGCCCACCGCCTTGATCAGCAGCCCCGCCGCGATGTGGCGGCTGCCGCCGAAGGTGTTGGCGAATCCGATCGCAATCGATTGTGGTTTCACCTTGAACTGCGCCATCAGCTCTTTGCCGCTCTTCAGCGGCGCATCCGCCTTCACCGCAAACACCACGTAATCATTGACCAGCGACGCGATGGGCGTGAAGTCGTGGTAACTCAATTTACTGGCTATTCAGTCATCTCCCGATTATTTCGCCAATCCGACATCCATCAGCACTTTTTTTGTCTCCGCATAATCTTTTTCCAGTTCTTTTCTGAATTGCTCGCCAACGGCAAAATCCTCAAGCCAGTAATTTCTTTCCAGATCGAATTTCCAGCCGGGATTTTGCGCAACCTTGCGCATCGCATCTTCCCAGAACGCCAACTGCGCGGCGGGCAGATTGCGCGGGCCGAACACGCCGCTCCAACTGCCCGACACCACGTCGTGGCCGAGTTCCTTCCACGTAGGCACATGCGCCAGCGCGCCGCCAAAGCGCCGCGGCGTCGCCGCCGCCAGCACGCGCATGCGTCCGCCGCCCAGATGCACCACCGAATTGATGGCGCCGAGTATCGCCACATCGATGTGCCCGCCGAGCAATGCGCTGACGGCTTCGGCGGAACCTTTGAATACCACGGTTTTCAGATCGCGCGGGTTGCCGCCCACGGCCCGGATCAACATGCCGGCGCCAACGTGACGGCTGTTGCCGAACGCGCTGGCAAATCCGATCGACAGCGACTGCGGCTTGGTTTTCAAACGCTCCAGCAAATCCTTGCCGGTCTGGAGCGGTGAATCCGCATTCACGGCAAACACGATGTAATCGTTCGTCAGCGATGCAATCGGCGTGAAATCCGTGTAATTCATTTTGGAAGCGCCGATGATGTGGTTGCTGATCATGGTGGAGCCGCCCAGCAGCAGATAGTGACCATTGCCGGGATGTTGATTGGTGTAGGCCATGGCGATGCTGCCGCCGCCGCCCGCCTTGCTGACGACCGTCATCGAGGGGGATATCAGTTTGGTCTCGGCCAACGCCTTTTCGATTTCGCGCGCGCGCTTGTCGTTGCTGCCGCCGGGCGCGGAGCCGTGAACGATTTCGACATTGCGTTGCGGCGCCCATGCTTGAGCATAGGCTGTCGCACCATAAATTGCGCCTAGCAGATAAATCAATAAGTATCTGATTTTAAACATATTTGTCTCAATACTGCTGGCCGTACAGGGTTGCGCCCATCTACGCCGCACTCAACGCCGGCCAACACGCATCTGCGCCCGCTTCCTGTGCCGCACGCCCCAAGCGCATCGCCCAATACACCTCGCTGCCGAATTCCTCGCGCCACGCCAGCGCGCGCAAGGTTACATGATGCAACGCATATTCGTCGGTGACGCCAATCGCACCGTGTACCTGATGCGTGATCGCCACCGCTTCGCGCGCAGCGTCCGCGGCGCGAATTTTTGCGGCGGCCACCGCCATCAGCATTTGTTGCGCAGCCCCGGCGCTGTTGTCGTGGGCGAGCCGTTCGACCACACCTGCTGCCGAAAGTGCCGCCGCTACTGCCGCTGCGACTTCGCCGCCGCAGCGCGCGAGCTCCTGTTGTATCGCCTGAAACTGCGCGATCTTGCGCCCGAACTGCACGCGCTGCTTGGCGTATTCGCAGGCAAGATCAAGCGCGTGTTCGAGCGCACCGCCGATTTGCACCGCGCGCAGCAGCGCCCCGCGCGCATGCAGGCGCTCGCGCGTAATGCCGGCACCGGCAGGCGCGGCTGCAAGTGCCATGACCTTGTCGAGCAACACCGCGTCGCGCGGCTCGTAACCCAGATTGCGTCCCGGCGTGATGCGGCATGCCGTAGCATCGACCTCGAGCACCATCAATCCGGATGGCGCATCCGCCAGCAGCACCAGTTGTTTGGCGATGCGCGCGAACGGTACCCGCTTCAAGGCGCCTGACACGCGCCACGTTTTGCCGTCGTGCGTAGCGGTTAATCTATCCTCGAGCACCGCGCCGATGCTCAGCGGCCCCTGCGGTGCATTCAGTCCCGCGCTTGCGAGCAGCCAACCGGCGAGCGCCGTTTCAGCCAGCGGCGCCGGCGCCGCATGACGCGCCGCGATACGCAGCAGTGCAGCGGTATCCGACAGCGTACCGCCCGCGCCGCCCGCCGCTTCCGGCACACCGACCAGCGGCAGTTGCGCCCGTTCCAGTTCGGCCCACAACGCCGCCGACCAGCCATCCTGCTTGGCGGCATCGAGCATCTTTTGAGTGACGCGATCAGTGAATAGACGCGTCGCCGCGTCGGTGAGCATGATGCGGAGGTCAGTCGCAGTGTTCATTTCAGCGCCCCCAGCAATCGACGCGCGATCAGCGTGCGCAATACCTGCGTGGTGCCGCCGCGTATGGTGGAAACCGGCGCGCTGAGGATGCACTCCGCGAGATAGCGCTCGAAGGTATCGGCCGCATCCAGCATCGGCAAGGTGGTCATGTAGCGCTCCGGGCCGCTGCGCTCCAGCGCCAGTTCCGAGGTGATCTGCTTCCAGCCCTGGCCGATTTCACCCAGCACCTGGTTGTCGGGCACGAACACCTTATCGAGAAACACTTCGTTAAAGTGATACTCGCCATTCATGAAGCGTATCGGCCGCACCGTGACCCCCGGTGATTTCTTGATGTCGATAATGAGTTGCGACAAGCCCTGATGCCGATCGTCCGTTTGCGGTGAAGTTCGGCACAACACAAAAAAAGCATCCGCCATATGCGCCCAGCTGGTCCATACTTTTTGTCCGCTGACGCCCCAGCCGCCCTCGACTTTATCGGCGCGTGTGCGCACCGATGCGAGATCGGAACCCGAGCCCGGTTCGCTCATGCCCAGCGCAAAGGCCATTTCGCCGCGCGCGATTGCCGGCAGGTATTTTTGTTTCAGATACTCGCTACCATGTCGCAACAGGCTCGGCCCCGTCTGCCGGTCACCAAACCAGTGCGCCGCGCACGGCGCCGCTGCCGCGAGCATTTATTCCGTCACCACAAAGCGTTCGAGGAACGAGCGCTCCTGCCCGCCGTATTGTTTGGGCCAGGTCAGCCCGATCCAGCCGCGCGCCGCGACCTTCTTGGTGAATGCGAGGTCGAATTCAGCGTGGCCAAGATGCGGCACGTAGCTGCCCGCGGCGATTTCCGCGCGCAAAAACGCGCGCACTTCCTCACGCAGCTTGAGCGCTGGGGGCGGAAGTTCAAGTGACGAAAAGTCTATGTTTTCGAAGAACAAAGCGGGGCTTGCTTTAGGTGAATTTCGCTGGTATTTCGCGGGTGGGGGTGCGGGGCCGCCACCGGCGATGAAAAGTACTACTATTTGATCATGCCCTCAAACAGGTGTTCAAGCCATCGCGGGTCGATGCGCCCGCAGGAACGAGCGCACCTGGCGCACTGCCAGGGGAATCTTGTCGTTGGAGTCTTTCCACGGAAAGAAGGTCACTTCGGACTTCGGCGCGAGCATCGCGGATTCCATGGCGACGGCGTAGGGGTGCGGCGTGGAGTCATCCGGCATGACCAGTACCGGCGTTTGGCACGAGCGCACAAAATCTCGCGACACGGTGTAAACGAAATCAGCAGCGGCGCCAAGGTACATGCGGGTCAGAAAACGATCGACCATCTCTATCGAGATGTCGGGCCGGCGCTTGGCGAGCTCGGGGCCCCAGCCTTTCATGTTGCTGTCGTAGGAGTTGGTCGGCAGCTCCTTGCGCCACCCGCTGGGCTGCGACGGCACGGCGGCAACGATACGATCCGGCGCCCGCTTCAACAGATTCCAGATGAACGGGCCGCCGATGCAAAAGCCCAGCACCATGAACCGCTTGATGCCCAGGTGATCCATCAGGCCAAAGTGGTCGTCCGTGTACGAGTCCCACGGCCGGTCCACTTCCAGCGGGCCCGAGGACTGGCCACCGGTGGCGTTGCGCAAGTCAGCCGTAATGCAGCGATACTCGTTGCTGAGTTCCTCTGCCGGATTGAACGGCGCGCCCGTGGCGTTCCAGGCGATCGTCGAGTTCAACCCACCGCCGGGAATGAGCAGCAACGGGAAGCCCGAGCCGACCTCCTGGTAGTGGATGCGGACGTTTCCTCTTTCGTAAAACGGCATAGCAGTTTCTCCCTTTCCGGTCTGTTGTTACGCGAACGCGCGCGGCGCGGTGGCTGCCGCTACCGCTGCGGCGCCCGTTGTCAGCAAAGTACGTCTGGTCGAATCCATAATCTCCTCTTGATAAACGGTTAGTTTATCTTTGCGCCGCGTGCGGCTCGAAGTGCCGGACTGTCGCGCGGATGTGAGATTGCTACCGCACGGCGGCGGAGTCAAGCTGTCTTGTGGTCATTGCCTGCGCCTGTAGCCCGGAAGA
The DNA here is from genome assembly GCA_945864585.1 of Bordetella parapertussis. Classification (GTDB taxonomy): domain Bacteria; phylum Pseudomonadota; class Gammaproteobacteria; order Burkholderiales; family SG8-41; genus UBA5216. Next base: position 14,453 of record CAMBCF010000077.1, on the reverse strand, counting down.
AGGCCACGGCTTTTCATGGCCGTATTCCGGGGAAGTGTGGGAGGCTGGACTAGCGTGCTGTCGACGCGCCGTGCTTCCTCCCGGAATACGTCCTTCGGACTCCTTCCGAGCTACGGGAGATGCGCCATCGGCGGTGAAGTTATTGGGCGTTAAATGCGTTTCGCCGTTTGGTGTGAAGTAACCTTTCGCCGCTGCCCCGAACAAACCACGCTGTATCGGCTGGCGCAGCAACACCTCGAAACATTCGCAGCCTTGGGCGTCCGCCACTAATCAACCTTCACGCCGGCGCGCTTTACCACGTCGGCCCACTTTGCGGTTTCCTTGCGGATGTGCTCCGCGAACTGTTCAGGCGTGCCACCGACCAATTCCGCCCCGAACGCTGCGACTTTTTCCCTTACATGGTGCAAGGCGATCACCTTGTCCGGATTTCTTTTTCCGTAGTCAACCAGCTCACGTACCGATTTTACTGGAAGCGAGGGCGTCACCGCCAGCAGGTTTACTACAAAGCTCGTTTGCGCCACTGCTTGCAGGTCCTTGTCCGGATCGTAAGGCAGCTTGGGCAGTACGCTGCGATTGAGGGCAAGCGTCAGTATGTTCCCCGCAGCCATGGTGTAACCATTTGGCGTGGCTTTTGCAAGCATTTCCATGGCGATCGATCCGCTGGCGCCCGGCCGATTGTCGACCACGACTTGCTGGCCCATCTGCTTGGTCAACTCCGTGGCGAATGTGCGCGCAAGGATATCGGGCGCTCCTCCCGCTGCGGCAGGCACGATGTAGCGTATCGGCCGCTCGGGATAGGCGGCTGGCGCGTCAGGAGCGGAAGCGCAGGTGACGGCCAGAAAAATTACAGCAATGCGAGCGCGCCCTTTCGACGCCGCCGCCGCCCATGAAAAAATGCCCCGGAATGAGCCGGCAGACTCAGCGTTGTAGTAACCCATGGCGAAACTCCCGTATGTGTTTGAAAACGATATGGTCTTCTCGCATCAGTCGATTTTCACGCTCGCGCGTTTCACGACCTCGGCCCATTTCACAGTTTCTTTGCGGATGTGCGCGGCGAACTGCGCGGGCGTGCCGCCGACGATCTCGTAACCGAGTGCAACGAGCTTTTCCCGCACCGCAGTCGATGCCAGCGCCTTGTTCGTTTCCGCATTAAGCCGCGCGATGACGGCTTGCGGCATCCTGGCCGGGGCTATCGCGCCATTCCAGGCGACCACCTCGAATCCCGGCACACCGGTCTCCGTAACCGTAGGCAACTCTGGGAAAATCGGTGTGCGTTTCAGGCTGGTCACGGCGAGTCCCCGCAGCTTGCCCGCCTTCACGAACGTCTCGATTGCAGAGAGCGTGTAGAACATCAGTTGCACCCGTCCCTGTGTGAGGTCCGTCATCGCCCCCACGAAGCCTTTGTACGGCACGGGCACCATCTCTATGCCGGTCATGAATTTGAATAACTCGCCGCTCAGGCGCGGGCTCGATGCATTGCCGCCGGAAGCGTAATTGAGCTTGCCCGGATTCTTTTTTGCATGATCGATCAGTTCCGGTGCCGATTTCACGGGAAGCGACGGCGTCACCGCCAGCAGGTTGGGCACAGAGGTGTGCTGCACGATAGGAGCCAAATCCCTGTCGGCGTCGTACGGGAGCTTGGCCAGCACGCTGCGATTGATCGCCAGCGTCAGTATGGTTCCACAGCCGATAGTGTGGCCGTCGGGCACGGCTCGTACCATCATGTCGATGCCGATTGTTCCGCTCGCGCCGGGCCGGTTGTCCACCACGAACTGCTGTCCCATCCGCCTGCTCAGTTCCGGCGCCAGAATGCGCGCAACGATGTCGGGTCCGGTGCCGGGGGAGGAGGGAACGATGTAGCGTATCGGCCGCTCGGGATAGGCGGAGATCGCGGCGGGTATCTCATGGCAATGCTCCTCTTAAAACGGTGAATTTCCGGGGCCTGACTACAGACATCAGGCGATTGCGTTACAACTACTTCCGCTTGCTTGCTTTGTCGTCCCACGAATTCATGTTGACACCCGCCACGCATTAACGAAATTGTGCGAGAATAGCGCTTTCATAATTACTGCTTATCGCCATCTCATTGCGGTCCCACCACGGCCGGAATGGCAGTAAGTGGGCCGTTGGCGTGTGCAAGGTAGGCAGTGCGCGCAGAATGCCGTCAAGCGCTTCCATCTCCGCGGGCGAGAGGCGCCAGTCGGCGGCTCTGGCATTGGCGCTGATCTGCTGCGGGGTGGTGGCGCCGGCTATGACACTGCTCACCTCGGGATGCGCTAGCAACCAGGCGAAGGCCAGTTCCACCAGCGGGCGTGAGCGCGCTGCGGCAAAAGCTTACAGTTGTTCCAGCACGTCAAAATTTTCCGGCGTGAGTATGGTCTCGGCACGCTGCGTCTGCGCAGCGAAGCGTGTCTCTGGCGAGGCCCATGGCTTCGGCCACCTGCCAAGCCGCAAATTTCGAACAGCCCACGCAGCGCACTTCGCCTTGTTGCGCCAGCGAGTCCAGGCGAGTCCAGCGTGCGCAGTTGACGTGGCAAGCCTTCAGTGATACTTTTGTATAACTTTGGAATACTGAGATACGCGCATGAGCATTGCAACCTTGCGGAAATGGGGCGGGACAATTGCCGTTTCACTGCCTAAGAAATTAATCGCGACGCTCGGCTTGCAGGCCGGGTCCGCCGTTGAGGTGAAAATCAAACGGGAAACCATTGTGCTCGCTCCCGCGCGGCGACGCTACACGCTAGCACAACTTGAGAGAGAACAAAAAATTCTGGACCGCGCTACGTCTCGTCCAGTTGCCGATAAGCAATGGCTCGAGGACGCAGCGCGCGGACGCGAGAAGCTCTGATCCATGGCGCGAATCGCTGCGCGAGGCGATATCTATCATATCGACCTCGACCCCATCAAAGGCAGGGAGCAGCAGGGCCGGCGCTTCGTTTACGTCTTGTCGCCCGCCGGCCACAACAATCGGGGCTTAGTGATCGCCCTGCCCATTAGTCAGGGTCAGACGCCCGCACGCGGCACGGGTTACACCTGCACGTTAATGGGCGCTGGAACACGCACCCAGGGCGTCATCATTTGTGATCAGCCGCGGACTCTGGATTTTTCCGTTCGCGGTGCGCGGTATGTGGAGACCGTGCCGGAGTACGTCACCGACGAAGTGCTAAGTCGCATGGCTCCGCTCGTGACGTAGGAAGGATGAAGCGAACTTTGTGTGCCGGTAAGGCCGTGCACCACCCCATTGTGCGGTCCTACCACGGCCGGAACGGCAGTAAGTGGGCCGTTGGCGTGTGCAAGGTAGGCAGTGCGCGCAGAATGCCGTCAAGCGCTTCCATCTCCGCGGACTAGAGGCGCCAGTCGGCGGCTCTGGCATTAGCGCTGATCTGCTGCGGGGTGGTGGCGCCGGCTATGACGCTGCTCACCTCGGGATGCGCTAGCAACCAGGCGAGGGCCAGTTCCACCAGCGGGCGTGAGCGCGCTGCGGCAAAAGCTTCCAGTTGCTCCAGCACGTCAAAATTTTCCGGCGTGAGTATGGTCTCGGCACGCTGCGTCTGCACAGCGAGGCGCGTCTCTGGGGCCGCTTGTTGGCCGCGTTTGTACTTGCCGGTGAGAAAACCGCTGGCCAATGACCGAGACCTGCAGTCCCGAGTGTCCCAACCTGCGATATTCCATGCTAGTGGTCCTGCGCCGTCGGTCGCACGAGGAGCTTCAGTTTGCCTGCGCGGTAATGCGGGATCAGCGGCGAGGAACCGAGGGATGCAATCTGGGTCTGACCGCCGACGAGATCGATGATCGCCTGGCCGCCGCCCTTATAGGGCACGTGCGTGAGCTGAATGCCCGCGAGCTTCGCGAACCACTCCCCTGTGATGTGCTGCTGCGAGCCCGCGCCCGAGGTGGCGAAGCCCAGGCCCGGTTTCTGCTTTACCGCGGCAACCAGCTCGGCGAAACTGGAGACGCCGAGTGACGGATGGACTGCGAGTACCACCGGTTGGCGCGCGAGATGGATAATCGGCACAAAGTCCCTGAGCGGGTCCCAGCTAACCTTGTACACGTGCGGATTTCTCGCGATTCCGTCAGACACGACCAGCAAGGTGTAGCCATCGGCCGCGCTTTTCGCCACCGTTTCGATGCCAATATTGCCGCCGGCCCCGCTACGGTTATCCACGATACCGGGTCGCGCGCCGAGCGCCTGCCCGACGCGTTCCGTGATCGGGCGCGTGGCAATGTCGACCGCGCCACCCGGCGGGAATGGTCTGTTTTGTCGTCCCACGAATTCATGTTGACACCCGCCACGCATTAACGTAATTGTGTAATAATAACATTTTCATAATTACTGCTTATCACCATGGAATTTCGCGACATTGAGTATTTCGCCGTGCTCGCCCAGCACGGACACGTTGGCCGCGCGGCGGAGGCTTTGGACTTAAGCCAGCCCGCGCTCAGCCTGAGCCTGCGCCGATTGGAGACAGCGATGCAGACAAAGCTGGTGAAACGCACTCCTAAGGGCGTTGAATTGAATGCAACCGGCACGGCGCTGCTGGCGCGCGTTCAGCGGCTGCGCCTGGCACGGGAAGACGTGTTGCGCGAAGTGGCGGACTTGAGCCAGGGCAGGGCGGGACACCTGCGCATAGGCGCGCACCCTGGCGTGGTGACCTTCCCGCTGGCGCCTGCCTGCGCTGAGTTGTTAAAGGACGCTGCGGATCTGGAGCTGGTGGTGACGGCCATGACCTCCGGGCTGCTGCCGGCGCTGCGCAGCGGAGAATTGGACCTGATCGTCCACGACGCCGTCCCGCCGCAGGATGACCTGGTGCAGGAGTATTTGTCTGACGACGCGTTTGCCACCGTCGTCGCGGCGAATCACCGCCTGGCTGGGCGCAAGCAAGTGACGATTCGAGACCTGGCACAGGAGCGTTGGGCGCGTGCAGGCATCAGCGAACAATGGGACAGGTTTGTCGAAGCTTCATTAGCTGCCGGCAATCCGATACCGCGCACCGCAATCAAGACGGACTCGCAACCGTTGCGGCATTATCTGGTGGCCAATGCGGGTTTGCTGGGCTATATGACACAGCGCATGCTCAAGGACGTCGCATTGCAGTACCGCGTTGCAGAGATCAGGGTAAAGGAACTGGAGCGGGTTCGCCGGGTCCACGTGAGTTACCGAAAGGACGGTTATCTGTCCCCGGCGGGGCGCCGCCTTATCGAGATTCTGAAGGCGACGGTCAAGAAGGGCGCGGCAGACCTGAAGCGGTGACGGAACTGCACCACGTACTGTAATCCGATTGTTTTGCCCCAGCGTCCAAAGAATTAACGGAGCACATTCCGCCTGCCCCGATACCAGCGGAGTATGCGAATCGCGTCACGCGTCTCACGATAGTTGATGATATGCCCGGTGCCCGCAATCGGAAAGGCGCGTCTGCCACGCACACCGGCAGGCCTCCCGATTCCCGGATGCAGTTGAATCTCAACCAGCGCCTTTTCGAAACGTTGAACGACGAGCCGCTCTGAAAAAGGGTCTTCGCCCGCGATGAATTCTATGGATGCTTCAAACGCGGCTTGCGCGGCGCGCGCCCATTCAAGCGGCTTTGGGCCGGCGTTTCGCGGCATGACGCTCTATGGCAGCGCGCGCACGCACCATCACCTTTTCATTTGAAACCGCGCCATTGCGATCGATATCTTCGTCAGCCGCAAGCGTTTCGCGCACGTCTTCCTCTGTAGCCTCAAGCCCATCGCGCATAACAAATCGTAGCATCGATTGCGGTGTGCGCCCCGCCAACTGCGCAAGCTTTGCAACGCGGCGCTGCTGCGCCAGTGTAAGCGCCAACGATTGCATGAGATTGACCCCCTCCACAAATAACCAGCAGGAATTCTATCACCGGCGTCAACATACGCGGGTTGCTATCCCAGTATAGTGCGTCAAATAGAAGTGCGCTTAGCATCGGTGTGCAGGTTATGGATACGCATGCGCGCTCCTTAATTGATGTTGTCGAAGAACAATGGGCGTTCCGCTCCGGCACCGCTTACAACTTGGGCAGATTCGCAGCCTTGACCACCCGCGTGTAGAGAGCGATTTCCGAGGCGATAAACTTTGCAAATGCCTCCGGCGAACCGCCTTGCGGTTCAAGGCCCTCGACCTGATAGCGCTCGCGTATTTCTTTGCTGGCGAGTACTTTGGCGGTCTCGGCATTGAGCCTGGTGATGATTTCACGCGGGGTTTTGATTGGCGCCATAAAGCCGAACCAGGTCGAGGCTTCGTAACCCTTGAGGCCTTGTTCGTCGAAAGTCGGTACTTCGGGTATCGCCGCGAAGCGCTTCAGGCTGCCGATCGCCACTGCGCGTATGCGCCCGCTTTTGATGTGTGGTATCAGCGCAGGTACGCCGCTGAAAATCATCTCGACATGGCCGCCGATAAGATCGGTCAGCGCGGGCGCATTGCCCTTGTACGGCACGTGATTAAGCTTGATGCCCGCCATCAGCATGAACAATTCACCGGCCATGTGATTGGAACTGGCGACACCCGAAGTGCCGTAATTCAACTGCCCCGGCTTTGCTTTTGCCAGCGCGATCAATTGCCTGAGGTCTTTTGCGGGCAGCGACGGATGTATCGACAGCACGTTAGCGCCTTTCACGCACAAAATGATGGGGGCCAGATCGCGCTGCAAGTCAAACGGCACTTTGGCCAGCGCGGCGACGTTGATGGCGTTCGCAGCACCGCCCAACAAAATGTTGTAGCCGTCGGGTGCAGCCTTGACGATCATGTCGGAGCCGATGTTGGTGGAAGCACCGGGGCGGTTATCCACCAGAAATTGCTGGCCCAGCGCCTCGCTGAGTTTGGCTGCAATGGTGCGCGCGGTGAAGTCGGTGTTGCCGCCGGCAGCGAACGGCACCACGATGCGCACCGCTTTGGTGGGGTAGGATTGCGCGACGGCCACTGCGCAAGCGCCCAGTGTCGAAGCAAATGCAAGTGTTTGTTTTAATTTCATTTTATCCGGTTCGTAGCACTTCATTGGTCAACGGTGTTTTGTTTTTCCATTGTTCGAGAATGTGCACAAAGCAATCGAACACACGCTTTTCATTACCGCTGGAACTGGTTGAATTGTGCGGCGTTACGATCACGTTGGGCAAATCCCACAGTGGCGATGTGGCGGGCAGCGGCTCCTGCTCGAACACATCCAGATAGGCGCCGGCGAGATGCCCGCTTTTGAGGGCATCAATCATGGCCACCTCATCGATCACTTCGCCGCGCGCGACATTCAGCACATAGGCGCCTTTCGGCAGTAGTGACAAGCGCTGCGCCGACATCAGCTTGCGCGTTTCTGCTGTCAGCGGGCAGCAGAGCATCAGCCAATCGGCGCGCGGCAGCAGCGTATCGAGCTGATCCGGCGTATGCATTTCATCCACCGGGTCATCGGCTTTGCGCGCGCTGCGGCGCACGCCGATCACGCGCAAACCCAACGCTCGGGAAAGTCGCGCAAATTCCGCGCCGATTTGTCCCATGCCATACACGAGTACCGTCTGCCCTGCCAAATCGCGCGGCGGGTTTTGCAGGCGTACCGGATCCCAGCGATGTTCAGCCTGCGCTTTTAGCCAGTGCGGAAAACCCCGCGCCAGCATCAACATTGCAGTCAGGGCTGTCTGCGAGATCGGCTGCGCGGTGGTGCCGGCCGAGGTGGTGACGCGCACGCCGCGTTCCAGCATTTCGGTATAGATCGGATGATCGACGCCGATATTGAACACATGCAGCCACTTGAAGTTGGGCGCCTTGCGCACCGCCGAAAAGAACTGCCGCGAGTGCGTGGGATTGAGGTCCTGCGAAAAAAAAGCGATTTCGGCGCGTGCCACATCAGCCTCGGAGAGCCGGGCGTCTTTATCCGCTGGCAGCGCAACGATAGCGTGCGGCAGATTCAGGCGGGTAACGGCGGCGGCGAGTGCGGCGCCGAATTCGGCGTGGCAGCGGTGCGAAATGACCAGGGCAGGTTGGGCAGACATGGCGGACGTGAAAACGCGAGATCGTGGAAGGAGTGCGGATTTTACCTGCACTTTGATAAGATTCGCCGCTCATCAAGTGCCGCAAGGAGAATTTGCCCGTGGAAATCAGTACCCTGGAACTGACCAAGCAGTTAATCGCACGCATCTCCGTATCGCCGGAAGACGCAGGCTGCCTCGACATCCTGATTGCGATACTGGAGCCGCTGGGTTTCAAGTGCGAAAAAATCAGCATGGGTGGCGTCGATAATCTGTGGGCGCGGCGCGGCACGGCAAAGCCGCTGCTGTGTTTTGCCGGCCACACCGACGTGGTGCCGACCGGCCCGCTCGACAAGTGGACGAGTGATCCCTTCACGCCCACCATCCGCGACGGCTGGCTCTACGGGCGCGGCGCGTCCGACATGAAAACTTCGCTCGCGGCCTTCGTGCTGGCGCTGCGTGATTTCGTCCGGGCGCATCCCGATCATCCCGGCTCGCTGGCGGTGATGTTTACCTCGGATGAAGAAGGTCCGGCGATTGACGGCACAGTGCGGGTGGTGGAAGCGCTCGCCGCGCGCGGTGAAAAGCTTGATTATTGCGTGGTGGGCGAACCCACATCCGTGAAAAAACTCGGCGACATGATCAAAAACGGCCGCCGCGGTTCGCTCACTGGCCTGCTCACGGTGAATGGCATACAGGGCCATGTCGCCTATCCCGACATGGCGCGTAATCCGATCCATGAAGTGGCTTCCGCCATCGCCGAACTGGCGCAGACCCGCTGGGACAACGGCAACGAATATTTCCCGCCGACCACCTGGCAGATTTCCAATTTTAATTCCGGCACCGGCGCCAACAATGTGATCCCGGGCGCCGCGAACATCAAGTTCAATTTCCGCCATTCCACGGCGAGCACCACCGAATCGCTGCAAACACGCGTGGTCAACATTCTGGATCGGCACGGCGTGACTTACGATCTGGAGTGGCGTGTCGACGGGCGGCCGTTTCTGACGCAACGCGGTGATCTGGTCGACGCCATCACGCGCGCCATCAAGACCGTCACCGGCGTGGATACCGAACTCTCCACCACCGGCGGTACTTCCGATGGACGTTTTATCGCCGACATTTGTCCGCAGGTGGTGGAGTTCGGCCCCACCAACGCCACTATTCACAAGCTCAATGAATGTGTGGGGGTGGAAGAAATTGAACCGCTGCGGCAGATTTACCAGCAGCTGCTGGTGAACGTGCTGATAAAGTAAGCGTTTATCGCAATAGCCCTACGCCGCATCGTCCGGCTCGAAAAATATCCAGCTTACTTCCGGAAACTGTTGCTTCAGCGCCGCTTCGCAGACGTTGATGTCGGCGATCAGCTTTGCGGCATCGGCGGTCTCGCGCATGCGCGCCTTCACCGTCACCACGATGTGGTTGCCCCATTGCAGGGTAATCAGGTTATAAATTTCGGCCACTTCGGGACGCGCCGCAACGAACAATTCGATCTCGGTATGCACCAGCGGATCGGCACTCTCGCCGATGATCAGGCTTTTTACTTCACGCACGATCAAAATCGCCACCACAATCAGCAGCACGCCGATGACCAGGCTGCCCAGCGCATCGAACAGCGGATTGCCGGTTACGATCGCCAGCAACAACGCGATTAACGCAAACGCGAGGCCGCCCAGCGCGGCAATATCCTCGCCCGCAACCACCATCAACTCGCTCTGACGCGTGGCCTGAAACCACTGCCAGAAGGTGCGCGTGCCCTGCTGCGCACGGATGATCCTGAGCGCGCCCCACAGCGAGCCCGCCTCCAGCGCGATGCTTACCACCAGCACGCCGACGGCAATCCACGGGTCGTTCACCGGCGCCGGATGCAACAGCCGATGCACGCCCTCGTACGCCGAGAACAGCCCGCCGACCGAGAACAGCAACAAGGCCACGATCAGCGACCAGAAATACATCGCACGCCCCTGGCCCAGAGGATGCTGTGCGGTAGCGGGAAGCGCCGAGCGCTTCATGCCGATCAGCAGCAACACCTGATTGCCGCAATCGGCCGCGGAGTGGATGGTCTCGGCAAGCATCGCGCCTGCACCCGTCCAGAATGCCGCAACACCTTTTGCCACGGCGATACCGCCGTTCGCGGCCAGCGCGTAGAGAATGGCTTTGACCGAGCCTTCTTGTCCTGCCATGGGTTTTACCTCGGTGGAATTTTATGGCGTTAGTATGCCAGCTTCGTAGTTGATTCGGCTTAGAATCGGCACATGCCCTCATTGAGCGAAGCCGACACTTGCCGCAAGTTTGTCGTTCCCAAACTGCAAGCCGCAGGGTGGGACGACGATCCGCATTCGATTGCGGAGCAGCGCACGATTACCGACGGGCGCATCGTGCCGGTTGGAAAAGGGTTCGTGCGCAAGCCGCCGATGCGGGCGGATTTTCTGCTGCGCTACACGCGCGATTTTCCACTGGCCGTTGTCGAGGCGAAGGCCGCGTACAAATCGGCGGCAGACGGCTTGCAACAGGCCAAGGCGAGCGCCGAGATGCTCGGGCTCATGTTCGCCTACGCGACCAATGGCCACGAAATAATCGAGTTCGACTATCACACGGGTCGAGAGACATCGCTCGCCGCATATCCTGCGCCCGGCGAACTGTGGCGGCGTTATCGTGCCGCAACCGGCCTGTCCGGCGACGATGTAGCCGAGCGGCTGTTGACGCCATTCAATCATGTGCTTGGCAAGGGAGATCGTTACTACCAGCAAATCGCTATCAATCGCGCCGTCGCAGAAATTCTTAAAGGCCGGCAACGTATTTTACTCACGATGGCAACCGGCACCGGCAAGACCGCAGTGGCGTTCCAGATCTGCTGGAAATTGTGGACGTCGCGCTGGAATCGCACCGGCGAATACCGCCGGCCACGCATGCTTTACCTGGCTGATCGTAACATCCTCGTCGATGACCCGAAGGACAAGGATTTCGCGCACTTCGGCGATGCACGTTGCAAGATCGGCGATGATCCGTTTTCTCTTGGCCGCGAAATGTATTTTGCGACCTATCAGGCGCTGGCCGAGGACGAACGGCGCGACGGTTTGTTCAAGGCGTTCCCGCCGGATTTTTTTGACCTCGTGATTGTGGACGAATGCCATCGCGGCAGCGCGCGTGACGACAGCTCGTGGCGCGCGATTCTCGACTACTTCAAGCCCGCCTATCAATTGGGCATGACCGCGACGCCTCTGCGCGACGACAATCGTGATACCTATCTCTACTTCGGCAATCCAATCTACGAATACAGCCTGCGGCAAGGCATAGCTGACGGCTTTCTTGCGCCGTATCGCGTGCATCGTGTGATCACCGAATGGGATGCCGCGGGCTGGCGGCCCAGCAAAAACGAACTGGATCGTTACGGCCGCGCGATACCTGACGACGAGTATCAAACCAACGATTTCGAGCGTGTAGTGGCGCTGCGCGCGCGCACCCAGGCGATTGCACGGCACTTGAACGATTTTATGAATAAAAACAATAAGATGGCGAAAACCATCGTGTTCTGCGTCGATCAGGAGCACGCGAGCGAAATGCGCGCTGCGCTGACCAAGCTCAATCCGGATTTAATGGCCAAGCATCCGGATTACGTGTGCCGTGTCACTGCGGACGAAGGCTATATTGGGCGCGGGCACCTGGGCCGTTTTCAGGATGTGGAGACGCAAGCCCCGGTGATTCTGACGACTTCGCAGTTGCTGACGACGGGCGTTGATGCGCCGACCTGCAAGAACGTGGTGTTGGCGCGTGTGGTGGGATCGATGACCGAGTTCAAGCAGATCATCGGTCGCGGCACGCGCGTGCGCGACGACTACGACAAGCTGTGGTTCAACATCATCGACTACACCGGTTCGGCGACTCGGCTGTTTGCCGATCCGGATTTTGACGGCGATCCGGTGCGGTTGACCGAGGAAGAGTTGAAGCAGTCCGGCGAAACCGAGCTTCTCGTTGACATCGGTTCCGGGGAAGAGGCGGAATCGCCAGAGATTGTACCCGCTATCATGGAACCGCCCGCCGACGGGCGGCACAAGTACTATTTCGACGGCGGTCAGGTCGAGATCGCTGCGCACCTCGTTTATGAACTCGACCCGAACGGCAAGCAGTTGCGCGTCGTGCGTTACACGGAGTATGCCGCTGATAGTGTACGCAACTTGTGCCGCAGCGCCCCCGAACTGCGAGCCTTGTGGTCTGATCCGGAAAAACGCAATGACATCATTCGTCAGCTTGAAGAACGCGGCGTGAGCTTTGCCGAATTGGCGGACGCTGCAAAGCAACCCGAAGCCGATCCGTTCGACCTGCTATGCCACCTCGCCTTTAACGCGCCGTTGCGCACGCGCCGCGAGCGTGCGCAGAAGCTGCGCGAATCACGCAAGAATATTTTTGATCGCCACAGCGGCGAAGCGCGGCAGATTCTCGAGGAGCTACTTGATAAGTATGCTGAGCACGGCGACGCGCAGTTCGCGCTGCCCGAAGTGTTGCACGTGCCGCCCATCTCCGCGCATGGTACTGTGGCGGATATCATCAAGCTGTTTGGCGGCGCGAATCAATTGCGTGCTGCCGTGACCGAATTGCAGAACCAGCTATATGCAGCGTAAGGCAGATGCGGTACTTGGCATAGACGCTGCGTGGACGAATAGTGCGCCGAGTGGCGTGGCGTTATTGGAACGGAACGGGGCAAGATGGACGGCATTGCGCGTCGCGCCTAGCAGTGCGGCGTTTTGCAGTGATTTCGGATGGTCGGAGCAGTTTCCGGGTGCCGCGATCAATGTGCGAGAACTCGTCGATGCATGCGAGAAGCGGCTTACAGGTTCCCGCCTGTCCGTCGTCGCTATAGATATGCCGCTATCAACCACCAGGATTGATAAGCGGCGGCGTGCAGATCAAGAGGTTTCGCGAAGGTTTGGTCATTGCAAGTGCGCCGTCCATTCACCGACGCCTGTGCGTCCGGGCTGCACGGGCCGCAAACTTCAGCAAGGATTTGAAAGTGAGGGGTTTTCGCTCGTGGCTACTGGCGGTAGTGCTGTTCCGTCCTTAATAGAGGTTTACCCCCATGTAGCGCTGCTCGGGCTAACGGGGCGCACGGAACGGTTGCCGTATAAAGCCGGGAAGACGACAACTTATTGGCAGGGAAAGGATATCGAAACTCGCAAGCAATTGTTGATCGCGGAATGGCAGTTTATTCTGGATTGCCTGCGAAGACATATCGACGATATTGACTTGCCCCTTCCGGACCCGGCAATACACTCACTGAGTTCGTTAAAACGCTACGAGGATGCGCTTGATGGGCTGATTTGCGCATGGGTAGCAACTCAGTTCCTGGCTGGGACCGCAGTCGCACTCGGCGACAAGAGCGCCGCCATTTGGATGCCCAAACCCTCAATGCAGTTTGCGAAAGATCACCATGGCACGTAGCCAGAAGCAATTCGAACAAAAAACTACTGCCCAATCCCTCGGTAGCCTGCTTACGTCTGCGCGCAAGATCATGCGTAAGGACAAGGGGTTAAACGGCGATCTCGACCGCCTGCCGTTGCTGACGTGGATCATGTTCCTCAAATTCCTCGACGATCTTGAAACCCAGCGCGAGCAGGAAGCCGCGCTTGCCGGAAGAAAATTCCGTGCGGCGGTCGAAGCGCCGTACCGCTGGCGCGACTGGGCAGCGAATCCGCTGGGCGTCACCGGCGATGAACTGCTCGCGTTCATCAACAACGAGGAATGCACGCGGCCCGACGGCAAGAAAGGCGCAGGCCTCTTTGCCCATCTGCGCACGCTCACCAGTTCCAACGGCGACGACCGCCGCGACGTGATCGCGATTGTGTTTAAGGGCGTCGATAACCGCATGAAAAGCGGTTATTTGATGCGCGATATTATTAACAAAATCGTGTGACTTTAGCCATTTGAAAGATTTCGCTGGCGTCTGAGAGCGAATTTGTGTAATGGTCCCCGCTTATGGGGAGCCTCGCCGATCCGATTGTGTTTCGCCACCGCGGCCGTGACCTGACGATGGCGGATATCGCCAGCATTCAAGCCACAATCGCCGCTCACTACGAGCGTGGCCGCACCTTTATCGGTGTGCGACTTTGCGAACAATGGGATTGGCGGCAATCGAACGGGCAGTATAAAGCCTTCGCGGCGCGCGATTTGTTGCTGCGGCTGCAGCGCGCGGGACTGGTCGAGCTGCCGGCACCGCAACGAACCAAGGTGAACCGGCCGCGGCAGAACTACGAGCAGATGCCGCTGTTTATCCAGACGCGGCTCACAGGCACGCTCGCGGATTATCCGGCTGTCCGGCTGCAACCGGTGCAGGGCGCGGCCGAGCACTATCTTTGGGACTACCTGCTCGCGCACCACCATTATCTGGGGCGCCCGACGCTGGTCGGAGAGCATCTGAAGCAGCTGGTGTTCTTGGGCGAGCAGGTGGTCGGGTGTCTGGGCTGGGCGAGCGCGGCCTGGAAGATCGGGCCGCGTGA
>CAMBCF010000076.1 GCA_945864585.1 Bordetella parapertussis | reverse complement strand
CGCCCTTGAGCATTTCCAGCCGGTTTCCCGGCGGCACTCGTAATGCCTGAATTGACGTTGCAGCATCGATCAACATCAACTTGCGCCGCGCCGTTGGTTGAATCGTCTTGGGCAGGTTGCGGACCTCCAAACCATGAAATACCGCAGCGGTTGCTTTGTCAGCGAAGCTCTTAATCACAGGAAAATAGTAACGCTATGCGATACTACTGTCAAGCGTTATATATTCTGCGCGTTGGCGGCGAATGAAGCCGCGTTCATCTAAGATTGATCGTGCCGCGGTTGGCGCCATCGCCGCAGGGGCGGTTGGGGTTGGAAGCGGCCGGGCAGTGTTGCAATCACGCTGTGCCAATTTTGTACCTGTTTCATATGGCCTGTGCAATAATCGCCCTTGCCGTAGATGGGATCAGGCAGTTTTGACTAACGAAACCTCTTGTATTTTCAACAACTTACAACGATAGCGATTTTGGGAGCGTTTTGTGATTCCAGTTGTCGCGGGTTCGAGTCCCGTCAGCCACCCCACCTATACTCAGACCAAGCTGCTTTTGAGCTATCTATCTCGGTTAATAATACATTTTAAATCAATAGCTTACTATCATTAACCGATAACGCCATGCGCATAGGTCAAGGCTTCGACATTCACACGCTCGCCGAGGGTCGTAAGCTGATTATCGGTGGCGTGACTATTCCTTACGAGCGAGGTCTCGCTGGGCATTCCGATGCCGATGTTTTGCTGCATGCAATTTGCGACGCAATCATCGGCGCGGCGGCGCTGGGCGATATCGGCAGGCATTTTCCGGATACTGAACCGCGATACGCGGGCATCGACAGCCGCGAACTGCTGCGCGAGGTGGCACAATTGCTGCGTGTGCACCACTATCAAGTGGTGAATATAGATGCGACGGTGATTGCGCAGGCGCCCAAACTTGCGCCCTATATTTTCGCCATGCGCGAGAACATTGCGGCGGATTTGGGCGTTGCTGTCGGGGATGTAAATATTAAGGCTAAAACCGCAGACCGATTGGGGGCTGTCGGGCGTGGCGAAGGGATCGTGGCAGAGGCGGTGGTGTTGATTGCGGCTGTCGCAGCATAACGGCGCAATAAACTAAAGTACGCCGGTCGCGCGCGCGGCGTCAGGGATGCGCCAAAGGGTCAGGTGGCAGGCGTAACCGGCAACTCCACCCGCGCCCGCAGCCCGCCGCCGTCACGCGGCAGCAATTTCACCTTTCCGCCATGCATGCGCGCGATGCGATCGACGATAGCCAATCCCAAGCCGGTGCCGCTGGTGCTGCGCGCGGCATCCATGCGCGTGAACGGCTGCAGCATGCGTTCGGCTTGTTCGGGCGGTATGCCGGGGCCGCGGTCCAGCACTTCGACAAACGCAATTGCGTCCACGCAGCCGGTGACGACAATGACTTCATTGCCGCTATTGCCACTATGACGCAGTGCGTTGTCGATCAGGTTGCTGATCAGCCGTTGCATCGCCAGTTTGCGCAGTGACAATGGCGGAACCGCCGCCGCCTGCATCACGAATGGATTGCCGGCGCGCGAATATCGTGAACTAAGCGCGGCAACCAGATCATTCAGGCTGGCGTTCGGCGTTTCATTCTCCGACGACGCCGCGCGCGCGAAATCGAGAAACTGATTAATCGCGGCGTTTATATCTTCGATATCCTGCACGATGCCGTCGCGAATCGATGCGTCGCCTTTGTCGTCGAGCATTTCGATGCCAAGGCGTATGCGCGCGAGCGGTGTGCGCAGATCGTGCGACACGCCCGCCAGCAGCAGTGCGCGTTCATCGTCGAGCTTTTTGCGGTCGGCGGCCATCTGATTAAACGCGCGCGACAGCGTGCGGATTTCCGAGGGGCCGCTTTCGTCGACCGGCGCGGGTGTCGCGCCGCGTCCCATGTGTGCGGCGGCCTGGGTCAGCGCGCGCAGCGGACGGTTGATGCGAGCCACAATCAAAAACGCGCCGCCCACCGCCAGCAGCAGCACCAGCGCACCCCAGCCGATCCAGCGCCACGATTCATCGGCCACCAGCCGTGATTCCGGCATCAGCAGCCAGTAGCCGTTACCACTGCCATCCATATCAAAGCTCACCCAGATGCCCTCGACGCCGTTGCGCGACAGCGTTAATTTCGTGGCGGCGCCCAACTGCGCGCGCAAATCGGCCTCGACGAATTCATAAAAACCGGTTCGCGGCAGCGGCATCAGTTTTTCATTGCGCTGCGCTCTGTGCACTTGCACGCCTTCCAGTTCGGCGATTTCACCCAGCAGGCTGAAGCGCTTGGAAGCTTCCACGGTGACCAGCGCTGCGCGCGTGAGGTTGACGGTGCTGATGATTTGCTGCGATACCTGCCGCGCGCGCGGCTCACGCGTGGATACGCGAAAAATCTGCAACCACGCCAGATGCGCCAGTAACAGCAGCATCGCGATCAGCAGCACGCTGCGCGCGAGCAGCGTTTGGGGCCAAAGGTTCATTTAGGGCGTGAACGGGTGAACGCGTGAACGGGTGAACGAGTAAACATCGTGGGTCGTGAGCGGGTTGCCCCGTTCACTTGTTCACCCGTTCACCGCTCTTCCCATCCGGAATAAACACATAGCCGAATCCCCAGACCGTCTGAATAAACGCAGGTTTGGCAGGATCTATTTCAATCAGCTTGCGCACGCGCGAGACCTGCACGTCGATGCTGCGGTCGAAGGCGCCGGCCTCGCGTCCCCGCGCTATTTCCATCAACTTATCGCGCGACAGCGGCGTGCGCGGGTGCTGTACCAGTACCTTGAGCAAGGCAAATTCGCCGCTGGTCAGGGTAATTGCATCGCCGTTTTTGGTGAGCGAACGCGTACCGAGATTGAGCTTGAATTCGCCGAATTCAGCAATCTCGGTAGCGGTGGTGGGCGCGCCGGGCGGGCCAGCCACGGGCCGCCGCCGTAGCACGGCCTGTATGCGAGCCACCAGTTCACGCGGGTTAAACGGCTTGGGCAGATAGTCATCGGCGCCGACTTCAAGGCCGACGATGCGGTCTACCTCGTCACCTTTGGCGGTGAGCATGATGATGGGGATGTTTTCACTCGCGCCGCGCAGCCGCCGGCAAATCGACAGACCGTCTTCGCCGGGCATCATCAGATCGAGTATCAGCAAATCGTAACGCTCACGCGCGAGATAGCGATCCATATCCGTGGCGTTGGCCACCGTGCGTACCGCAAAGCCCTGCTCGGCGAGGTATTTGTTGAGCAGATCGCGCAGCCGCGCGTCGTCATCTACAACCATAATGCGGGTTTTGGCTTCAGTCATGGTGCGATCCTAGCGATCTGAGTCTGCCGACGGCAGTTTTTTAATGCGCACCGGCATGCGCAACGCTATCGTAACAAATTGTTACAAATCGGGTGTTTGCTGCCGTGGCCTGCGTGTAATCTGGTTTGCCCAAAAGCGTTACGATAGGTAAGCGTAGTTAGTCTTGGTGCGGGTTACAGTTACTTACAACAATTGCGTCGCCGGTAACATTCTACTTACAACTTGGTGTGAGCATCGGTCAACGTTGCTGTTGTGATAACGTTTTTTTATCGCAAGGGAACGCGATTTGTGTGCAACGCGAAACCGATACCGAATGTCATGAACGAAACTATGGCCAGAATGAAGGCGCTGATGAAAACCTTGGTGGCAGTGTTGATGCTGGGTGGCGTGCTGTCGATAGAGCCAACCGCCGTGGTATGGGCTGGCCCGTTTGATGGTGCGTTGTACAGCGCTCAGTACAGCACACAGTATCAGGGTAATCCTGCAGCTAAAGGCCATGACAAACGGCAGGTTCGTGATGCGCGCAATGCGCAACCGCAGCCGCAACCTCCGCGGGAACGGCCGCGCGGGCACCTGACGGAAGAAGAACGCCGTCAATTGCATCGCGATCTCGATAAGGCAAACCGCGAGCTGTATGGCGGTAACCGTCGTCGAACCGTACCAGCAGACTAAGGAATGTGTCATGAAAAATGCATTTAAAAATAAACTATTAGCACTTATTTTTAGCGCGCTGTTACCACTGGCCGCAGGCGCGGCGGACGGTCTGCCGGGAGCTACGGTAAAACCCGAGACCAAAGCGGCGGCGGGCCCCACCGCCGAACAACGCAAAGCGCGCATGGAGCAATGCAAAGCCGATCCGGCAAAATGCGAGGCCGAGCGCAAGGCGCGTTATGAACAGATGTGCAAAGAAAATCCGGCGCGGTGCAAGGAAATGAAAGAACGCCATGAAAAACGCATGGCCGAATGCAAAGCCAATCCTGAGAAATGCCACGCCGATAAGAAAGCGCAGGCCGAACAGCGCTTCAAGCGCGCGGACGCGGATGGCAACGGCACGATCAGCCGTGCCGAAGCGCAACAAAGCTCGCCGCGCCTGGCACGCAACTTCGAGCGTTTCGACGCCAACAAAGACGGCCAGCTAACACTCGAAGAAATGGCTGCGGCACGCAAGGTGTTCTTCGAGCGGCGCCAATCCCGTACCGAAGCCACCAACATCTAACGGAGCATCGTCATGCGCGGGTGGCTGCTGCAGCTGATGGTTGCCGGACTGGCTGGATGGGGCGGAGCAGCGTGGGCTGCTGCGCTTGGTTTTGACGACGCGCGGCATCTGCTCACACGCACCAGCTATGCCGCAACGCCCGCCGATATCGAAAGTTTTTCCAGACTGACGGGTGAACAGGCGGTGGAGCGCCTGTTGTCGTGGACAGTCAAACCGCGCGTCACGCCGCCGCCGGCGTGGGTGCGCGAGCCGGTAGTGCCAGGTTCGCGCGTGCGCGACATGAGTGTCGAGGAACGCCGTAATTATCAGCGCGACAATGTTGCGCGCGGCCTCGAACTGCGCGGCTGGTGGTTGCAGGAAATGGTCACCACGCCGAGTCCGTTCACCGAAAAAATGGTGCTGTTCTGGCACAATCATTTCGTTTCAAGTCAGCAAAAAGTGCGTCAGCAGCAATATATGTACCGGCAGAATGTGTTGCTGCGCGAGCACGCCTTTGGGAATTTTGGCGCGCTTCTACACGCCATAGCACGTGATCCAGCGATGGTGATTTATCTCGACAATGCGTCGAATCGCAAAGGCCAGCCGAACGAGAATTTTGCACGCGAAGTGATGGAGCTGTTCACGCTGGGCGAGGGCCATTATACCGAGCGCGACATCAAGGAAGCTGCGCGCGCTTTCACCGGCTGGAGCATCAATGGCGAAAAAGGCGAATATCTGTTTCGTGCCGGCGCGCACGATGATGGCGAGAAAACCGTGCTCGGGCGCAGCGGCAATTTCGGTGGTGACGCGGTAATCGATATACTGCTGGCGCAGCCGCAGACCGCGGAATTTATGGTGCGTAAACTGTGGCGCGAATTTATTTCACCCACGGTCGATGCTGCGGATGCCGCTGAAGTGAGGCGCATCGCGGGTGTGTTTCGCGACAGCCGCTATGATATCCGCGCGGCGCTGCGCGCCATGCTGACCTCCGATGCGTTTTACGCGGCCAGGCACCGCGCGACCCTGGTGAAATCGCCGGTGGATCTGGTGGTGGGCACGCTGCGACAGTTTCAGTTTACGACGGGCGATGTGCAGCCGTTCGCGCTGGCGGTGGCGCAACTCGGACAAAATTTGTTTGCGCCGCCCAATGTCAAAGGCTGGCCCGGCGGCGAAGCGTGGATTAACTCGTCTACCTTGCTCGCGCGCAAACAGTTTCTCGACCGCCTGTTCCGTTCCGAGGAGTTGCGCCCGTCGATGAATATGGCGGCCAATGTGACGCAGGCGCCACCGGGCGCCCAGGGCGGCCCGGCGAACGCGCTGCGCCAGCGCCTGCTGCGCGCGATGGCCGACGTGCAATTCGACAGCCAGCGCTGGCTGCAACAGGCTGGCGGCGAAGTGGCGCAGGTGCAGCGGCTGGTGCTGGCAACGACGCCGCAACACCCGTTGCCTCCCGGCGCCACGGGGTTGGAGGTGATCCGGCGCTTGACGCAGGACCCGGTATATCAGTTGAAGTAGTGCAAGGAGAGAGCGCACATGGATCGCCGAAACTTTTTGCAAGCTGCCGCCGCCGGCAGCGTGTTGGCCTGGCAGGCCCAATCAAGCTGGGCCACGGCCAATTATCAGAAGCTGCTGATTGTGGTCGAACTCAAGGGCGGTAACGACGGCCTGAACACCGTGATCCCGTACGCGGATGCACAATACGCCGCGTTGCGACCGCGTCTTGCGGTTGCGCGTGATCAGGTGTTGCAACTGGACGACCATGCGGGGCTGCACCCTGCCCTCGATCCGCTGATGCCATTGTGGAAAGCGGGCGAAGTTGCCGTGGTGCAGGGCGTGGGTTATCCGTCGGCCAACCTGTCGCATTTTCGCTCGATCGAAATCTGGGATACCGCCTCGAAAAGCAGCGAATACCTGCAAGACGGCTGGCTTACCCGCGCGTTCGCACAAGCGCCGGTGCCACGCGCGTATGCGGCGGACGCGGTGGTGGTGGGGAGCGCGGAAATGGGACCGTTTTCCGGTAGTGGCACGCGCACCATCGCGCTCACCAACACCGAACAATTTCTGCAGCAGGCGAAACTTGCGGTTACGGCCGGACAGGCGCACAACGCCACGCTCAGTCACATACTGCGGGTGGAGCAGGACATTGTGCAGGCCGCCGCCAGCTTGAATACCAACCACGCCTTTCGCACGGTGTTCCCGCAAACCGGCTTCGGCAATGCGCTACGCACGGCGTCCCAGGTGGTGGCCAGCCGCGCGGGGGTGGCGGCGCTCAAGGTGTCGCTAAATGGCTTTGACACCCACAGCGGCCAAGCGGGAACCCACACGCGGTTGCTCAAGGATTTAGCCGACGGACTGGTGGCGTTAAAAGGCGCGTTAAGCGAAATCGGCCGTTGGGACGACGCACTGATTGCAAGCTACGCCGAATTCGGCCGTCGCCCGCGTGAGAACGCCAGCGCCGGCACCGATCACGGTACCGCCAGCGCCCATTTTGTGCTGGGTGGCCGGGTGAAAGGAGGTCTCTATGGACAGCGGCCTGCGCTGAATAGGTTGGATGGCAACGGCAACCTGCCGTTCGCGGTAGACTTTCGCGACATTTATGCGACAGTGCTTGAACGATGGTGGGGTGGAAATTCCGCTGTGGCGCTGCGCGGACAGTTTAAGCCGTTGGATTTTGTTAAAACATAACATTCAATAAAAACAAATAGTTACGTTTAACACCTACTATCGCCTGTAGGTGTTTCCCACGGCTTATCGGCGTGCAACGCCGAAGCTGGGCCACCGGTTCATAAACTGGTCGCTATCAACAACTTGCTCGCATTACCTCTCGTGGAACGTTAGAATACGCGTTCTACTTATTGCACGCGTTTAGTGCATGCCGCATGCGATATTTATTATAAAAATCAGGGACGAGAGACGGTACCATGCTAGCTACCCGGATACGCCAAAAGGACGGACTGTTCTATTTTGCCAGTTACCCTGCGAAAGCCGTGCTGGAAAAAGCGCGTTTTATCAGCCGCTTTTACGGTGAAGGGGAGGAAATCGCCGCGCAGTCCGTGCCGCACAACGACGAAATCGCGCAATTCATTGCGCGTGTCGAGCGTAACGACGAAGCATTTCAGCGCTCGTTATCGCGTGCCAAGGTGAAATCGCTGCGCAATTTTTACGAAATGGCGCAAACCCAGCCACCCATTCCCGGCACGGTGTTGCTGTTTACCTCGGAAACTCTCAAATTCGCAGCACTCCCCGGCCAGGAGAGCGTCGGCCACCTGCAAGAGCCCGAAACCAAGTATTTGATCATCGACGGCCAGCATCGGCTTGCTGCATTGCGCTTTTATCTGAAAGAACATCCGTCCGAAGCTGCCGCGATTAACGTGCCGTGCATTATTTTTGACGGGCGCAGCGAAGACTTTGCTGCCGAAATGTTTGTGATTATCAATTCAACCACCACACGCATCAGCAAGAGCCACCTGATTGATCTGTACGAGCGTGTGTCGTGGGCCGACCCCGACAAGCGTTTTGCCGCGCGCGTGGTTGAAGATTTGTATCGTGAGGGCGACAGCCCGTTGCGCTACCGCATTAACCGTCTGGGTGGCCGCAGCCAGCAAGACAAGTGGATATTGCAAGCTGAGTTATTCAACGAACTACATCGTTGGATATCCCTCGACTGGAAAAAAATTCGTTTAGTAACAAATAGTTACCGCGAGGGTGAACGTTATTACGAGATCATCCGGGATTTTTTCAAAGCCGCCGAAAAAGTGTGGGGCGACTCGTGGGACCACGACGGTTACATGGTGACCAAACCGGTCACCATCAAAGCCATGATCCGGGTGTGCGCTGACCTGGCGCGGGTGGACGCAGAGCCGGTGGATGGCCGCGCCAAGCGCTGGGAAGCACGCCTGCAACCGTGGCGCGAGCAGATGCGCTCGTTCCGTTGCGAAGGTTTTTATGAACGATTTCCCGCGAAAGGGCAGATCGAGCGTGTCGCGCGCATCCATCGCGATCTCGCACGTATGGCCGACATTGAAGTGAGCGCGAGCAAAGCGGTGGTTTAATCAGCCGCCGTCAAATTTGCGATAACAGCGCGCGAGATTTTCGCGCGCTTTTTTTTGGGTGGATGCTTGCAATGTCGCTCATTAGCAGTTCCAGATTCAAAGGCTTTTCGCCACAGATTTACACAGATGCACACAGATTTGATCGGGGTTATCCGTGTCAATCGGTGTTCATCAGTGGCAAACGGGTCTCGGTCTTACTTCGCCGCCGTAATCATGATCTCCACGCGTGTTTCCGCTGAACCGAGCTTGGCTTCGACGCAGGCACGCACCGGCTTATTGTTCGGATCCACCCACGCCAGCCACGCGGCATCCATCAACGGTTTTTCACTCATGTCCGCGACCCACACATTCGCCGACAGAATCCGCGATTTGTCAGTGCCGCACTCGGCCAGAAGGCCGTCTATTTTCTTGAGTACTTCCTCGGTCTGTACCTTGCAGTTGCCGGCTTTGTTGTCGGCGGTGGTGCCGGCGATGAATACCAGGTTGCCGTATTCAACGGCGCGGGAGAGCGTCGGGCCGGGGTGGTGACGTTTAATCGCTGTGCTCATGATGTGAGTCCTTGTGGGATAGTAAGGGATGGGTAGCCTACGTCATGCCAGAGGCTGCCGCAACCGCTGTTAGCGGTGTTTTATTGACCGAAAAGTGTAGAGCCCTGCGCGTCAGGCCGCTGTTTTACAGCGCATCGCACACCGCCTCAGTCACTATCGCCGTGGTCGCCTCGCCGCCCAGATCGGGCGTGAGCAGCTTGCGCGCGGTGACGCTTTCAACTGCTTTCATCAGGCGTGCCGAGGCTTCTTTTTCGCCCAGATGCTCCAGCATCAGGGATGCCGTCCAGAACGTCGCGACCGGATTGGCGATGCCCTTGCCGGTGATGTCGAAAGCCGAACCGTGGATCGGCTCGAACATCGAAGGAAAGCGCCGTTCGGGATTTAAATTGGCGGTGGGTGCAATGCCAAGGCTCCCCGTCAGCGCCGCAGCAAGGTCGGACAAAATATCGGCGTGCAGGTTGGTCGCCACCACGGTATCCAGCGTCCACGGCTTCAACACCATATTGGTGGTCACGGCGTCGACCAGAATGCGCTGGGTTTCAATGTCGGGATAATTTTTCGCCACTTCGTAAAAAATCTCATCCCACATCACCATGCCGTGGCGCTGCGCGTTGGATTTGGTCACCAGCGTCAGGTGCTTGCGTTTGCGGGTGCGCGCGAGTTCAAACGCGAATTTGTGGATGCGCGTGACACCATTGCGGGTGAAGATCGAGGTTTCAGTGGCCACTTCTTCCGGCAGGCCGCGATGGGCGCGGCCGCCGTTGCCCGAGTATTCACCTTCGGTGTTTTCGCGGATCACCACCCAGTCGATATCCTGGCCTTCGCGCAGCGGGCTGGTAATGCCCGGCAGCACGCGCGCCGGACGCACATTGGCATACTGGTCAAAGCCCTGGCAAATCGGCAGCCGCAGGCCCCACAGCGACACGTGATCGGGTACATCGGGCGCTCCCACCGCGCCGAAAAATATCGCATCGCATAGTTTCAGTTTGTCGAGTCCGCCCTCAGGAATGTAGTAGCCGTGCCGCTTGTAGTAATCGCTGCTCCATGGAAAATGTTCAATCCTGAGCTTGAAGCCACGGTCGCTGCTCGCCAGTACTTCCAGTACTTTGAGGCCGGCGGCGATGACTTCCACGCCGATGCCATCGCCAGGGATGGCGGCTATCGTATATTCACGCATGGTTAGTATTTCCCCAGCATTACATTAGAGGCTTCGAACAGGTCTCGGGTGGGGCCGGTGGCCTCAGAGTTGGTAATGCCGCGCAGGCGTTGGATCATGGTGTTCCAGGCTGGGTCAATAACGGGCAGATTATAGCTTTTCACCCTTTTCACCTCATAGCGGGTGCGCTAAGATGGCTTTGGATCAACCTGCGGGCGGGCGCTGAGCGATGATTATCCGCGACATACTCAATCTCAAAGGCAGCACTATTTTCAGCATCGCGCCGGACGGGCGCGTGGCCGACGCCGTGGCGACGATGGTGCAAAACGATATCGGCTCGCTGGTGGTACTGGAAAGCGAGGGCGGCCAGATGAAAGGCATGCTGACCTTTCGCGAGGTATTGAAAGGGCTCGATGCGCAACGCGGCAATCTCGGCGACTTACCGGTGCGCGAGGTCATGGTGAACGATCCGCTGGTGTGCGGCCTCGACGACACCTCCGAAAGCGTGCGGGATCTCATGACGCAGCACCATGTGCGCTACGTGCCGGTAATGGACGGCGGGCAACTGCTGGGCGTGATCTCGTTTCATGACATTGCCAAGGCGGCGATCAAGGAGGCGAGCTTCGAGAACCGTTTGCTCAAGCGCTACATCAAGAATTGGCCGGAGCAGAGTAGTTAATTTTCGTTTTCGCGACACTCATATAATAATTTTCTAAAAAATACCATTATAACAATGGTTTACTGGTATATTTGAAGCTAATTTATTAACAGTGAGAGCTGCATGTCCACGCTTTTTTTGCGACGCGCAGGCGCGTATGCCAAATGGGCTAAATTCATGAATCCCGTTTACCGCTGGCGTGGTGCGCCATGCTGAAGTGGCTGGCGCGCGAAGATAGCACGGGACATTCGCTGGCGAACATCGCGGACGCCAAAGCGCTGATTGCCACGCTGCCGTCCGATGATTACGTGCGCGCGGCACACGGCGCCGTGCAATGGCTGGAGTCGATCAACAGTGACGGCAATTTTTCGATTACGCACCGCTATGAACTCGTTGATCTCATAGATGTTGCGTTAAAGCGTCACGGGCAGCGCCTGCTGGATCAGTATCTGCTGCTAAAGCCGCAGGCGAAATTTCAGGAAGGCCTGTATTGGCGCGCGGCGAGCGGGTACTGGAAAGCACTGGGCGATGCCTATCTGGGCGATGCCTATCTGGGCTGTGTCGACCCGGTGGCCACGGGTGACAGTGCCGCCGCTGCCATGCGCGCAAAATTTCCGCAAGCCGTGGCGCGGGCGCTGCGTGTGCAGGCGCTGTAGATCAAGTGGATATTGATGCGTTACGGTTACGTCGACGAATCCTACTGGGCTACGGTTGCGAACCTGTCTGCCCTGGCCGAGAGCGGCGCTTTTCTCGACGAAACGATCGATATTTACGAGGGCGCGCGAGGCCGCGGGGCCGTCCGCCAGGAATTCTTGCGTATACTGATGTTGGCAGTGTCCTCAGCCGGTGGTTTGGCCCCTGCGAAACAGAATATCGCCGAGCGCGCGATCGCACATTTTTCGAAGGTTTTCGTATCATCAAGCAGCGCGGACGAAGATTGTAATTTCATCTTTGATTTGAGGGGCGCCAGTGCGCCCGCGCGCGTGTTTGCCGAAGCGCCGCGTGGGGCGCGCCTGATTTATTTTGGAGCGGGACAGGCGAGGGATGCGGCCCAGCGCGTTGTTGATGTCATCAGTGAAACCGGTGCGCTGCCGTCCGAGCTGAATCTTCAGTCCACCGACTGCGACGCCGTCTCAGATACCTTGCTGCATCTGGCATTCAACTGGGAAAAGGAACTGCCGGAGCGTGATTCCGAGCGGCGTAAAGTTGGCACCACCTTGCAGATTACGCAAGGCTTTGGTGGCGTGCTGTCTATGGGTAGCAAAGTCATACAGGAAACCTGGGTGGTCGAAAACGCCAGTGCGGAAGGCTACGGCGTCATCGTGCCCGCGCGCCGCGGCGAATGGCTGCAGGTAGGTGTATTCATCGGTTTCAGGCCTGAAGGCAATAGCGCCATTTGGGGAGCTGCGGCTGTTCGGCGTGTTGAAACCGATGCACGCGGCCAACGCTTCGTGGGCATACAGGCGCTCAGCCGGGCGGTAACGCCTGCCACCATGTGCACGCGCCGTGGTAACCAGCGAGCCCGGCGCGCCGCACAATGTGGTGCTGCTCGATGCGGAACCGTCGCGCAGCGGTTATCTGCAGGCGCTGGTGCGTCCGGAATCGTTTACCTTGATCGAGGCACTTGAAGCAACGCGCACGGCTGACGGGCTATCGTTTATGCTAATGCCGTCGGGCATGATCGAATCAGGGCCGGATTTAGACCGCGTGCGGTTCAAGGCGGGCTAATGGTCAATCAGCGCAAACGGACGCCGGTGGAGCGTGCGCGCAACGCGCCAGCTTGATTTCGATGACCGCCACGTTCGCCATCACGTACGCAACACGCTGGTGAGCCACGCGCCGATATCGCGCACTTCTTCCAGGCACACCGAATGCGCCATCGGGTATTCGCGCCATTCCACTGCGTAACCTGATTTCAGCAACAGGTCGCAGGAATTTTTTCCCATGGCATACGGCACCACCAGGTCTTGCGTGCCATGCGCAACCAGCAGCGGTGTGTTTATATTGGCGGGCGTGGCTTCGGCAGCAAAGCTGTCGGCACACGGCAGATAACACGACAGCGCCATCACCCCTGCGAGCCGCTCCGGGTAACGCAAGCCGCTGTGCAGCGCGATCGCGCCACCTTGGGAAAACCCCGCTAACACTATGTTTTTACAGGGTATATTTCTCTCAATTTCGCGGGCGATCAAATCCCCGATTTGCGCCTGCGACTGACATACACCCGTTTCATCGGCGCGCTTGGTGTGACCCTCAAGGTCACCGAAGGACACGTCATACCACGCGCGCATCACGTGACCATTATTGATAGTCACTGCGATCTGCGGCGCGTGCGGAAAAATAAAGCGTATCGCCGGCGCGCCGGACAAATCGAGTTCATTGACGATGGGCACGAAATCATTGCCATCCGCGCCAAGGCCGTGCATCCAGATCACGGCGGCAGTGGGATTGGCGGCAGTTTCGAGTTCGATGGTTTCGAGCAGAGGGATCATGGTTGTTGTATGAGCGTTGGGGTTAAAAGCGTGAACGAGTGAAGGAGTGAAGGAGTTAACCGGTGGTGACGTGAGGCGAGGGGTTACCCGTTCACTTGTTCACTCGTTCACGGCTTTCTCAAAGCTGACTTCGGCCGAAACACCTTCACCACCGCTTCGTTGGTTTCAATATACGGCCCGCCTATCAAATCGATGCAGTACGGCACTGCCGCGAAAATACCGTTGACCAGCGGCTTGCCGGTTTCATCTTTCAGCCCTTCGAGTGTTTCCCGGATGGCTTTTGGTTGGCCTGGCAGATTAATAATCAACGCTTGTTTTCGGATGACCGCTACCTGCCGCGACAGAATTGCGGTGGGCACGAATTTAAGGCTGACCTGGCGCATTTGTTCGCCGAAGCCCGGCATTTCGCGGTCAGCCACCGCCAGGGTTGCTTCGGGCGTGACATCGCGTCGCGCGGGGCCGGTACCGCCGGTGGTAAGCACGAGGTGGCATTTTTCGTCGTCTACCAATGCTTTGAGCGTGGCTTCGATCAACGGCCGTTCGTCCGGAATTAATCGCGTCACCATGCGCCACTTTGAGGCGAGCGCCTGAGTGAACCAATCCCGCAGAGCGGGTATGCCCTGATCCTCGTACACGCCTTGCGAAGCGCGGTCGCTGATGGATACCAGGCCGATTAAGAGTTCTTCGTTCATGACGCGATTATATCGCGCAGTAACTGAAACAACGCACGGTAGCTTTTCGGCGGCTTATGTTGCTCGCGTTCACGCTGCGTGTTGCGTATCAGCGTGCGCAACTGCTGCACATCGGCGTGCGGATATTCGGCGGTAAACGGCTGCAAGGCCAACGGGTCTTCAAGCAGCCGGTCGCGCCAGCGTTCGATTAAATGCAAGCGCGCGGTTTCTTCTACGGACGTGGTTTTCCAGCCGTCGATTTTGGCGCGGATCGGCGCCGGGTCGATGTTGCGCATGAGTTTGCCGATGAATTGCAACTGACGCCGCCGGCCTTCATGCGCGCTGATGCGTTGCGCCGCCTGCACTGCGTCGCGCAGCGCTTCGGGCATTTCTACCTGCGCGAGTTGATTGCGATTGAGCGCGACCAGTTCCACGCCCAGCGCTTGCACGGCGTGCGCATCGGCTTTGCGGCGGGATTTACTGGGGCCCTCGTAGGCGGGTGCTGCGTCGTCTGGCGGTTCATTATCGATGGGCATCATGCGGTTTCTGCGCGGGGAATCAACCTGTTATGATAGCGCTCTTTTACAGAATGCACAGGCGCAGCCATCGGCGCGCTCCATTAGACACCCATCATGCCCAACCCCGGATTTACCCGCGATAGCGGCGCCCTGCAGTCGCTCACGCGCGATGCGCTGGCCTATGCGCGTGAACGCGGCGCCACCGCGTCTGAAGTGGAGGTCAGCGAAGGTTACGGCCAGACCGTCACCGTGCGCCGTGGCGAAGTGGAAACCATCGAGTACAACCGCGACAAAGGCATGGGTGTTACGGTGTATCTTGGTCAGCAGCGCGGCCATGCCAGCACCTCTGATTTTTCGCCCAAAGCGCTGCGCGATGCGGTGGACGCGGCGTTGTCGATCGCGCGCTTTACCGCCACCGATGATTGCGCGGGGCTGGCCGATCCGGAGCTGCTGGCGCGTGAATTTCCCGAATTGCAATTGTGGCATTCGTGGGCGCTGCCGGTGGAGCGCGCCATCGCGCTCGCCACCGCCTGCGAAGACGCGGGCTTTGCGGTGGATAAACGCATCAGTAACTCCGAAGGCGCTTCGGTGTCGACGCAGGAATCGAATTTTGTCTATGGCAATTCGCACGGATTTCTTGCGGGCTATCCGAGTTCACGTCACAGCATCGGCTGTTCTCTGATCGCTGGTGAGGATGACGCCATGCAGCGCGACGATTGGTACGAGGTGGCGCGTGCCGAACAGGATTTGGCGACGCCGGAGTCGGTGGGGCGGCGTGCCGCCGAGCGCGCGGTGCGCCGGCTCGATGCGCGCAAAATAGAAACCACGCAGGCGCCGGTGCTGTTTGAAGCGCCCGTTGCATCGAGTTTGCTGGGGCATTTTGTGTCGGCGGTGAGCGGCGGCAGTCTGTATCGTAAATCGTCGTTTCTGCTGGACAGTCTGGGCACGCAGGTGCTTGCGCCGATGGTTCACATCAGCGATTTGCCGCATATACCGAAGGGCCTGGGCAGCGGCGCGTTTGATGCCGAGGGGGTCGCCACGCAAGCGCGCGAAGTGGTGAAGGACGGCGTGGTGCAGGGCTACTTTCTGGGCAGTTACTCCGCGCGTAAACTGGGCATGCGTTCCACCGGCAATGCCGGCGGCAATCACAATTTGATGCTGCGCGATAGCGGCGACGATTTTGCCGCGCTGCTCAAAAAAATGCATCGCGGCCTGCTGGTAACGGAGTTGATGGGCCAGGGTGTGAACCAGGTTACCGGCGATTACTCACGCGGCGCCGCGGGTTACTGGGTGGAGAACGGCGAAATTGCTTACCCGGTGCAGGAGATCACCATTGCCGGCCAGCTCAAGGACATGTTTCGCGGCATCTCGGCCATCGGCAACGACGTGCTGCGGCGCGGCTCACGCCAATGCGGCTCGGTGTTGCTGGAGCGGATGACGATAGCTGGTAATTAATTCATTGTCTGCGGCAGTATCTGCGTGAATGCGTGTGGCCCGGTTACCCGCGCGGTGCGCTGGAACGGGAGGCGCGTGTTGCAGAAGCGCAGGTTTCTAGGCGGGGGCAGATGTGATACCGTACACCTTCTTAAAGCAGCCAGCGTGATAAGCGCTGTGATATTTGGCCCTACACAGCGGCACAGTGTAATTTCGCGGCTGGCGACAACATCAGGTTAACCAATGCAATTGAGGTGTTTCTGGATAGCGGTAATTTCCGTGCTGTGCTTACAGACGGCGGCGGCGCAATCGGTGCAGATTGGTTATATCGATGGCCGTCGCATCGAGAACGATACGCGGCGCGCTTTCGACATCACTGAAATGCTGCGCCGCGAATTCAGTGCGCGTGAACAGGAAGTGCGCGGCCTGGAAGCGAAGGTCAAAGGTTTGCAGGCACAGTTGCCCAGCGCGCCGGCGGGACGCGAGCGCGAACTGAAAGAGCGCGAATTTCAGACGCAGGCGCAGCGCCTTGAGCAGCTGGGCCGCGCGTTCGTGGACGATGTGGAACGCCGCAAGTCGGAAGAGCGGCGCAAGTATTTTGTCGAGGTGACCGCTATCGTCACCAAAATCGCCGAAAGCCAGAAGTTCGATCTGGTGTTGCAGGAAGCTGTATTCGCCGGCAAGGCGATTGATATCACCGAGCGGGTTATCAAAGCGCTGGGCGGCCCGGCGCCCAAACCAGCGGGCAAGTAACGCGCGTCGCAGGTTATTGGCTGGTTGTTGGCTGCCGCATTGCTGCTGGACTGACTGTATTTACACCACACATTTTTTCGCGCGAATTCGCCCATGTACTCCACCTCAAAAGATACTATCGCCAGCTTTGATCCGGAACTGTGGCAAGCGCTTGAGCGCGAACGCCAGCGTCAGCATGACCATATCGAGCTCATTGCCTCGGAGAACTACGCCAGTCCGCGCGTGCTGGCGGCGCAAGGCTCGGTGCTCACCAACAAATATGCCGAAGGGTATCCCGGCAAGCGTTATTACGGCGGCTGCGAGCATGTCGATGTGGCGGAGCAATTGGCTATCGACCGCGCCAAAAAATTGTTTCATGCCGGTTACGCCAACGTGCAGCCGCATTCGGGGGCGCAGGCGAATTTCGCGGTATTCAAAGCGGTGTTGCATCCGGGCGATGTGATCCTCGGCATGGCGCTGGACAGCGGCGGTCACTTGACGCATGGCTCGCCGGTCAATGTCAGCGGGCGCTATTTTGACGCCACCACCTACGGCTTGGACAAGGACACCGAGGAAGTCGATTACGCCGAAGTCGAAGAACTCGCAATGGTACGCAAGCCGAAATTGATTATCGCCGGCGCCTCTGCGTATTCGCTGTGTTTCGACTGGAAACGCTTTCGCGCCATTGCCGACAAATGCGGCGCGCTGCTGATGGCCGATGTGGCGCACTATGCGGGTTTGATCGCGGCGGGGTTGTATCCAAGCCCGGTGGGGATTGCCGATTTCGTTACCAGCACCACGCACAAGACGCTGCGCGGGCCGCGCGGCGGCTTGATATTAGCGGACGCCAAGCACGAAAAGATTCTCAACAGCGCGGTGTTTCCAGGCACCCAAGGCGGCCCGCTGATGCATGTCATTGCCGCCAAGGCGGTGGCTTTTCAGGAGGCGCTCACCCCCGAGTTTCGCCACTATCAACAACAAGTGCTCGACAACGCGCGGGTGATGGCCAAAGTGCTGCAGGAGCGTGGCTTGCGCATCGTGTCGGGCCGCACCGAGTGCCATATGTTTCTGGTGGATTTGCGCAGCAAGCATGTCACCGGCGCTGAAGCCGAGGCGGCGCTGGGCAAGGCCAACCTGACAATTAACAAGAACGCCATTCCCAAAGACCCGCAGCGTCCCACCGTGACCAGCGGCATCCGCGTGGGTTCACCGGCGCTGACCACGCGCGGATTTTGTGAACTTGAAGCTGAAAAAGTCGCACACCTGATTGCCGATGTGCTCGATGCACCCAACGACGATGCGGTGCTGCGGCGCGTCGCCGGTGAAGTCAAGACACTGTGCGACACGTTTCCGGTGTATGGCCAGTGAGCGGCGCGTGATACAACGATGAAATGCCCGTTCTGCAAGCATGCTTCCACGCAGGTGATCGACTCGCGCGTGAGCGACGCCGGCGACAGCATTCGCCGGCGGCGGCGTTGCGAGGCGTGCAATAAACGCTTTACCACCTACGAAACCGTGGAATTGCGCATGCCGCAGGTGGCCAAACAGGACGGCAGCCGCACCGAGTTTGATGTTGAGAAGCTGCGCACCGGGTTCATGCGCGCGCTGCACAAGCGCCCGGTGCCGACGCCGCTGGTGGATGAGGCGATTGCAACGATTACGCAAAACATACTCGCGTTCGGCGACCGCGAAGTGCCCGCGCGGCGTATCGGCGAAATGGTGATGCGTGAGCTGCACCGCCTGGATCAGGTGGCGTATATCCGCTTTGCTTCGGTGTATCGCAGTTTTCAGGGCGTTGATGACTTCCAGGATGCCATCAAGGAAGTGCAGAAACCGGGTTTAGGCAAGAAGTGACGCGCAGGCTTTAATCTTGCGCGTGGCCAGTGCCGCAATGATGCCATGATTTTTTCTCCGCACGATCACAAACACATGGCGCGTGCCCTCGAATTGGCGCGCCGCGGTCTCTATACGACCACGCCGAATCCGCGCGTAGGCTGTCTGCTGGTGCGTGACACGGAGACGGTAAACGAGGTGGTAGGCGAGGGCTGGCACGAGCGCGCCGGCGAGCCGCATGCCGAGGTGCATGCGTTGCGTCAGGCGGGCGTGCGCGCACGCGGCGCGACCGCCTACGTGAGTTTGGAGCCGTGTGCGCATCAAGGCCACACGCCGCCGTGTTGTGTAGCGCTGGTTGAGGCGGGCGTGTCGCGGGTGGTGGCAGCGATGGAGGACCCCAACCCCCTGGTCGCGGGCAAGGGTTTTGCGCGGCTGCGCGCGGCGAATATTGTGGTTGAATCCGGCTTGATGGCGGATGAAGCCAGGTCGCTGAACATCGGCTTCGTATCGCGCATGACGCGCGGGCGGCCGTGGGTGCGCGTGAAGATTGCGGCGAGCCTCGATGGCAAAACGGCATTGTTGAACGGCCAAAGCCAGTGGATAACCGGGCCGCAAGCGCGGCGTGATGGACATGCGTGGCGCGCGCAAGCGTGCGCGATCCTGACCGGCATCGGTACCGTGAAAGACGACAATCCGCAATTGACGGTGCGCGATGTGGCGACCACGCGCCAACCCGTGCGGGTAGTGGTGGATAGCCGGCTGGAAACGCCGCTGGACGCCAGGGTGCTGGGCAAGGCCACGCTGATCGCCGCGGCAGCTGATATTGCGCAGCCGATGCGCGCCTTGCAGGCACAAGGTGCGGAAATTATTGTGCTGCCGAATGCGGCAGGCAAGGTCGAGTTGCACGACCTGATGCTGGAACTGGGTCGCCGCGGATTTAACGAAGTGCATGTCGAGGCAGGCTACAAATTGAATGGGTCCCTGTTAAACGAAGGGTTGGTGGATGAATTGCTGATTTATCTGGCGCCCAGTGTTTTGGGTGACGCGGCGCACGCCATGTTTCATCTGCCGCAGTTGAAAACACTATCCGGGCAGCGCAAACTCAACATCGTCGATGTGCGTCAAATCGGGCCGGATATACGCATTGTTGCGCGGGTGGCGCCGGTATAATGTTCACCGGAATCGTGACTGCGGTCGGTACCATTGCCACAGTGAAGGCTACCGCGGGCGGCGTGCGTATAGCGGTGGCCGCGCCGGACTTAGATTTGGCGGATCGGCAGGTGGGTGAGAGTATCGCGGTCAACGGCGTGTGTCTGACGGCGATCGTGATTTCAGCCGCGGGTTTCGATGCAGACGTATCGCGTGAAACGCTGCGCTGCGCGGCTGGGTTCGAGGTGGGTGCGCGGGTGAATCTGGAACGCGCGTTGCGGCTGGCGGATCGTCTGGGCGGGCATCTGGTTAGCGGGCATGTGGATGGCGTGGGCGGGGTAGTGCGTGTGGAGGCCGCCGGTGACAACAAGGTTTTTGTGTTCGAAGCGCCGCGCGAAGTGGCGCGCTACATCGCGGTCAAGGGTTCTATCGCGATCAATGGGGTGAGTCTTACCGTAAACGAAGTGAATAACATGCAGTTTTCAGTCAACCTTATCCCGCATACGCTGGCGGCGACCAATCTCGGTGCGCTGTCAGCGGGTGCGCGCGTTAATCTCGAAGCTGACAGCGTGGCGCGATATGTCGAGCGCCTTAATACATTTGACGCATTTGGGGCGCCATCGTGAATTCACCGTTAGCAGCAGTCGCCATCAGTTCGCCGGCGGAAATCATCGCTGAAATTCGCGCCGGCCGCATGGTGGTGCTGGTGGATGAGGAAGACCGCGAGAACGAAGGCGATTTGTTAATCGCAGCGGAGCATGCCAATGCCGAGGCCATCAATTTCATGGCGCGCTACGGGCGCGGATTGATTTGCCTCACGCTTACCGCGGAGCGTTGCCGCCAACTCCATCTGCCACTGATGGTGTCGAACAACCGTTCGCCGCTGGGCACTAACTTCACCGTTTCGATTGAAGCCGCTGAAGGCGTGACCACCGGCATTTCCGCGGCCGATCGAGCGACCACCGTGCGTGCGGCGACCCGGCCCGACGCCAGTCCGCGCGATCTGGTGCAGCCGGGTCATATATTTCCGCTGATGGCGCAGGAAGGCGGCGTATTGGTGCGCGCCGGACATACCGAAGCGGGTTGCGATCTGGCGCGGCTCGCAGGGCTGGCGCCGGCGTCGGTGATTTGCGAAATACTCAAAGACGATGGCGAGATGGCGCGTCTGCCGGATTTGATCCCGTTCGCGGCGCATCATGGGCTCAAGATCGGCACCATCACGGATTTGATTCAGCATCGCGGCCGCACCGAAGCACTGATCGTGCGCGCGGCCGAGCGAGACATTGAAACTGTGCATGGCAGGTTCCGCCTTCATGCCTACAGTGACCGCATCGGCTGCGAGACGCATCTGGCGCTGGTCAAAGGCAGTATCGACGCGGCAAAAGAGGTGCTGGTGCGCGTGCATGAGCCGGTATCCGTGATCGATTTGCTGGACGCGGGCAGCACTTCGCATTCCTGGAATTTCAACGATGCGCTGGCGACGATTGCGAAAGCCGAGTGCGGCGTGATCGTATTGTTGCATCGGCAGGAAACCGCCGAGGTATTGCTCGAACGCGCGCGTCCGCCGCAGGGGGAGAGCCTCAGTACTAAAATCACGTTGAGAAATTACGGCATCGGCGCACAGATTTTGCGTGATCTCGGGGTGAAAAAAATGCGCTTGTTGTCGCTGCCGCGGCGTATGCCGAGCATGGCGGGATTTGGTCTTGAGGTGGTGGGGTATTTGCAGCCCTAACGGCTGTGAAGGGTGAAGGAGTGAAGGGGAGAGAATACGTGAAGAGTGAAGAGTGAAGAGTGAAGAGTGAAGAGGTACGTCAAACCCGCGCGGGGCACCCCTTCACTCTTCACTCTTCCCCCTTCATAGACTGCAAATGACCCAACAATCCAACTACCAGGAAATCCCGACGGACCACAACGGCGCAGGGCTGCGCATCGGCATTGTGGTTGGCCGATTCAGCAGCGATATCGGCGACGGGCTGCTTTCCAGTTGCACGGCCGAGCTCATCAGGTTGGGCGTAAATGCGCAAGACATTAGTGTTGCCACCGTGCCGGGTGCGCTGGAAATTCCGCTGCTGTTGCAGACCATGGCGCGCAGCGGCGCGTACGACGCTCTGATCGCATTGGGCGCCGTTATTCGCGGCGAAACCTATCACTTTGAAATCGTATCGAATGAATCGAGTGCCGGCATCACACGCGTCCAACTCGATACCGGCGTGCCCATAGCCAACGGCATTTTGACCACTGAAGACGACGATCAGGCGCTCGCGCGCATGGCGCAAAAAGGTGCTGACTGCGCCTTGGTGGCGGTGGAGATGGTTAACTTGCTTCGTAAAATAAAATGAATAAAAACAATGACTTACATTATTTTCGTGGTGTGAGGCGCCGGACGTGAAATCCGCTCGTCACCGATCGCGCGAATTTGCGTTGCAAGGGTTGTATCAATGGCTGCTCGCCAAATCAGCGGTGGCGCAAATCGCCCAGGACATTGCGCTGTTCAGGGGCTATGACAAGTGCGACCCGCTGTATTTTCGTGATCTGCTGGATGGCGCCATACACGAAGTTGACAGCATCGAAGGCCATCTTACGCGGTGTCTGGACCGGCCCGTGGCGCAAGTGTCGCCGATTGAGCGCGCAATTTTAATGATCGCTGGCTGCGAATTCCTGCACCATCCCGAAGTGCCGTACCGGGTGGTGATCAATGAGGCGGTGGAGTTGGCCAAAGCCTTCGGCGGAACCGACGGCCATAAATACGTTAACGGCGTACTCGATAAAATGGCGGCGACTTTGCGCGAGCCTGAGGTGCGCGCTATGCGCGAACTGCGCCAGGCGCCCAGCGCCGGTTGAGTTGCTTTCGGCACGCTTTTCTATGCAATGCACACAATGGAGTAAACCATGGATGACAAGTTAAAAAAGCGGATTTTTCTGTTCTATGCCGCCGGCGTGGTGAATCTGCTGATCGCGGTCTATATACTGTTTTTTGGCCGCGACTTTTTGCCGGAAGACAAAATTACCATGCTGCTGCTGTTTTTTCTGGGATTCGCCATGGTGGATTTCTGGATGCCGATGATGATGAAAAAGAAGGCCGCGCGGGATCTGGCCCAGCTCGAAGCACAGCGTAAGGCCATGAGCACACAAGGCGCGCAGTCACGGCAAAAAATGATCCAGTGATCAAGCGCTCTGCTTCGTGCGCAATTTAGTGCATAACGAATTTAGCCTGATCGACAGGTACTTCACCCATCGCACGCGGCACACGCTGCTCGGCGTGGGTGATGACGCGGCGCTGATCCGGCCGCGGCGCGGCTGCGTAGTGGCGATTTCAGCGGACATGCTGGTCGAAGGCCGGCATTTTTTTAAAGGCGCCGATCCCGCAGCGCTGGGCCACAAAACGCTGGCGGTGAATTTGTCGGACATGGCGGCGATGGGCGCGACCCCGCGCTGGGCGACGCTGGCACTGGCGCTGCCCCGCGCCGATGCGCGCTGGCTGGCGGCGTTTACACGCGGCTTTATGCGACTGGCGCGCG
>CAMBCF010000075.1 GCA_945864585.1 Bordetella parapertussis | reverse complement strand
CCGCGTTGATCCACACGGATCATCATCCAGCGTTCAGAAGACGCGCTCACTTGAATGTCCGGGCTTAACACTTCGTGGCCCTGCTGATTCAAGCGGTACGCCACGCCGCGCGCGACGCCGCGCCACGGCTGTTCGGCTTTGTCGCGTGCGAGTACCTCAATCTGCGCAATGGTGTTGGCTTGCGGCAATTCAAGACGCAAGCAATCTACTGGAAATTGTCCCTTTAAATCAAATAAATACTCACCCTCTTTTTCACCCTTGTTAGCACCGAATTTGCTCCACTCGCGCGCGGCTTCGACAAATTTTTCTGCCAGTTGACCGTTGGCCGCAGTGAGTTCGGGAAAAATATTTTTTGCGCCACTAGTCACGACCTCGCGCACCCACGCCAACCGCAGATATTTGGCTTTTTGTTGCGGCAACTCAACGTGCTTTTGCTGCAGGCGCTGCCCGCCCACTTCAAGGTTGAGCAGCGGCGCGCCTGCAACTAACGTGCGCCAGTTCGCGAGATCGTCACTGGCATCGACACGCAGCCTGCCGCTGAAACCTTCAACCGATTTCCATTCCAGTTCGATTGCGCGCAGCGCGCGATCTTGCGCACTCATGTCGATGAGATACGCAATCGTTTGCAGTGATGCGGCTTGCGCGCCTTCGGATTTCACATTCACACTCACGGCGCCAGCGGCATTGCGCGTCACGTTAATCGCCAAACCATCAACACTCACGCCGGCAGCGGCCTTCAACGGAAACAACGTCAGCGGCACACGCACACCCGCGTCCGCTTTTTCCATGCGGCGTGGCCGCCACGCCATAGGCACCACTTCACCCACGCCGTTGAACACACGCACGTCGCCCAGGTCGCGGCGCGTCACGCCCTGGTACACCGCCGGCGGCAAAGCCACGTCATACAAGGCTTCGCTGCCGCTGGCGTCTATCTTCAAACCATAGGCGTAATCGGCAGGTTTTTCCGCGCCATGCGCGGGCATCACCGTCAGGAAAAGCCCAATAAAAACAAATACGTTCATGACACCTCCTCAGCTTTTGCCGGGCTGTATGAGCCACTTTTTCTGGTCGGTGGCACCGGCGCGAAAAAACCAATCACCACGCAGAACAAACCCACACCGATGAACGACACAATGCGTTCCACCGTGCCGGTGTTCGACAAATCCACCAGCACCAGCTTCACAATCACCAGCGCCAGCAACGCAGCGCCCACAAACCACAATGCGCGCAAACCACGCCGTGTGGCATAAAACATTGCGCCCAACGCAAGCAGACTTTAGAACAGAGAGGACGATGCCTGTACCAGCGTCGAACTCATCACCGCATTAAAGCGGAACGGCATACCCGCGTAGTGATGCAACGTGCGCAGCAACACACCGTTCAGCGCGATAAACACCACGATACCCAGCAACGTGAGCGCTGTGGATGTCGCGGGCAGCTTCGCACCCGGTATCTCCATGCGCCGTACCAGCACGTACCATGTCGCCAGCGCAAGCAGCGCGCCAAGATACAAATAGCCAAGGCGATGCGCATTGACCGGCCATCCGAGCGTTGCACCGCGCGCTGCAAAAGCGGCGATCAACGCGCCCGGCACAATAGCCCATGCAATCAGCGGCCACACGCGCCGGCCCTCGACATAGTGATCAATCTGCCAACCTACTTCCCACGATGTCACAATTGCCAGCAACCAAAAGCCGGCTGCGTGCCACTACTCCATCCATACATCTCCTCGCGCGAGCGAGGAGGTCGAATCTCCCTTCGCCCCCCGGGACAAGGGAACACTTGAAGCGAAGCAGAAGGGTCGGGAGAGCGCAGCGAGGGGGTCAAAGGCGGGAGATTTCCGCCATCGCGCGCCGTGTGCATGCGCAACACCGTGATATGCACTATGAATGCAATGATCCAGCCCGCATAACCGTGATACTCGAAGGGGTGACTCACGTTATTTGTAGCCATGCCCCACAAAATAATCGCCGTCAGCGGCAGCACGGCCAACGCCGCGAAACGTGCCATGTTCCAGTTCAGGCAATGCCACAACGCTGCAAACCCCGCGCAAGAACCCGCGAAGAAGATCAGCTCGGCATTCCATTCCGCGCGCCCGCCGACGTGGCGCTCGATTTCCAGCACACCACCGGCGAGCCACCACAACGCGCCCCACACGAACAGCGCGCGCGTGACCAAGCGCTCGTTTTCACCGACAACATCCCGCCGCCGCTCGGCGTAGCAGTTGATGAATAGCGCAGCCACGCTTACCATCACACAGCCTAGGTAGTTCGCATTGAGCAGCGGCAGCAAATGCTCCGGCTCGGCCATGCGATTGAATTTTGACAAAAACGCCAGACCCGCGGCAAGCTGCAAAAACATGCCGAACGCTCGTGCCAGCAAGCGGTTTTGGCGCACACCCACCCACACAATGGCCGCACCCTCCACCGCCCACACCGCGGAGGTCCAGCGCGCATCGAGCGCCAGCGGCACCGCCAGTGTGGCAAAACCCACGCCCAGTGCGAGGAACGATTCCACCAGCAGCCGCAATGAATCGCGCTTTTTAGCGTGAAGTACGGTGGCCAATATCAGATACAGCGCCGCCACCGCCAGCGCACTGATCGCTGCGCCAAACTCGGTTTCTTTCATCATCGCGGCCTGCATGCCGAAAGCCACCAGCGGCACGCCAAACACAATGGTGCCGTCAACGTAGTGCGTGAGCTTTGGCGCTTGGCGTAGCGCAAACAACACTGTGATCGCCACGTACATCAGGAAAAACAAAATCAAAAACGGTTCGGTGGTCGCAAAAAATTCCGGACGGTAACGGCCGGCGCCCCACGCAAAACCGATCAACGCGGTAAACGCAAACCCGACAAGATTGAGTTCACGCCACGCCTTGAACCACGCGATATACCCACGCGCACCAGCGTGTTGCCGCCAAAGAAAAAATTCCACCGCACGGAGGGTTCCTTTGGCTGTTGCGGCCTGGTCGGAACCGGCGCGTGTCCCATGGGTTCGGACAGTGCCGGCTCGGGTGAGAACACCGGTGAGGGCACGGACTGAACAACCGCTGTTACCGGCACGAACGTCCGGCACAGGGGGCAACACACTCAGCGTCGTGGATGGCGAAGCGACCGCAGGCGCGTTGACGGCGCCGCCTTCGAACGCCTTCATGCGCTCGTTCAACTGCTTGACCGCATCTTCCAGGCTGGCGATGCGCGTGTCGGCAACACGGCCTTGCTTTAATTTGTTCCCCACCAGCGCGCCTAAAATAATACCCACAATGCCGCCGATCACCACGCCGGCACCGTTGCCGATAGCGCCGATCACTGCACCCACGAGCATTCCGACAAACCATATGACAAGCTCCTTATGTGTTTGTTTTTAAGACTTATTTTTCGTCACCGCGCAAGCCAGCCACCAACACCTGCAAAGCTTCGGGCGTCACCACCTGCGGCGCAACAGGCGCGCCCACGCTCATACCTATCTTGCCAAACAGGCCAAGACGAAACACGCGTATCAGTAACGAACCGCCCTGCCGTCCAAAAAAACTCCCCCACAAACCGCGCAGCGCAATCGGCACCACCGGCACCGGCGTGCGCTCGATGATGCGCTTGATGCCACCACGGAAATCGTGAATCTCACCATCGTCGGTGACGCGCCCTTCGGGAAAAATGCAGATCAAATCACCCTCGCTCAGGCCTTTGGCGATTTCGTCGTAGGCGCGCTCCAGCATCGCCGGGTTTTCCCTGGCAGAAGCAATCGGTATCGAACGTGTCGCGACAAAAATAAACTTGAGTAGCGGCGTGTTAAACCAGTTGTGATCCATCACATAGCGCGTCGGGCGCGGGCACGCGGCGGCGATCACCAGTGCATCGATGAAGGTCGGATGATTCGCCACCAGCATCGCGGCGCCTGTTTCGGGAATATTTTCCAGCCCTTTCTTTTCCAGCCGGTACACCGAGTGAATCAGCAGCCACACCAAAAAGCGCATCAAGAATTCGGGGATCAGGGTGTAGATGTAAATCGCCACCAGCAGGTTCAGTGCGCCGGTAAGCAGGAACAACTGCGGGATCGTCATGCCGAAGCTCAGCCCCAGTATCGCGATACCGGCAGCCAGCACCATGAACAAGGCGTTCAAGATGTTGTTGCCCGCGATCACACGCGACTGGCGACTGGATTCGCTGCGGCTTTGAATCAGCGCATAGAGTGGAACGATATAAAAGCCGCCGAAGATGCCGATCATCAGCAAGTCAAATAACACGCGCCAACTGCCCGCCTGCTGCAGGAAAGCCATTGCGCCGAGCGGCGTGGCATGGCTTTGCGACGGACTGGCAAAAAAAAGGTCGATCGCAAATATCGTCAAGCCTATCGAACCGAACGGCACCAGCCCGATTTCAATCTTGCGCCCGGAGAGCTTCTCGCACAGCAACGAACCCAGGCCTATGCCTACGCTGAACACTGCCAGCAGCAACGTCACCACATGTTCGCCGCCGCCAAGCACCTCTTTGGTGTAATTCGGAAATTGCGACAAAAACATCGCGCCGTAAAACCAGAACCACGAGATGCCGAGGATCGACAGAAACACCGTGCGGTTGGTGCGCAGGAATTTAAGATTCG
Organism: Bordetella parapertussis; assembly: GCA_945864585.1. Lineage (GTDB taxonomy): Bacteria > Pseudomonadota > Gammaproteobacteria > Burkholderiales > SG8-41 > UBA5216. The sequence goes on along the minus strand of CAMBCF010000075.1, from coordinate 18,683 downwards.
CCCAGGTCTCGGTGAGCGGATTCCAGTTGATTTTCAATGACGGCGAAGGCGCCGGCGATAGCGGCACGGAACGGCTCACCCAATAACCCAGCACCGCAATCACAATGGCAGTGGCCGATACCCACATCGCGCCGGAAGGTTTAATGCCGATCAAGGTGCCGCCCACTATGGTGCCCAACAGAATCGCAATAAACGTTCCCGCATCGGTCAAACCGTTGCCACCGACGAGTTCTTCATTGTTCAGATGCTGCGGCAGATAGGCGTATTTGACCGGGCCGAACATGGTCGAATGCATGCCCATCATGAACAGCGCGATCAGCAACAATTCCAGGCTGAGCCAATAAAAACCCAGCGCGCCGACGATCATGATGACGATCTCGAAGATTTTCACCAGCCGCGTGATCAACGCTTTTTCGTATTTATCGGCCAGCTGCCCCGCAGTCGCCGAAAACAAAAAGAACGGCAGAATGAACAAGCCCGCGCACAAATTGACCAGCAGCCCCGAGCTCATGGTGGTCATGCTCGCTGCCTGAAACGTGAGCATGATCACCAGCGCGTTTTTATAAACGTTGTCGTTGAAGGCGCCCAGGAACTGCACGCCGAAAAACGGCCCAAAACGGCGTTGCTTTAGCAGGTCAAACTGGTTGGCTTGCGACATGCCGACTCCCTATTCTTGCAGGCAATAGTTCTACGCCTTCCCGCCACGCTGTAGCGAAACGATACACCATAAGACAGCAGTTTATTGCAGCCTCACGATCTGCTGTTTGGCGACGGCCTCGGCGCGTTCCACAAAACGGATGACGGATTCCACCGTCACTGCCTGGTAGCGCCCCGCCTGCATCTCCTGATGCGAGTGATCGTCGAAGTAAACATTGTCAGCAAACAAGCGTGCGCCGATACGTTCAAACGGCGCGATGCGGATTTCGGAGGGCACAAACTCACGCGCTCGCAACCAGTGCTGCGCCTGCGCGCGGCTGCTCACAGCAGCGGGCGCAGCCAGCGCAGCGGCAATTTGTTCGAGCACCCATTGGTTGGAATTCTGATGGCGCGTGGCATACGGATGGGCGATCAAACTGTAGCTGCGCTCGTGCAAAACCTGCGGCAACCGTGTCGCCGCGACCGCAAGCAGCCGCGCCTGCAACGCAGGTGTGGGCGTCACAATAATCGCTTCGAAGTGAAACACATCGTCGAGAAAAAAATTGCCCAGTCCCTCATCGTACAGCGCCGACTCGGCCGCGCCGCACTGATTAAGCATGTGCGTAAGATACCAGCGTCCTTTGGGGTGATCGCGCAGTGCGAAGGCCATGTGCGAATAGCGCTGGCCGTGCTTCGACATGTCGCGTCCGACGCGGCCGACCAGCGCTATTTCGGCGCCGCTGGCATCGAGCGCATTTTGACTATTACCGATACGCCGCGTGCGGACTGCTCAACGCCAACCACGATCAGTTCACCGCTCGCCGCCACTACGCTCACGCTGCCGGACAACACCATCCCGGACGCCGCCGACAGAGGATCAGAAGCTCGTGTGCTGGCATTGCTGTCGCCAGTGTTCGCCACCACGCTCATTGGCATCGCCAGTATGTTCAACGCGACGCTCAGTGCCAACACACCCAATTTCGACCGCCACTTCATGTTCGCTACTCCTTTCTGGTTTAAGTGAAAAATTGCTACCCGCAATTCCATCCTATAAAACCATATAACTAATTATGTGGTTTTATTTATCAAAAAAACTCAAGCGTTTTTCCGTATGTGCTTCAACACAATTTCCATCGCCTCGACCAAAAATGCCTTGGCAATCCAGAAATAAACTTCCTTGCCTTCCTTCACGCTCTCCAGCACACCTGCCTCACGCAGGATTTTCAGATGATGTGGCACCGCCGAGCGCGACAGCGTCGCCACCTCGACAATCTGTCCGACGTTCAGCCGCTCGCCGGGCTCGAACGTGCTGTGCGGCCACGGATGACTAGCCGGACAGGCGCGAATCGCGCACGCTGAAATATGAAACAACCTGCGCACTATTTTTTTCTGATGGGCCTAGGTCTGCTGTGCGGATTGACGGCCTGCTCCTCCGGCAGAATGCTGGAATCCGCTTACGACCCGCAGTCCGGCCGCAGGCAGGTGCGCGAGTATTCCAGGTTCTACGACACAGGTGATTGGCTGCAGGAAGGCAAGCTGTGCCTGCAACTCGCCATCATCCACGAAAAAACATTTATTCCTATTGTCTACGATGTGCAGAAAGCGCTCGACGCGATCGGTGTGCCCGGCGTGTTCGAAGTGCTCGGGCAAAACGATCAGCATGCGACGGGCGTGATTACCTTCTACTTCGTCAATCTGGAACTGCAAAATCGCCCGCTTCAGGTGCTGCGCGTATCAAGCGGCACACAGGAACCCACACCCGGTGGCGCAAAACAGGTGATCGCCGGCGCCCGCACGCAAACGCGCGTCAATATGGGAAGCGTGCCCATCCTGAACTACGGCAAAGAGGTCAAGCTGAGCGTTGAATATGAACTTGACGGCATCACGACGGCAAAATCGTTTGTGCTGAAGCGGCGCACGGCTGAGGAACTTGAAACCTATTTTTCGCGCAACGGGCGACCGCCTTATCCCTGGTATCAGACGCCCTATTATCCGTTCCGCTCGCCGCTGCTGCGGCCGCGTGAATAAATTTAAAACCCGCACCGCGCCGATCCTAGGCGATAAATTTTTCTGGATTGATACGGATGGCGGCGCCCGTGGGACACGCGCGCACACACGCAGGCCCGCCCGACAGGTCTTTGCACATATCACACTTCACCGCCTTTTTACCGAGCTCTTTATTGTGGTATTCCGGTTCACGGCCGGGTTCTGTTGTGAAGCCGGTCAACAGCCAGGACAACAGGCCGGGCGCGCGGCGCCGCGGATTCACCTGCGCCATCTGGATTACGCCGTAAGGGCAATTGCGCTCGCAATTGCCGCAACCAATGCAGGTGGCGGGATCAATAAAAACCTCGCCGTTGGGATTACGATGAATCGCGTCCGGCGGACACTCCTTCATGCAGTGCGGATTTTCACAATGCCGGCACGACGTCGGTATATGTATGTTGGCAAAGGTCGGGCCCGCTTCACGATCAAGCCGTGAGGTGCCGTCGTGCACATCGGCGCAGGCTTTCTCGCAGTTGTCACAGCGCACACACAGACTCTCGTCGATCAGCAGCACATCGGTACTCTCGCCCAGACCCTGCCCTATCAGGAAAGTGATCAGGCCGCTGGTCGCCTGATCCGGCGCCGCATCGCGCTGGGCGTCCTTGGACATGCGCTCGAGCACCGTCGCCTCCAGGCTACTGCGCATGGTCGGGTTGCGGTTGACCACGGCGCTGAAGGTATCGGCGGGCAACAGGATGGTTTCGCAATTGACCGCTGCGCGCACCGTCGCGGAGCGCCGGGTATTCGCGGACAGCAACGCCATTTCACCGACATAGTTTCCCGCCGCGACATACGCCACCACCACCTCTTTCCCGCCATGAACTCGTGACACCGTAACCGAACCGCGGCGAATGAGATGCAAACCGTCCGCCTCGTCACCTTCCTTGAAAATCGTCTGCCCTGACGCAAAACTCTTGATCTTCGCGTCTTTGACCATTTCGTCCATATCCGTTTCCGGCACAAACGGCGCGATATGCACACGCACCGCGCGCCGCAGGGAGGTCTCATCGATCTGCCGCCGCACCGACTCTATGCTCGCCAGCAGTTTCAGCATGGAGCGTCGCGGCGTCTCGATCAGCACGCAGTTCGCGCCAGCCCGCAAGGTGTTCGAGCGCCGCCGCCCGGACAACAATCCCAGCTCGCCGAAGAACTGGCCGCGGCTGAGAGCCACCGTCGTGCGCTTGCCGCCCTCACCAGGCACTTCAACCAAAACCTCGCCATCCACGATCGAGAAAAAGGTGTTGGTATAGTCGCCTTTCTTGAAAATAATCTCGCCGCGCTTCGGTGCGCGCACATCACTGTCGATCATGAATTCGCGCAATTGCAAGGTGGTCAGATCCTTGAATAACGGCACATTGGTTTGCACCAGCGCCAGCGCTTCGGAGACGTTTTTTGCACGCTTGAAATTGCCAAACTTGCCCTTTAACAAGGGCTCGTCAGCCGGTTCCACCGGATTGCCGAGTATGTATTCCACCACCTCGTAACCCTGATTCATCGCCTGCTTGATCAGCGGGTAGCCCCCCAGCGCCCCGATGATGTAAAGCCCGGGCACGTTCGACTCGTAGGTCGCCGATACCTGTGGCACCGCGACCATGCTCTCGTTCGGAAACTGCACGCCAAAAGCTTCGACCAACTTGCGGGGAGGGATGGCGCCGAGCCGCGCGATCACGCGGTCACAGCCGATTTTCTCGATGCCCTGCGGCGTCTGCGCGGTAAAGAACAGCGGCTTCGCTTCGCCTTCGACCGCCTCAACCTTGAGTGCGCTGGTGCTATAACGGCACTCGAGCTTGCCATCGTGGATAGCGGCCGTCACCAGATCAATATTGCCCTGCTTGACGCGCGGAAACTCATCCACCCGGTTGATGATGATCACGCGATTGTTTTCCGCCAGCGCCAGCGCGTTCTCGAGGCCGGCATCGCCCGCGCCGACCACCACTATCGTTTCGCCGTTATACTCGTCGGGATCATCCAGTTGATACTGCACGCGCTCGAGATCTTCGCCGGGCACACCCAGTTTGCGCACATTGCCCTGCAAACCGATGCACAGCACCACATTCTCGGCACAGTACACCTCCTGCGCAGCCGTCGTTATCTCGAACGCCCCTTGACTGCCGGTGATCGCGATGATGTCCGCCTGATAACGAATGTTCACCGCGTATTTCGTGAGTTCCTCGCTCCACTTGGTGAGGATGGTTTCACGCTTGGCAGCCCCAAACGTGATCGGGCTGCGCAGCGGCAGTATCGCCGGCTCCGCCATCACGTGCTTGCCCTTCTGGTAACGGTAGATCGTATGCGAGGGATGTCCCTCGGCTTCCAGCAATACATGCGGCACTTTGAGTTCAGCCGCATGCGCAGCGCACGACAGGCCGCTCGGCCCCGAGCCGATGATGGCGATACGCACACGCTCATTCATTGCGCCACTCCTGTTTGAATATTCGTTCTCAGTTCGCGCAGGCCATTTTCAAATACCGCGGGCTGATATTTTTCGTCGCGCGCCAGCGCCGCAAGCAGCCGCCTGAAGAGCGGCTTTAACGACTGCGTTTTCAACAGGTTTTGCCGGCCCATGAAATCGCTCACGCTCTGCAGCGCCATCAGCGCCTGTTCGGCGCCCTGATAATCGCTGTACTGACCCTTGATGCCATCCTCGATCAATCCTAACATGATGGCCTTAACATCGTCCGCGGAAAAGCGGTGTGCGCTGATTTTCGGTGTCATCGCGGCAATCATTTTTTCGACCACGCGCGCCTGCGCCAGGGTATCGTTGCCGCTGGCCACCGCCTTGTGCAGTTGCGCCACCTGTTGCGCAAACGCGCCGGCCTCGCCCGGCATCACGCGCAGCGCGATTTGCCGCAGCATCAGCAGATTGGCATCATTCAGGCGCACGAATCCCGGCCCGGCGCCGGTGCGCGCAGCGGTATTGCGCTTGTCGGCCATGGGGTGATGGCAGGAATGGCAATCGAACAGCACCAGTTCCGGGAAAAATCCGTCGCGCCCGCGCGGACCTTGCAACAAGGCCAGCGTCTCCTGTGCGGCCACCGCCTGGCCGATGGCCCATGCCCGCACCGCATTCCAGTCGCCCTTGCGCCGTTGCCAATCGGCGTCGATACGAAAATGCGCCGGCCCGATTTGGGTAAATGTATCCAGCTCGAAACTCATGCGCGGATGTCCTGCCGCCATGATCTTATGGGTAACAAACTTCTCCGCGGTCCCCAGATGACAGGACAGGCACAAACGCGCACGCGCCACGTCATCCGGCGTGGCATACAGGCCGCGCGCGAGGTTACGCGCATGCGTCGCGCCCGGTTCGACATGGCTCCTGAGCCAGCGCTCGGCGGGTCCGTGACACGCTTCGCACGCCACGCCATCCGCCAGCTGAAACCCTGGGCCACGCTGTGCGGGCTGCGGATTGTGGGTATGACAATCGAGACACACATCGCTCTGGTGCGCAGGTTGCGGCAGTGCAAGCTTTTTCGCGATTTCCCGCGAACGCTCATTCAGCAGCACGGCATACGCGCGCGCATGCTTGTCCGAGCGCGACCAGGTGATATATTCATTCTGCAGTACGCTGGAGTCTTTCCACGTCTCTATCGCGCCGTGGCAAAGGCTGCTGGCGCAACTGGCCACGCCCACGCTCTTGTCTTTGGCGTAGTGCGGCAGCGGCGCAGCGGCGCGCGCCGCTACGACCTGCAACAGGCAGGCGATGGCGGCGGACATCAGCAAGCGGTAGTGCACATTCATGGCTTGGGACTCGCAGGATCAGGGTTATCGCGCACGGTCCATACGGTTGCATCGGGTTTGAGGTACATTTTGCGCTGTTCCTCGAGAGTAAGCGGGCGCGAGCCGATGCGCCCGAATACCGCAACCTGTCCGCCGGTTTCATCCACCGCACGGTCACGCTCAAGAGCGCGCGATAATGACAAAGCGGGCGAACGGGTGCGGCGTGTCGCGATCAGTTGCGGTTTCGGGTCCGGGCTGAAACCATAAAATTTTGGCTGGGTATCCGGCGCCGTAAGCTGGATCACCCGCAGTCCATTGCGCCCATCGGCGACGTAGGCAAAGGCAGACGCATTGGTCGAAGCCACCGTCACGTCGCGCACATCATTGAGCACGCCGCCCGCGGTGAATTTCATATACACCCGCGGCTGTTCCGGCTTCTCGATATCGATAATCACCAGCCCCTCCCTGCCACCGGCGACATAGGCATAGGTGCGCGCCAAGTGTATGCGATCCGCGTCTGCCAGCGGCACAAATGCCGATTCTACGAGTTTTGCGCGCTCCGCAATGCTGACATCAATCATCCGCAAGCCGCTGTCGTCGGTCACCGCCAGATAGCGAAACTGCAGTGCGCTGGCGCGCGCGCCCTTGATCGGAATAACCGCCGCCACCACCGGTTTGAGCGGGTCCTTGAGATTGACTATGACCATCCCTGCCGCCGCGGTAATATAGGCGTAGGAACCGCCCACGGTGATATGCCGTGCGCCACGCAGCACGCCGTTTGCATTCCAGGTCAGTGCACGTTTGAGAAAGTTATTGCGCGGGTCGCCGTCCTGCAGCGTATTCACGTCCACCAGGATCAGGCCCTCCTCGGCATCCGTAATCAACGCGTAGTTGTAGATCGGATGAAACGGCTGTTCCTGATTGTCCTCGCGCATCAGCTTGCCCTGATTCTTAAACGGCGCAATCGGCTGCGTGGTAGGCAACGCCACGCAAGTCGCCTGCTTGCTCGGGATGTGCGTGTTATGGCCGAGTGCTGAAAACGGCGCAGAAATAATACGCTGGGATACGCCTTTGTTGGCAATCGACGCCACGTCGTAGACCCGCATGCCGCCGGCGCCTTCCGCCACGTAGAGGTATTCCCCGCGCAACTGCACGCAGCGCGCGGCTCCGACGGTGGTGTGCTCGTGCGCCTCCGGCAGCGTGCGTCCGCGCTTGAGATGCGCCGCATACCAGTCGGGATACGCATAACGGTGCAGATAACTCCCGATCACCGCCTGCGGTTCCTCCCACTCCGTCACCTGCACCGCCTCGATGTGCTTTTCCTCACCCACCCACGCGTTGTAGCCCATCAATCCGATATAGCCGGTGCCATGCCCCAGCAATTGCCCCATGATGGCATTGTTGTCGTTGTCGGCGGAAACATGGCAGTCGGAGCAGGTCTTGGTTTCGGTCTTGCGCTCGGTGTGCGGATAATGCGGCGCAAAGGCCTGGCTCGAAAAGCCGCTCGATGAGGTGGGCGCCTGTTGGATGTAAATTTTCTCGCGGTTGGCATTGGTGGATGACAGCACCAGCGCTGACGATGAACGGATCGGCGTAATTTTTCCCTTGTCGGGAAAGACGCCGTTGGAACGATCCCCCTTGATGCGGCTATGGCGGCCAATCAGGAACATGTCGTCGCGCACCACCTGCGGATTATAGGTGGCGTAATTGCGCGAAAACCCGCCTTCATAATGTTTGCGTTCGGTTTTCTCGTTGGCCTCAATCGGCAGGTGACAGCCTGAACAACTGGTGGTCCACGAGGTATGGCAGGTCTGACAAGTCATCTTGTCATCCCCATGCGCGCGCTTGTCCTCGGGCACACCGGGTTGCCCGCGCTGCGCATTCTGGATCAGCTCGCTGCGCTCGGGAAACAGACGCCGGTTCTCCGCGGCAGGGAGTCCCCAGCGCTGGGTGTAGTTGTCAAAATCGCCCCGAGCCACCAGCTTGGCGCGCGCGGCCTTGGCGTTGTAGCGCGGATGCCTGGGGTTTACCGAGTCCTTGACCAGGGACATTTCCCATTCCTTGTCGGGGAACATCACCGAGCGCTGGTAGAGCTTGCCATCCTTCCACTCGAAGCGCTTGCGCCCGTCGGGCGTGCGCAGCAGACTCATGTCGGTGCCGCGGGGCCGCGCGGCAGGTCCGGACGTGAACAGCGTTGGATAAGCACCGGCCTTGCCGTGACAGTCAGCGCATTCGATCTCTATGGCTGCCGCCACCTCGCCATAGATATGGCCGTTGCCATGGGAATCCTGGGCAAAGTGGCAATCCGCGCAATGCATGCCGACATCGAGATGAATCGAGGTGAGATGCACCGCTTGCTTCGGATTCTTGGCATTGAATTTATTCGGATCGTCATCCGCCACCGGATTGCCATCCTTGTCGAGCAGAGTGCCTTTGCGATCGCGCTTGAAGATGGCGCGAAAATTCCAGCCGTGACCGTGGTAATCGGCAAACTGCGTGTCCTTGAGGGTCGGGTTGAGCGCGGAGACCTCTTTCAGGAACGCCAGGTCGCCCCACTTCCCGCGCACCGCCGCGCCTTCCGGATTGCGCTCCAGTATCTTGCGGCGCTCTTCATCCGTCGGATAGCGCTGCTTCTGCGGCCACATCGACGGCGCGTCAGACTCGTAGTCCCACATGGTAAAACCGTAAAAGCTGTTGACGAATATATTCGGCTGGTGCATGTGGCAGATCATGCACTGCGACGACGGAATCGAGCGCGTGAACTCGTGCTTCAGGGGATGTCCGGATCTGTTTTTCGGGATAGTCGGATCCACCGTGATGCTCTTGCCGTCGTTGCCGTATTTGGCATAGGGACCGGAATGCGCCTTATTGCGATCATTGGCGTAGACCACGTGGCAAGCCGCGCAACCCGACGAACGATAGTCGCCCGGCTGATCGTTGGTGCCCAAAAACCACATTAAGGGGTCGTTCAGGCGCGTCTTGGCAATGTTGATCAGCGGCACCGCAATACGGCCGCCGGTGCCGGGTCCGCGGTTGGATTGCTTGATATCGGGACGTCCGGGTTCATCCAGCATCTGCAGCTTGCCGCTGCTGTTGGGTAGGCCCACTTCTGGAAATTGCGTGCCAATCACACGCCCGCCGCGCTCGAACACCCGGAATACGTCAGCCGGAGGAACCGTCTCCCACGCGGGCAGCGGATAGAGTTGCGAAAGCACGCCCATTTGCTTGAGCCAATCGTCCAGCGGCACCGGATTCTTGAGGGTGGCTGCCTCGCCGGTTCTGGTATAGGCCTCGCCCAGCAAACCGCGTTTATTGTCCAGAATGCCATTGTTATAGGCAGCGCCGTTCCACAGCATCGCCCCGGTCGCCATCAGGCTGCGCTCCGCAGCCTGAATCACCGGCAGGTGGCAGGCGCCGCAGGACTCACGCGCAACGCGATAATCCGAAGGATTGATGAAGCGCACGAACGCGGGCGTTTCGCGGTTGAGCAGGGTATAGGAGCCTTGCGGATTCGCCGACGCCGGGGTGTTCCATTCCAGCGGAAACCGCGGCAGCACATGCGCCTTGCTCATTGCGGCAAGGTACTGTTGATGATCCTTGCCGTGATACTCTGATCCGTCAGGCCTTTTCACGTTGACATTGCCACCGTGACAATCGGCGCATCCCAATACCACAGCGGGGTTTGCGTGCATGGTGTGGCGGTCGGATGCGGTATGACAGGTAACGCAGCCTGCCGACTTTTTATCCGCCTCATCCTGCGTCTGCCGCTCTGGCGCCGGCGCACTTGCCGCGTCCCCAGGCGGAGGTGAATTTGCCAGACTGACGAGCGAAGCCGCAAGCAGAATCAGCACGATGGCAAGAATACGCATCAGAAGGTCAACAATACGTTAAGCAATGCCGAGTATTGAATGGAATCGAAGCCGTTGCCGTAGATTTCACGCAGCCCCCTGCCGGGAAACAAGGCGCCAACCGACACGTTGATCACCACATTCTGGGTAAAGTAGGGGCGGTACTGCACGCCGACCGAGGCATCCACGCCGATCTTGATGCTGCTCAATCTCTGATTACGCAAAACCGCAAGCGAAGAGAGATTGTCGAACTCGAGATAATTGAGATTGCTGATGACGCGCAACCCCGGCTTCACGTCGAAATCAGCGCCGATCCCGAACAGATGCAGTCCCGGATTGGTAAAGTTTGACTGCCCGAATTCCCGCGATGAGCGCAGCGACGGCAACACGCCATTGCGCATCGACAGTGCGACGCCGCCGCCGCCGATCAAAGGCACCGCCTGGCGAATCCAGTAACTGGTGTCGGCCCCTGCGAACTGCGGGTTCTCCAGCACCGCATCGAAACCCTGCGCCTTGCCATCGTAAGGATCTTTGTCCCCGGACGCGTACAAGGCGCTCGCGCGCAGGCGCACCCAGTTGAAATCGCGAGACACCTCGAGTGCGCCAAAGGTCGCGCCTATGCGCTCACGCTGTCCCGAGAACATGCCGCGCTGATCGCGGCCCACGGCGTAATACGCCGACGCTGTAATATTCCACTTGCCAATGTGACCATCGGCGTTGTAGCCCAAATAAGTCACATCATAATTATGCGCCCGTCCAGTGCCGAATATCGCCGGGCGCTCAAGAAATCCGTTGGCATTGTAAAAGTCCGAGCGATTGCCCTCGCGATTGCGATTGTGGAGAATGATCCCTTGCGAGGTGAATCCGGGGATAAAGAAAGAATCCTGGCGGTAGACATTGAATACGTATATATCGTCTGCACGCATGCGCTTGCTGACATCATTCAAGCCGCTGTTGGTATCTTTATCCAGACGCCGGAACCAGGCTGCGTTGTATTGCCACTGATTGTTATCGCGGGTGCCGAACAGGCGCGCGCCGAACGGCTGATCGAGAAACAGGAAACCACGAAAGTCCGCGGTAAACGGCTGTATGCCCACGCGCACGCTGTCAAAGTCGTAGCGGGTGGACACATCGCGCAAATGTCTATCGGCAAACAGTTCCTGCACCCCGAAAAAATTATCATTGCGGTCGGTGCCGTTCGCAGGATTAATATTTACCGCGCGCAGTTCCTGGGTCAGGGTGCGGTTAAAGTTGAATACCGGAACAAAACGGAATTCGTAATCCGGCGGCCGGAAGGTGGTGTCGCCCTTGATCAGCGCAAGACTGATGATGCCGGTTTCCGCCAACGTCGTCTGGCGCCCGCGCCCGAATGTGAAGTTCGACCCCGGATGGAGGGTGGACTGCGCACCCGTCGGCGTGGGCAAACGCCGCGCTTCTATCAGTGTATCGGACACCGCTGCCAGGCTAAAAAACCACTCTTTCCCCAGTAGGTTTTCCAACACCGGGAGATCACCCTTTAGTACATTGGGATTGTAGGGATCCAGCCGCTTATACGGCAGCAGCCCCAGCGACTTGACAATACGCCAGCGATCCCGCACCGGTATTTCATCGCTGCGATACAGTGGCGAAGGCGGCTCCACGCGCGACGGATCGATCAGCGGCAGTCGCGGTTCGATGGGGGCGCCCTGTGGCCGCTGCCGCTCAAGGCCGGGTTCCGGCGCGGCCGGCGGTTGGCCTTGCGGCAAAGACTGCGCTACGCGCGGGTCCGGCGCGCCGGCTTCATAGCCGATGCGGCGATCCGCCGGAAAGGGCCGCACCGCCATCACCGTGCCGCTCGCAGTGGCCGCGTTGAACACCCAGCCTGGCTCGCCCGACGCGCGCTTGATGCGATACCATTCGCCGGCCTTCACCTCGGCCTCCACCTCAACGCCTTGTTCCAGCCGCCCCACCACCAGCGCCGCGCTATCGGGCATGTCGTAAATCAGAACCCATGGCACTTCCACCTGCAGCAGAAAGCGGCCTGCAGTGGACGCGTCGGGACTGGCGAAAGCGGGTGCATGCCTGAATAGCCATGCATCCAGCCCCGAGCGATCCGCCGCGGGGGGCGTAACAATCGCCGGTGGCTGAGCCTGGGCCAGCAACGCCCCCGGCGCCACGGCCGCCAGGCTTAACAACGCAGCACGTAGCAGCGCGCACCGCAGCAGGTGATTTTGCATCCTAGATTCCATTGCACACATCCGTCGCGGTGGTATCGAGAAAAGGCGCGACGGGACAATTCACGTAGCGCAACTGTCCGCCGGGTACCGCAATCAGATCGGCGCGCAGTGCAGCGGGCGCGTTCGCGATGCCTGTGCCCAGCGCAAATCCGGCGTTCGCCACACCGAGAAAAGCAACCATATCATCCTGATCAATGCCATCACCCGAAATACCGATCGCGCCCACCAGATGCGCGCCACGGAAAATCGGCACGCTGCCGGGAAAAATCTGAATGCCATTGGCAATCGCCGGTATCGTGCTGCACGGGCCGGTGTTGGTACCGGCCAGGATATTGCCCACGATTTTCGCCTGCACCAGGTCCAGTTGCAGACCGTCCGCAAACGGACTCCATTGCGCATACGGCTTCGACAAGGGGCCCAGCCCCGCGCCGTTGATGCCGTCAGGCAGAAAGGGGCGCGCGAGATTACCAATCGCGCGATTGCTGTAGGCCACACCGTTGGTCAAGGCGCCGCCGATCAGCCCCTGCATGCCAACCACATAACCGCTGACCGGAGCGCCCAGCGCAGTCAATGCCGCCGCCGAAGTGGTCTTCGAAAAAAACAGCGCGCTACGCGCTTTCTGTACGGCGACATCGGTGCCGAACACCGGGGCATCCGGGGTGCGGATCACCCCCAGGATAGCGCCCGTGGTATCCACTATCGAAATGGTCACCTGCGCCGGCGTTCCCAGAGGCTGGCGAATCTGCGCGCGCGCACGATTGGCGATTTTTATGGCCTCGGCGAGTATGCGCGTGACTTCCGCCGCGGTCAGAAAGGTGTCGGTGCCGGCAATCGGCGGAAAGCGGTTGACGCCAACGCCATTGTCCAGCACATAGGCATTCAGACCCGCAAACGCAGGCGTTGTCGTATCGGCGCGAAACCCCGATGCGGCCGTGCTGAACGCCACACCGGCGGTCACTGCCGCCACCGGCTTGTAGGCCGGGACCGCAACCAGCGCACCCGAACCTGGAACAGCCGGCGCCGTCGCGGGGTTCGAGGCGATCGCTTCCGAATCGACGTAACGGAATGTCCGTCCGTCGGCGGTGATGCGGTCGGCGCGACGATTAACCGGGGCATCCAAGCCACGCGCAGCGGCGACCGCGATCAGCTCATCCAGATCCACATCTATATCCCTGATATTGAGGTCCAATCCATATACCCCATCAGCGATCACACCGACGCCACCCACCACGATACCGTTCTTGTAGAGGGGCAAGCCACCGGGGTCCGCCGCCAACCCCAGCGGCGAGGGTTTGGGCCCCGGCGTAACACCTGCCGTAACCACATCGGAGCACGAGAGCGAAGAAAACTGCACGCCAAACAAAGGGCCGCCCGGTGACCCGAGCTCGCCCGGATTAAAATTTTCCTGCACGATCTGGCTGGCAGTACGGGTGGAAAACGCATTGCCTTCGGAGGACAGGTAGGCGCCGGTAATCGCTTTGCTGATAGCGGCGTACTCGGACGGCACGATCGCGACGCCCTCGAGTCCGCCGACTACGCCGCGCCCTCCGGAAATCGTAAATGTCGCTGCCGCACCAGTCATTTTAAACACAGCCAGCACGTTGCCGGAACGGTCGACCACCGCGATCGTCGCCAGTGCGGCGCGCGCCTGCGCCTCCTGCACTGCCTGACTCAGGATGCGGTTAACCTCGGCTATCGTCAGTGCGGTGGGTGTCGCCGCGGCACAAGCCCCGCTGCAACCTGGCGCCGCTGCCGCCACCGTCGGCCCGCCATCGCCGCCGGCGCCGCCGCCGCACCCCACCAGCGTTACAGTCATCATCAAAACAACCAGCCATCTCATCTTCTTCCTCCGGGCAACCTCTGCGCCTGCGTGATGCCGTGCCAATAATCGCGGCCGGCATGAAATTTGTGACACATCGAGCAGTCCGAGGTTACCTTGCCCGCCACCGGGGTCGCGCCGACGTGACACTCATGGCATATCGCAATCTCCGGCATGGATATTTGGCTGGCGCTGGTCGACGCCGACATATCGTGGCATTTGGTGCAGGACTCCATCTTGTGCTTGTCGTGACTGAATAAGGCCTGCGGCATCCACACTTTCGCCACGCGTACCGGCGCAATTTTCCAGCCCGCACTATCCGTTGTGCGTGACACGACATGGCAGGTTGAACACACCTTGCGCTGGTCGAACAATTCCTGCAACACCTGGTTCGCCTTCTGTTCCGCAATCCGCAGCACCTCCAAACGTTCCGGATAGCTAAGCTCAATGCCCGGCCTCATCCGCGGCAAATCGGCGGGTGGATTGACATCCGGCGGTACATCACCCAGCACCAGCCGCGCATAAAACTCGCGCAACCGCGTCGCGATCTCTTCAACGTCGCCATGCAGCACCTGGCGGCTCGTCACTTTCGGCTCGAACGCCAGCGAATGGCAGCTTTGGCAGTGCTGTTCCATCGATATGGACGCGATCAGACGCCCGCCTTCACTCGGCTGATGGCAGCCACTGCATTTGAGTACGGTACGCCCGCCCTGCGCATTGCGCATACCGGCAGCGTCACGCTTACCCTCCGGATCACGCACACCGGCGGGGTCCATGTGCAGTTTGTGATTAAACTTCAGGTTCGAACGCTCGACCATCTCGGGCGACGCGGGTTTGCTCAAGCGTACTCGCCGTATCGCATCCGGCTTGTCGGCATCCAGCAACGACAGCCTGAACTCCGGATGCTCGCCCTTGACGCCAAAGTCGGTGGCATTATGGGATTTCGCCTGCGCCGCCACCTGGGTTACGTCGCGATGGCAATCCGCGCATTGCTCCTGCGAGCGCGGCGCCATTTGTATGCCTTTATGATCGCGGTGGCACTCCGCGCAGCGGGTGTCGCGAAATGCCTGTCCTTTGACGCCGCTTAGCTCCGCCGCCGGCACATGCTCGCGCACCGTCTTGTGGCAGGCGACACACGCTTCGTCCCGCACCTGCACAAATGGCGTCTGATGACATTTTGCGCATTCCAGCCCGAAATTCTGGTGGCTTCTGGATACCGGACCGGGATTCAGTACCGGCAGGAATTTTGCCGACATCCCGCGCACCATGTCTTCTGTGACGTCGGGGACCGCCTTAACAGATGGCACTGCGGCATAACCGAGCAAGTCCGGCGCCAGCGGAATCAGCAGGCACAACAACAGCGTCGCCACAAAGGCGATGTAGGAAAGTCTGCGCTTGGACAGCCGTGGGGTACGCAGCCACCGGTGACGGCCCTCTTCGAACGATGCCAGCGGCACGCGCAGTTCGATCGTCAAGGCCAGGGGCACGCCCGCGGGAGGCGTTTCGACCTCCAGCACATACGGCCCTATTTCAATACGGTCACCGACCGCCAGCATCGCGCCCGCAACGGTGTTGCCATTGACACTGATATGACCGGACTCGGCGGCTAAAGTCGCGCCAGACTCCTCGACCGTAATGTGCGCGTGCAGCAGTGCGATCCGCGGATCGGGCAAATGAATCTGGCAATAGGAACCACGCCCGATGTTAATCAGCGTGCCCTCGATCCGCCGCTGATCGCGTTGCGGCTGACCTCGCTTGTTAACGCTGATATGGCTGATCTGAATGTCCATCGCGTACTCGGCTTCTCTCTACCAGAAGTAAAACACGGAAATGACATGTGCGATCAGCGCGGCCAGCAGGGAAAAAGACAACGGCACATGAAAATAAAGCCAGAACTGCATCAACGCCCGTAACTGCAGATCGCGGCGCACCCGGTCCGTGAGTGTAACGATACGCGTCAGCTCGGTGACCAGGCGCTGGTGTACTAGGACCTGCGGTCCGGAAAATTGCGAACTCATGGCGAGCAACTGGTCACGCGCCACACGCATCGGGTGTGCGCGGTCCGCGCCCGCCAATTGACGGCGGAAACTGCCGCCCAACGCGCTTCTTGCGAGCGTGCGTTTGAGCGCATCTGTAAGCAGCGTATTGACCTGGTCCGGCAGGTCCAGCGCGATCTCCTCGCATTTGCGCTCCGTATCGGACACTTTCAGCAGCAGCGTATTGAGCGTCTCTCCGGAAAGATTGGCGGTGGCGTATTGCGGGTAATGCAAATAAGCATAGACGCCGAAAAAACCGCTCGCGATAACCAGCACCATCAACACGTAGGCCAGCGTGTGTATGTTCCAGCCGAATTCGAACCCGCTATGCAGCGTGGCAATAATAATAAGACTGGCGCCCAGATAGACATGCGCCGAAGTCCAGCCCTGAACGCTGCCTGCGCGCGATGCGTAGCTGCGTTTGCGTATGCCCAGCAACATCAGCCACAAAATGATCAGCGCGCCGATGGTGCCCAGCGTGTAGCCGAGCCAGGTGCCGCCGTAGGGCTTGGGATAAACCATCGGTAAACCGGGATACAGCGTCTTCAAATACAGCGTCAGCGGTTCATACCAGCCGTACGCGCCGATGGCTGCCAGGCATAGCAGTATCGCCAGCTTCAGGTAGCGGCCTTGCTTGAATTCGAGAATGGAGAAATGCGCGCTTATCATGGAAGAGTACCCAAAGCCTGAATTTTACAAAATTATTGAGGCGGGCGCAGCCTGTTTCAATTACACACTTATCCTGGACAACAAAGCCACGCCCCATCCCACGCCAAAACCCGTGGCATCCGTCCCCACCGCACCCAAACCACCCTTGCAGCTATGCGCCGACAAATCGACGTGTATCCACGGTCGCTTTTCGGTAAAACGTTGCAGCAGTCGCGCCGCAAGAATATGATCCGCCTCACCATCGAGAGTGCATTGCTTGACGTCGGCGATAGTGCTGTCCAGCGCACTGTCGTAATCGTCGTCCATCGGGAACACGCACACACGCTCGCCGGATGCAACGCCCGCAGCCAGCGCATCACGCGCGAGTGTTTCGCTGGTGGCGAAGATGCCGCTGTAACGCGAGCCCAGTGCCACGTGCATGCTGCCGGTAAGGGTTGCGAAATCCACCATCACATCGGGCTTATTCGGCTTAGCGCGCGCAGCCAGCGTCAGCGTGTCGGACAATACCATGCGCCCTTCGGCGTCAGTGTGAACAATTTCGATGGTGGTGCCGTTCAACGCGGTGATGACTTCATTCTGCTTGTAGGCGCGCGGACTCAGATGGTTTTGCGCCAGCGCCATCCAGCAATCGATGTTCACCGCGAGCTTCGCGCGCGTCGCCGCCAGCAGTATGCCCAGCGCCACCGCGGAACCATTCATGTCTTCGTGCATGCCCTGCATGTAACGTGCGGGCTTCAGGTTGTGGCCACCAGTGTCAAAACAAATGCCCTTGCCCACCAGCGCCACGGTTTTCTTCGCATCCGCATGGCGATATTGCAGATGCACGATCGCCGCATCGCGCTCGTCGCTGCCCTGCGCCACCGCGCAAAACGCACCGGCGCCCATTTTTTTAAGCCGCTTGAAATCATATTCTTCGCGCCGCCAGCCGTGGCGGTTTGCCAGGGCCTTGACGCGCTCGCGATAGGCGCCCGGCGTCAATTCATTGGGCGGCAGCACCGTTAACTCACGGCACAGTAGATTACCTTCGGCTTGTGCGCGCAGCGCCATGAAACCGTCCTGCGCGCTATATCCGTGTAGCACTATATTTCGTAAGTTATTGTTTTTATTTACTTTTTTTCTTTGAGGTAATTTCTCGCCATTAACCCACGTGACATACACCGCAAGTGCTGCCGCTGACTGGCGCTGCGCCGCTTCGCCGTAAACCGCAACCACAATCGCGGCGGGATTTTCACCCAGCAACAACAACACCGCCTTACGCATCGCGCTCTGCCGCTCGAATACCGATTGCGCAGCGTCGATCATCACCCACGCCACCAGCGCACCGCTGGGCGCATTGACGCTCACCGGCGATTTAGCCAGATCGACGAGTTTCTTTTTGCTGCGCGCAAGTGTAGCCGCGAGCATCGCGAGATACGGCGTGCGCGCGTCGGGCTTAGCGATCTTTGGCAACACCACCAGCAGATGCTTCGCGTATTTTGCCCCCGCTGCGGACAGTGGCGCGGCGTGTTGTTCGAGTTTGGCTAACATTAACGCTCCCCTGGAGCTTTTGTGACCGCCGAGCCGAAACTGCACGTATTTGGCCGGTTTGAAAATGCATCATTTTCTTCCCTCTTCTTGTCGTTCGTCTTCTTCTGAAAAACTCCTTTAGGAGCATCTTCTTCAGCCTGCCACCATTCATCTACGCCTGGACGATGTG
>CAMBCF010000074.1 GCA_945864585.1 Bordetella parapertussis | reverse complement strand
AAGGGCGCGATTGCCCGCACGCAGATCGAGGCGGCGCTGGCCGCCGGCATCCCGCGCGGCACAGTGCTCATCGATGCCGGTTACGGCGATGAAGCCGCCCTGCGAGCGAACTGAAGCAGGAGGTCGGCTTGGGGCATTACGAGGGGCGTAACTGGCGGGGTTTTCATCATCATGCGAGCTTGTGTGTCGCTGCCTATGGCTTCCTCATGTTGGAGCGATTGTCCGGCGTTAAAAAAAACACCGCTCGACTTCAAACGCCTGCCATACCCGAAGGCTTCCTCCCGCGCGGGTCTGTCCCCGATGCAACGCCACGTCCCGTGGTCCATCGCAACCGTACGCTATCGGCTGGGGCGCGCCATCGCTCGCAGTCTTTCGCTATGCCCGTGCTGCGGAAAGTCGTAGGCACGGCCAGCTAAACATTAATAACACAGTACAACTAGAATCCCGATTGTTTTTGTTAAAACCCCCGCGGAGGTAGTGCTGTATGTCGATGGTGAATATGAGCGGGATGGGGCTCAGGCTCAAGTTCAATCTGGTCCTGGTCTTGGTCTTTCTCGTGGGCATCGCGGTCGCGGGTTTGAGCTCGTATTAGCTCCTGCAGCACAATGCGAGGACCGAAACGCTGCGCAACGCGCGCCTGCAGATGGAAACGGCGCTCGCGATACGCGGCTACACGGTGAGTCAGGTGCGACCGCATCTGGAGGCGCTGAACTCCCACCTATTCCTACCGCAGACCGTACCGGCGTTCGCAGCGACCAAGACGCTCGGCGAACTGCGCAAGAAATATCCCGATTACGGCTACAAGGAAGCGGTGCTCAACCCCACCAACCCCAGCAATCGCGCCACCGATTGGGAAACAGACCTGGTGACGGCCTTCAGGGGCAGCGACGAGACGACCGAGATCATCGGTGAACGCGACACGCCCACGGGACGCTCCATGTACGTCGCACGGCCCATCCGCGTCAGCGACGCGGCCTGTCTTGGCTGCCACAACACGCCAGCGCAGGCGCCCACGGCAATGCTCGCGTTGTACGGATCTGCCAACGGGTTCGGCTGGAAGATGAACGAGATCATCGGCGCACAGGTGGTGTCGGTCCCGACGGAGCTGTCCGTCAGGAGCGCGAACCGCGCGTTCTTCACGTTCATGGCATCGCTGGTGCCGATATTCGCGGCGGTCTTCGTCACCTTGAACCTGATGCTGAGCGCGCTCATCATCAAGCCCATCCAGCGCATGGCCGCCGCCGCCGACGGTCTCAGCACCGGCGATTTCAGCGTCCCGGAGGTCGCCGTGAAAGGCAAGGACGAGATCTCGGTCCTCGGCGCGTCCTTCAACCGCATGCTGCGCAGCCTCCAGAAGGCGATGCAGATGCTCGAGAGCTAGCGCCGTGTCGATGCCGATATTTCACCGTAACGCCGCATGAGCACGCCGAACGTGGTGGATGAAACGAGAGCTTGCCAGCTCGATCAACTGCTGACCCATTACATCGGGCCGATGGGCAGGATCGTGCTCGCGCGCGCGTTCAGGACGGCGCATGACGACGCGGCGCTCGTGCGCACGCTTGCGAGCAATATCGATTCCGAGGCCGAGCGGGCTGCTTTCGTAACCGCCGCCGATCGCATCGTGGCTGCGCACCCCGCGATCGATCCGACGCGTGCGGCCCCGAGTGCACCCGAGGCGCCTGCGCCCGCTGCGGCTGAACCGCCGCGCGCGGCAACCACACCGCCGCGTCCCGCGGTGCTGTCCGCCGAGGCCGGTGCGATGAAGGCGGGCTCGATCTTCATCAGTTACGCCCGGGACGACCTCCCGGTCGCAAAACGCATCGCGCAAGCGATACACGAAGCCGGACTCGAAGTCTGGCTCGATTTCGGCAGGCTGCAACCCGGCGATCAGTGGGACATCAAGATCCGCCGCACCATCGAGGCGTGCTCTTTTTTCGTGCCGCTCATCTCGCAAACGACCGAGACGAGCCAGGAAGGCTATTTCAGGCGCGAATGGAACATCGCCGCCGACCGGGCGCTCAATTTCGCGGACGACGTCCCGTTCATCCTGCCGCTCACGATCGACGACACTCAGGCTCACACCGCGCGCGTTCCGGAGCGGTTCAAACGTGCGCATTGGATCAGGCTGCCGCAGGGCGAGGTAACGGTCGATCTCATCGACTGCTTGAGGCAGCTGATGCAGGACTACGGCGCGTCGAGGTGATGCGTGCGCATCACGCCGATGGCCGGGCGCGTGACGTAGCGTGTAGGGCGGGTTAGGTGCGTTCTTGCCTATGTCACTGCCGCTCAGTATGGACGCGATTACTTCGAGGCCACGGGGAAGAAAACAACCAACCTTGCCTGCACAAACGCGACTTCTACGCCGAAATGTGCCGTCTTGAAGGCTGGAACCCGCGCACGCTGGCGAAGAAAATCGGCAGCAGGCTCATAGGAACGAAAGGTACCCCAGTCGAATTGTTTCCCCGGAAAACAGGCGCACAGCGAAAACTCAGCGTAGATACTCGCGCTGCCATTTCTGGTAGTTCGCGCCATTGAGGTAGCGCTCCATCTCCTCGGCCGAAGCGATCTTCGACTGAAGATCGGCGGGGGCGCCACCGCTGTACAAGTGTGCATAGGTCTCGCGCAGCGCTTTGACCGCGGCCGCCACCGGCTGGTGGCCCTGCAGCAATACGCGCACACCGCGCGTGACAAGGTCTTCGCGTTTGAGGCCGGGCGCGTTGCCGACGATGATCGGCAATGGGGTTGCGGCATGGATAGCCTCGATGTCTGCGAGCTGCTTCAGCCCCGTGATGAACAGAGCGTCCACCCCGGTCGCTGCGTAGGCCTTGGCGCGCGCAACGGTGCGTTCGACACCTTCCACCCGCAGCGCCGCAATGCGCCCGATGATGACCAGAGAAGGATCCTCGCGCGCGGACACTGCGGCACGCAGCTTGCCGGCCATCTCGTCAAGTGAGATCAGCGCCATGGTGCCCTCGGCTTGGCCGAAAGCCGCGGGCTGTGCCACGTCTTCGACTGCCAGCGCCGACACCCCCGCATGCTCGAGTTCCTGCACCGTGCGCATTACGTTGAGCGCGTTGCCGTAGCCGTGGTCGGCATCCACCAGCAGGCTCAGCGCGCTCACGCGCATGATGCGCCGCACCTGGTCGGCAAACTCGGTCAGCGTGTGCAGCGCAAGATCGGGGGCTGCCAGTATGGTGGCTGCGTTTACCGATCCCGACAGTATGCCGAGCTCGAAGCCGACCGACTCCGCGACACGCGCCGACAGGGCATCGTACACCGTTGCCGGCGACACGCACTGCGTTCCGGCCAGCATGGCGCGCATTCTTTTGCGTTGTTCCGTGTGGTTCATGATATCTCTCCTTGTGGAGTGCATGGATTCTACACAAGCCGCCGCGCGGCGGTGCTATATTAGTAATATGAGAATCGCGATTGCACAACTGAATTACACGGTGGGCGATATCGACGGTAATAGCGCAAAAATCACCGCTGCAGCGACACGCGCGCGCGAAGGCGGCGCCTCGCTGTTGCTGACCACCGAGTTGGCGATCAGCGGCTACTCGCCAGAGGATTTATTGCTGCGCAACGATTTTTATGACGCCTGCGCGGCTGCTTTGGCTGACCTCGCGCGCAATACCACGGGCATTACCGTGGTGGTGGGCCATCCCCATCGCAGCGGCGACCAGCACTACAACGCGGCATCGATTTTGCGCGAGGGGAAAATCGTCACCACCTACCTCAAGCGCAAGCTGCCGAATTACAACGTGTTCGACGAGGAACGCTATTTTGCTTCGGGCACCGCACCGTGCGTATTCGAGCACGAAGGTGTGCGCCTGGGCGTGAATATCTGTGCGGACGTGTGGGAAGAACCCGCGGCGATTGCCGCCAAGCAGGCAGGCGCGCAGCTGTTGCTGGTGCTCAATGCGTCGCCGTATCACATGAACAAGCAGCAAACACGTTACGAAGTGGTGCGTGATCGCGCGGCCGAAACCGGCATTCCTGTGATCTACGCCAATCAGGTGGGCGGACAGGATGAGCTGGTGTTTGATGGTGCGTCGTTTGCGATGGACGCGAAGGGACAGCTGACGCATCAGTTTCCTTCGTTCACGGAAGCCATTGATTTTATCGATATGGTTAACGCAGTACCGCAACCTGGAAAAATCGCGCCCACACAGTCGCTGGAAGCCGAGGTGTATCAGGCGCTGGTGCTGGGCGTGCGCGACTACGTGAACAAGAATGGATTCCCCGGCGTGCTGCTGGGTTTGTCGGGCGGCATAGATTCGGCGCTGACCTTGACCATTGCCGCTGACGCGCTGGGCGCGGATCGCGTAAAAGCGGTGATGATGCCCTCGCAATACACTGCGGGGATGAGCCGTGAAGACGCCTGCGCCGAAGCCGAAGCGCTCAAAGTGCGTTATGTGGAAATCGCCATCAAGCCCTTATTTGACGCGTTTCAGCAAACGCTCGCCGGCGAATTCAAAGGCTTGAAGGAAGACACCACCGAGGAAAATCTGCAATCGCGCATCCGCGGTGTGCTGCTGATGGCAATGTCGAACAAGAGCGGCGCGATCGTGCTCACCACCGGCAACAAAAGCGAAATGGGCACCGGTTACGCCACGCTTTACGGCGATATGGCGGGCGGCTTTGGGGTGTTGAAAGACATCAATAAATTGATGGTGTATCGTCTGTCGAATTACCGCAACACCATTTTTCCGGTAATACCGCAACGGGTGATAGAGCGGCCACCGTCGGCGGAATTGCGCCCCGATCAAAAAGATCAGGACAGTTTGCCGCCCTACGACACGCTCGACGCCATCATGGAAGCGTATGTTGAAAACGACCACAGTCCGCGCGATATTATCGCGGCGGGCTACCAGCGCGCCGATGTTGAGCGCGTGGTCAGGCTCATACGCATTTCGGAATACAAGCGCCGCCAGTCGCCGGTAGGCATACGTATTACCGCGCGCGGCTTTGGCAAGGACTGGCGTTATCCGATTACCAATAAGTTTCGTCCGCCGTTTGACTGAGCCAGTGTGCTATTCTTGAGCTTTTACTGAATCTCACTCGCAGGAGCATCCCATGAAAAAGATCGAAGCCATATTTAAACCGTTCAAGCTGGACGAAGTGCGCGAGGCCTTGTCCGAGATCGGGGTCAGCGGGCTGACCGTGACCGAGGTCAAGGGTTTTGGCCGGCAGAAGGGCCATACCGAACTGTATCGCGGCGCTGAGTATGTGGTGGATTTTCTGCCGAAGGTGAAAGTGGACGTGGTGGTGCCCGACAAGATGCTCGATCAGGCCATCGACGCCATCGTCAAGGCTGCGCGCACCGGCAAAATCGGCGACGGCAAGATTTTTGTTTCGGACGTGGGTCAGGTGCTGCGCATACGCACCGGTGAGACGGATGAGGCGGCTATATAGCAGGACTGAGTAGCTGAGGGCTGATTAGTAACCTCAGCGCAGTCCTCAGTCCTTAGTCCTCAGTCCTGCCCTTAACCTCAGTCCTGATTTCAACAGCACCACCGCTGCACCGCCTCCGCCCTCGGTGCGGCGCGCCTGACAAAACGCCAGAATTTCGTCGCGTTGCGCGAGCCAGCCTGCCACTTTGCGTTTGAGCACGGGTTCGCCATTTTTCGAACCGAGGCCCTTGCCGTGAATGATGCGCACGCAGCGTAATCCATCGTGCAGGCACTGATTTAAAAACGTCACCAGCGCGGGCCGTGCTTCGGCCACGGTAAGTCCGTGCAGATCGATTTCGTTTTGTATCAACCACTGGCCGCGGCGCAGTTTGCGCAGGGTATCGCTGCCGAGTCCGTCACGCAGAAATTTTAGTTCGTCGCCGGCTTCAAACCCGGCTTCCCAGGGGTCGCTGTCGCTCAGACTCTCAGCCAGCACCGCGCGCTCGTTACGCAGGCGTTGCGTAGGCGCGGGCGTGGGTTGCGCCTTGGCGACAGGTGCGCGGTTAAGACGCGGCAGCGGTGTGACGTCAGGCAACAGTTGACCGAGCAAATCTGCGCGATCCGGCTGCTGCCGATTGTGTTTCATCACCTTTACCTCAGTCCTCAGCTCTCAGTCCTCAGTCCTCAAATAAGCCCCTTGTCCTCAAGGTATTTCTGCGCATCCAGCGCTGCCATGCAACCGGTGCCTGCGCTGGTCACCGCTTGCCGATACACATGATCCTGCACGTCACCCGCGCCGAACACGCCCGCCACGCTGGTGGCAGTGGCGTTGCCTTCAAGACCGGCTTTGGTGATGATATAGCCGTTTTTCATATCGAGTTCGCCGGCGAAAATATCGGTATTCGGTTTGTGGCCGATGGCGATGAACACGCCCTGCAGCTTTTTCTCTCTGAGCGCGCCGGATTTAACGTGCTTTACGCGCATGCCGGTAACGCCGCTGGCGTCACCCAGCACTTCATCCAGCGTGTTGTCCCATAGGATGGTGGCTTTGCCGGCGGCGACGCGTTCTTTCAGTTTATCCACCATGATGGCTTCGGCGCGGAATTTGTCGCGGCGATGCACCACGGTGACGTGGCTCGCAATGTTGGTGAGGTAGAGCGCTTCTTCCAGTGCGGTATTGCCGCCGCCGACCACCGCGACTTCCTGGCCCTTGTAAAAAAAGCCATCACAGGTGGCGCAGCCGGAGACGCCCTTGCCCATGAATTTTTCTTCCGAGGGCAGCCCCAGGTACATCGCCGATGCGCCGGTGGCGATGACTAGCGCGTCGCAGGTGTAGGTGGCGTTATCACCGATGAGAGTGATCGGCGATTGTCTGAGTTTTGCCGTGTGTATCTGGTCGAACACGATTTCAGTGTTAAAGCGCTCGGCGTGTTTCAAAAAGCGCTCCATCAGTTCCGGGCCTTGCACGCCGTCAACATCGGCCGGCCAGTTATCGACTTCGGTAGTGGTCATCAGTTGGCCCCCTTGCGCCATGCCGGTAATCAGCACGGGTTTCAGGTTGGCGCGCGCGGCGTAAACCGCGGCCGAGTAGCCGGCGGGGCCGGAGCCGAGTATCAGCATACGGCAATGGCGTGTAGCGTCAGTCATGATCAGGATGGCTTTTAAGGAAAAGCGCGAATGTAGCAGGTTGCGTAATCGGGTGTCGAGCCGGGCGCTGAATTTCAGGTGCACGCTTTACTTGGCGTGCCGCCACCATTCTGTCAGACTAGCGGGCATAAGGAAAACAGTGAAACAGGTGCTAACAGCCTAAATCGGGTGCACGTCATTGCGATAAACTTCAAGATCAACCCAGCGGCACTGAAATCCGTAACCTTGTTCGCGTCGTTTTTCGAGCTGCAGATCGTGACGCTGCTCAGGTACGTGCAGCACCGCAGTTTTGCACGCCACGTCTACGTGATGCACGCGGGCGAGGAAACCGACTCCATTTATGTCATGTTATCGGGCAGGGTCAAGGTGGTGATTGCCGATGATCAGGGCCGCGAAGTGATACTCGGTTTCATGGGGCCGCAGGAATTCTTCGGCGAGATGGGCATACTCGACGATCAACCGCGCTCGGCTAGTGTGTTCACGCTGGAGCCGTACGAAATGCTGCGTTTGTCGAAGGCGGCATTCATGACCTGCCTGAAAGAGAACTCCGAAGTGGCGATGCTGGTGATACGCAATCTGGTCAAGCGCTTGCGCGCAGCCAACCGCAAGATTGACAGCCTGGCGCTGGTGGATGTGTCGGGCCGAGTGGCGCGCCTGCTGATCGATATGGCGCAGGAAATAGATGGTCGGCTGATGGTGGTGCGCGCGCCTGCCAAACAGGAAATCGCGCGCATGATCGGCGCCTCGCGCGAGATGGTCAGTCGCGTGGTCAAAGAGCTGGAGCGGCGCGGATTGATACACACCGAGCGCCGCAGCATAGTGATTGTCGATCGCGATATGCAGCGTTCGCTGAAGGGTTGAAATTGCCAGTGCTGTTTCTCTAAGTATTTTATTTGTTAATTTTGTTGCTCGTGACATTGGCAGCAGCGTCACGCTGGGTGCTGCACTGGGCTGCTGCGGGCGCGTGTAAAATCCACAGAAGCAGTCGTTTAAATGGATTTGAATTGCTGGAAAGGGAGCATCACTGAATGACAGCGCATGTGCAACATTGGCATAGGGGTATCTGGCGCGGAGTCGTAGGGCTCGTATTGGCGCTATCCGGTGCGGCGGTGTGGGCGCAAGCGGTCGGCTCGGTGGTGCAGTTGGCCGGCACGCTGTCGGCGTAACGCGGCAGCGATATGCTCATTCTGGCGATGAAGTCCGAGGTGCAGCGGGGGGATACCCTCAGCACGCAGCGCGACAGTTACGCGCAGGCGCGCTTTAGCGACGGCAGTCTGGCAACCTTGCGCCCGAACACCCTACTGCGCATCGACGAATATCAGTTCAGTTCCGCCGTGCCACAGTCGGACGCACTGGTGATGCGTCTGCTCAAAGGCGGCCTGCGCTCGGTGACCGGGTTGATCGGCAAGCGCGGCAATCAGGATGCTTACAAGATTCAAACCAGCACCGCGACCATCGGCATACGCGGTTCTTCCGGCGAAACACTCGATTGCATGACCGGTTGTGACGGCGTTACCGGCAAAAGCGGCGGGTTAGCACCTGGCGGGTATCACGTAACGTACACCGATATTTACATCATGGTGACCAAGGCGGGGCAGATAACCATCGGCGCGGGCCAGTTTGGCTTTGCCAGTGATCCGAACAAGCCGCCGGTGCTGCTGGCGGGCGATCCCGGCCTGGGGCTGAATCCTATCCCGTTTGCGCTGGGATCGACCAATCCGGTGCAGGAATGCGTGGTCAAATAGGTGTTGTGCGGCAGCGTAAGAAACCCCCCGTCGAAGAGGGGTTTTTTATGGAAAACGTGGTGTGACTGGCTGGGCAATTACCTTATAATCAGCAGCTTATAAGGGACTCTTGACGAACGTGGCAGGCAGCGAAAACACACTCAGCACACGCCCGGCGCGCAACCCCCTGCCGCCGCGCATAGCCGCGTTGCTGCGCGAATCGTGGTGGCTGGCGCTGACGGCACTGGCGCTGTATCTGCTGCTGGTGCTGCTGACCTACCACAAGGCCGATCCGGGCTGGTCGCACAGCCTGCGCGTAACCGACATCCACAACGCGGGCGGCATGGTGGGGGCGTATGGAGCCGATCTGTTGCTGTATCTGCATGGCGTGTCTGCTTACTGGTGGGTAATGTTTTGCGCGGCGCTGGTGGGCTGGGGGTTTCGCCGCATCGAAAGCGTGCCTGAAACCGACCGCCGTTCGACGCTGGTGATCGGCATCGGCTTTTTGGTATTACTCATCGCGAGCAGCGGCATTGAATATCTGCGCCTGCACAGTCTCACGGCCACCCTGCCGCTCGCGCCGGGGGGCATGATCGGCGCTATTGCGGGCGGCACCGCGGCGAAACTGCTGGGATTTACCGGCGGCACTTTGGTGTTATTGCTTACGTTCGCGGCGGGAGTGTCGTTGTTCACCGGCGTGTCGTGGTTGACCATCATCGAGAAAATCGGCGCGGGGCTGGAGGCGCTGTTTTATTTTGTGGTGCGCCGCTGGCAGGATCGGCAAGACCGCCGTGCCGGCGAGCAGGCGCTGATCGAACGCGAAGAGGTGGTGGAAGAGACGCGCCGCAAATTTGAAATTCATGAACCGGTACACATAGAGCCGCCACGCCTCGATATTCCGAAGTCGCTGCGCGTGGAACGCGAAAAGCAGGCGCCGCTGTTTGAAAATCTGCCGGATACGCTGCTGCCGCCGCTGCACTTGCTTGACGAGGTTGCGCAAAACGTCGAAATGGTGTCGCCGGATACGCTGGAATACACCTCGCGCCTGATCGAGAAAAAGCTGGGTGATTTCGGCGTCGCCGTCAAAGTGATCGCGGCTTATCCGGGGCCGGTGGTCACGCGTTACGAAATCGAACCTGCGGTGGGCGTCAAAGGCAGCCAGGTCATCAACCTGGTGCGTGACCTCGCGCGCGCGCTGTCGGTGACGAGTATCCGCGTGGTTGAGACCATACCGGGAAAAAGTTGCATGGGCATGGAAATTCCCAATCCCAAGCGGCAGATGGTGAAGCTGACCGAGATCCTGAGTTCGCAGATCTACGCCGACATGGGTTCGCCGCTGACCCTGGCGCTGGGCAAGGATATCGCCGGCCATCCGGTGGTGGTCGATCTCGCGCGCATGCCGCATCTGCTGGTGGCGGGCACCACCGGGTCGGGCAAATCGGTGGCGGTCAATGCGATGATATTGTCGCTGCTCTACAAAGCGCCGCCGAGCCAGGTGCGGATGATACTGATTGATCCCAAAATGCTGGAGTTGTCGGTCTACGAAGGCATTCCGCACCTGCTGGCGCCGGTGGTCACCGACATGCGCCAGGCCTCGCACGCGCTGAACTGGTGCGTGGGCGAGATGGAGCGCCGCTACAAGGTGATGTCGGCGCTGGGTGTGCGCAATCTCGCGGGCTTTAACCAGAAAGTGCGCGACGCGGAAAAAGCCAATGCGCCGATTGCCAATCCGCTGGCGCCGGGCGACGAACTCGCGGAACCGCTGCACGAAATGCCGTTGATCGTGGTGGTGATCGACGAGCTGGCCGATCTGATGATGGTGGTGGGCAAAAAAGTCGAAGAGCTGATTGCGCGCATCGCGCAAAAAGCGCGCGCCGCGGGCATCCATTTGATCCTCGCCACGCAGCGCCCGTCGGTGGATGTGATCACCGGTCTGATCAAGGCGAATATTCCCTCGAGGGTGGCTTTTCAGGTGGCGGCGAAAGTCGATTCGCGCACCATCCTCGATCAAATGGGCGCCGAGGCGCTGCTGGGGCAGGGCGACATGCTGTATTTGCCGCCGGGCACCGGCGTCACGCAGCGCGTGCATGGTGCGTTTGTGTCGGATCACGAAGTGCATAAAGTGGTTGATTACCTGAAGAGTCTGGCAAAGCCCCAGTACATCGACAGCGTGCTCGACGGGCCGGAAGCCGAGGGCGAATCGGGCGAGCTGGCCGAGGGCAGCGATGGCGAGGCCGATGTGCTCTATGATCAGGCGGTGGCCATTGTTATCCGGACACGGCGGCCGTCGATTTCGCTGGTGCAGCGCCACTTGCGCATCGGCTACAATCGCGCCGCGCGGCTGATCGAGCAAATGGAGCGCTCCGGCGTGGTTTCCGCCATGCAATCCAACGGCAATCGCGAAGTATTGGCGCCAGAGTCAGCGGCAGTTCCCGACGCGCGTTAAACCTCTGTAATGAGGCGCTGCGCAAGTGCGCGGAGGAGGACATCCATGATTCGTATCCTATTGATTTTAATTTGTATTTTTCTAACGCTTGGCCAGGCCACTGAAATTTATCGCTGGCTGGATGAGCGCGGCGCCACGCAGTATGGCGAAAGGCCGCCGGAAAATAGGCCGTCGAAGCTGGTGAATTCGCGTCCGGCAGTGGCGTCAGTGGATACCGAAGGCAGATTGCTTGACCCTCCCAAACCAGTGGCGCAACCTGCGCCGCAGGTTGCGGTTCTGACGCCGGCCCAGCCACCGGCGCCGCAGGCGCGCGGCATAGATTTTGGCGTGTATATTCACCTGCGCCGCGGCATGTCCGAAGGCGAATTACTGCTGCGCGCAGGCAAGCCCGATCAGGAAACTATCGAAGGCGGAAGGAACTTTGTGCTGAAATCGCTGTATTACTATCCGACCCTGGCAGATCCCTACATCACGTTGGTCACACTCCGCAGCGGCCGCATCGCGGACATCGAACGGACCAGAAAAACATTTTGAAATTCTGAAAGCAACATTTTCATGCGTACTCACTTTTGCCGTCGTTTGCGTTCCCTGTGCTTAGCCGTGTTGTTCCTGCCGTGCATGGCCCTGGGGGCCAGCACCGAAGCGTTGAAGGGTTTTCTCACGCAAACAACCACCGCGAAGGGCCGCTTCGCGCAAATGGTGCTCGACAAAAATCTGAAGCTGCTGCAGCAATCCACCGGCACCATGCAGTTTTCGCGACCCGGAAAATTCCGCTGGGAGTACGACAAGCCCTATGAGCAGACTATCGTCGGCGACGGTGTAAGGCTGTGGGTCTACGACAAAGACCTGAATCAGGTCACCGAACGCAAACTCGATCGCGCACTGGGCGCCAGCCCGGCGGCGCTGCTGGCGGGCAGCAACGATATCGACAAGAACTTCACGCTCACCGGCATCGGCAATCAGGAAGGGCTGGATTGGCTGGAGGCGATTCCGAAATCCAAAGATACCGCGTTCGAGCGCATCCGACTCGGCTTTGGTAAAGCAGGGCTGGACGCGATGGAACTGCGTGATCAATTTGGGCAAGTCACGGTCATCCGCTTCGCCGATATCGAGCGCAACGGCCGGCTCGCGCCCGATGCGTTTACGTTTGTACCGCCGAAGGGTGCGGACGTGATTCGTGAGTGATCAGTGAATGATCTCTTCGGCAAGCGTGAACCGCGCGCGCCGCTGGCCGAGCAACTGCGTCCGCGCACGCTGGACGAAGTCGCCGGGCAATTGCATTTGCTGGGGCCGGGCAAACCGCTGCGCCTTGCGTTCGAGTCAAAAAAACCACACTCGATGATACTGTGGGGGCCGCCGGGCGTGGGCAAGACCACGCTTGCGCGTTTGATGGCGGATGCCTTCGATGCCGAATTCATCGCCATCAGCGCGGTGTTTTCAGGGGTGAAGGATATTCGCGACTCGCTCACGCGTGCTGAACTTACGCTGCAACAACACGGCCGCCACACCTTATTGTTTGTGGATGAAGTGCATCGCTTCAACAAGGCGCAGCAGGATGCGTTTTTGCCGTACGTGGAACGCGGGCTGATCACCTTCATCGGCGCCACCACCGAAAATCCTTCGTTTGAATTGAACAACGCGCTGCTGTCGCGCGCGGCGGTATACGTGCTGCAACCGCTCTCCGACAGCGAGCTTGTGGCGCTGTCGCAGCGCGCATTTGGTAACTATTTATTTTTAAAGAACATTTCAGATGAGGCGCGCAATGGCATCGTGGGTTACGCCGATGGCGACGCACGCCGTTTGCTGAACCTGATCGAGCAACTGGCGGATGCCGCGGAAGAAACCGGCCGCGCCAGCATCGACGAGGCCTTCGTCAAACAAACACTCACGCAAAGTCTGCGCCGCTTTGATAAAGGCGGCGATCAGTTTTACGACCAGATTTCCGCACTGCATAAATCGGTGCGCGGTTCGTCACCCGATGCCGCACTCTACTGGATGGTGCGCATGCTCGACGGCGGCGCTGACCCGCTCTACCTCGGACGCCGCATCGTGCGCATGGCAAGCGAAGACATCGGCCTCGCCGATCCGCGTGCACTGCGCATGGCGCTGGATGCGTGCGAGACCTATGAGCGCCTGGGTTCACCTGAAGGCGAACTGGCACTCGCCGAAGTAGTGCTGTATCTGGCCGTCGCGCCGAAAAGCAATGCGGCCTACGTCGCCTACAACGCCGCGCGTGCGCTGATACGCGAAGACAAATCGCGCCCGGTGCCCGAACACCTGCGCAACGCGCCGACCAAACTGATGAAGGATTTGGGCTACGGCGCGAACTACCGTTACGCGCACGACGAAGCGGGCGGTTACGCCGCCGGCGAAACCTACTTCCCTGATGGCATGACGCCACCGAAGTTCTATGAGCCTACTGAATTTGGGCTGGAAGCGAAGATACGCGAGAAGTTGGATTACCTGCGGTCGCTCGATCGCAAGGCGGGACGCAAAGGCAGCGAAGGGATGTAGCCCGTAAGGAGCGCAGCGTATTACGGGGCCGCGACAATCCCGTAATGCGCTGCGCTCCTTACGGGCTACGGGCTTATCGCGACGCCATGTAAAGGGCGTATAGCTCTGCATGCAAATCGCGCAGTTTTTTTCGTTGCGCCACAAGATCGGCATGGCGCCCCTGTTTTTCGAGATCGAGGAGTTCCAGGATCAGGCGTGCGCCGCGTTCCGGCCCCTTGCCGTTGCAGGGTTGCGTCTCGCGCACGACCCGTGCCATGGCCGGGGCCGTGATCAGTAACCAGGCCGGAAACCATGCGCGGCTCGGCGCTTCGTTGTCCTCGAAGGCGGCGTCGAAATCGTGCAATAGTTTGTGCAGTGAAGGAACGTGCAATCGCAGCGCCGCTGTGCTGAACATGACGGCATCGATCCACGCCAGTTCCAGCAGCAGGCTCCAGGCGCTTTCCAGGCCGCCCCGATAACAGCGCGCTTCCGCCATCCACGCGAGGGGAACCGGAATGCGCCGCCAGGACGGGATGCGGGCAACTGCGGTCTCGGCTGCTACCCAGTCACTGCCCTGCAATAACATGAAAGCGCTATGTGTTTTCGCTTGATCGGGATTAAACGGCAAGCCTGTGACGGCGTGCGCCAAAGACAGCCACAGCGGTGAGAGCCATGCTCCCGCCACTTTGTGGCCGAAGACCCTGTTCGCCGCCGGCGTCACCACCGTATCCAGCGTAGCAAGCCTGCTGGCAACGCTATTGTGATCCGCCAACTGTTGCGTGGGTGCGGCCAGCGCGTTCAACAGAATTTTCAGCGGCGCGAGGATTTCCTGCTGCGGGAATTCCGCCTTGAGTACTGCGAGGGCTGTCCATCCCGATACCGTATTACGTTCCCGCAAGGCGGTGATGACGTCGTTTTGCAACATGACGTCGCGGCTGTGCGTAAACAAGTCGAGCTGCATATCAACACCAGGCAGATCCGTGATTATCCGAATTCCCGCAGCAGACGCTACGTGCGAGACCACCAGATACAACGCAGAATCAGCGTCAGGTCAAGCAGCCGCGACTCCCACTACACGGTGCGCCGCGCGCGCGCGCGCCGCCTTGCCGAAGGCGCTGTAGAGCGCGCCCGACAGCGCATGCTTGTCGGGTTGCCATTCGGCGTGCCACTGCACGCCGACGATAAACTGCGCGTCATCGTCATAGCGCAGACCTTCGATCACTCCGTCGGGGGACGTCGCCTCTACCACCAGTCCCTCGCCCAGGCGATCCACGCCTTGCCCGTGCAGGGAGTTGACCATCACCTCGTCGTGACCCGTCAGGGACTGGAACAGGCCGCCCGCAGTCAATTTGACCAAGTGATTAGGCCGGAAAATCTCCTCCTGCGTAATATCCTCCCGGCGCGGTCTGCGGTGGTCATTTTTTCCGGACAGTTGATGAATGCGGTAATGCAGTGAACCGCCCAGCGCCACGTTGATTTCCTGAATGCCACGGCAAATACCAAACAGCGGCACGCGCGCGGCGAGACAAGCGCGCACCAGCGGCAGCACCAGTGCATCGCGACCCGGATCAATGATTTCATCGTCTGGAAACGCCGGACCGTCGTAGTGATGCGGTTCGACGTTCGCGCGCCCACCCGTGAGCACGAAACCATCGATGCGTGACACCAGTTCGACTACGTCCATTGCCGCGCCCATCGGTGGCAGCAGCAGCGGGATGCAATCCACCATCTTCAACAACGAATGGACATTGCGCTCGCCGGTAGCATGCACCCGATGCCGCCGATGGGTAGCCTCCATGGCGTTTGCTGACACACAGATTAACGGTCGCGGTGCGGTGGTGGTCATGGCTACGCCGTCATCTTGTGCGCCAGATCCTGGGTGGCCGCGACAAACTGGTCCATCTGCACAACCGAATTCCAGACGCAGGCGTTGGCACGCAATGCATAGCCGAACGGCTTTGGCGCGAGTGTATCGGGATCGCGATTGGGTACCATGCCGGCGGGAAACGCCGCCGCCTGCGGATCGGGCGCACGTGTGAATCCATCGGGCCCCACACCACCGCCCGAAATGCGAAACCCGTATTCGCGCAGCAGCCGCTCGCGAAACTGCAGGTTGACGGCAGGATTGCCGCGTTGCGGTTCGCCGGGGAAAGGATTGAAGCAGACGATGGCGGATTTCAGCGCCGGATCGATGGCCGGTTGCAGCAGCGCATCGTCGCCAAAAGTCGCTGTGATGCGCTGGCGTAGATAGTCCGCCAGATTGTGGGTCCAGTCCTGAATGCGCGCCCGCCCGATCTGGTCCCACAGCGCACAGACATCGCCCAGCGCGCGCCAGTCGGCCGACTCCGGGAAGCCATAGCGGCTCATCGCGGCGCCGATGTCGAAATCGGCGGGGCGGCTGCCATCAAACGGAATATCGCGGGCGGAACTGCGGATGAGGTGAAAGCGCGGCAGCGGCGTGGGATTGGCCGGATGCTGGCGGTTACGGATGTAGAGGATGCCGGTGCCGCCCGGCCCGCACTGCCATTTGTGGCCCGAGATAGCCCAGAAGTCGATTCCGCTTTCATCCAGGCGCGGTTCGATCATGCCGCCGTAATGCGCGCCATCCGCGACCGTGATCGCCCCCGCCTGCTGCGCCAATGCAGCGATGCGCCGCTCGGGCAGACGCTCGCCGTTGGGCCACAAGGGGCTGGAAAAAAAGAGCGCGCGGGTGACACCGGGCCGGATGCGCTTGCGCACCGCTTCGACCACCTCGTCGGCGGTGGCGGCGCGCTGCACCGGCACGCCCCACTGCACGATCGTGACCCCGAAACGTGCCGCCATCCGCAGCACCGTTGACAGGCCAGCCGGGTGTTCCATCGGCGACACCAGGATTTCATCCCCGCGCTGCCACTCGATGCCCATCAGTATCTGCGACAGCGCATCGGTGGTGTTGCGCGAAATCGCGATTTCATCAACGCTGGCGCCGTAGCCGCTGGCGATCCGCGCGCGCGTGGTCGCGGTCGGCTCCAGATGCACGGGGAACGGGTCACGCGCAGTCTGGTCCAGCCCCTCCTGGTAGCGCTTGCGCACACTGGCAGGCTGCGAGCCTTTTTGCCCGGCCATCAGGTAGACCACCTTGGGGTCAAGGGAAAACTGCTGCGCAAAGGCCTGAAAAACCGGCGCTTCCTGTGCGAAGAATCCCGCCTGATCAGCACTCATTGGCCCGGCACTGATCGATGCCTCGCTGGAGCGGCTGCTACCGTCAGTCATGCAGCGTTGCCGTTCCGGGTGCTGGCGCTACTTTTTCGTATTCCATATCATGTCCCTGGATAAGTGCGCCGCGACCCGCACTCAATCGCCATCGGCGATGTCATCAGGCGAACCTTCAATCACCCTGTCGAGTATAGAATTCTTGAACACCATTTTTCACGAGTCACAAATGTATCGTCTGCTCCGCCAATGGTCAATAGCATCAGCATTGCGCTACGCCGCTAACCGCACGTGCTTGAAAATGTGCGCAGTCACAGCAGTCCGCCATGCATCATAGCCATGGACGCTAGCGCGACCTCTTGTAAGCGTAGTCCTCGCGCTCGCCTACGCCCTCGCGCAGTCCGGCCGGCAGCGGCGGCCGGGATTGATTGACCTTGGCATGGGCATCCAGCGCGGCCTGATCAACCCAGCGTTCAAGCAGCGTCAGGCGGTCAGGGTTAAGCACACTCTGAAAGACCTCGAACTGTTCGCAGCCGGGTTCCTGCATGATCTGCGCGCAGCGTGCCTTGTAGGCAAGCGCCAGTTCCGTGCCTTTGCCTGGGGCGGCAGTGATAGTTACGACTAGCCGTATGGCCATAGGGGCTCCTTGGATTCGGGGAAAGATCGGATAGGCTACTGCGGCTCCGCGACGAAGAGCGGGATTTTGCGTGTGGTCCGTGTCTGGTATTCCGCGTACGGCGGATATGCCGCGACCGCAGCATCCCACAGTCGTGCCCGCTCGGCTTCGTCCTCGACTTCACGCGTCTGCATCGCCTGCACCACGGTCTGGTCCCGAATCTCGACGGCCGGGTTCGCGCGCAGGTTGTACACCCACACCGGGTGCGTCGGCGCCCCGCCCTGTGACCCGACAAGGACGTAGTCAGCGCCTGTCTTGACGCGCATCAGCGGGGTCTTGCGGATCGCGCCGGTCTTGTTGCCGATGTTGGTCACGACAATCACCGGCAACCCGGTGTCGCGCAGCGTGGTGCCTTTGGTGCCGCCGCTGCGCTCGTACAGTTCAACCTGTTCACGCACCCAATCCCTGGGACTGGGAATATACTCTGCCATAGGACGCTCCTCAATTTTGCAGAAAGTCAGGCCGGCCTGCCAGGACAAGGCAGGTGTAGATACCTTACCATGAACACCACCACCATTCGCATCGTTGCTTTCACAGTCTTCTACAATGGCTGGTCTTGATGGACAATACCGCTGAATAGATTTGATAAAACACACAAAGGGTGAGCACAATGATGTTTCCGAAAGTGGAAGACGCGCAGAATATTTTCGACCTGCGGGACATAGCCAAGCAACGCCTGCCCAGATGGCTGTTCGAGTTTGTCGACCGCGGCACCGAAGATGAAGTAGCGCTGCGCAACAATCGCGAAGCGTTCGAACGTATCAAACTGCGACCGCGCATGCTGGTGGACGTCTCCGGCCGCACACTCGACACCACAATTTTCGGCAAACAACACAAAATGCCGATCGCCATCGCACCCACTGGTTCCGCCGGCATGATGTGGTACCGCGGTGAGCTGGAGCTCGCGCGCGCCGCCAAGGCCGCCGGCATACCGTTCTCACTCGCCACCGGCTCCATCACCAGCATGGAGAAAGTCGCCGGCGAAGTCGGCGGCACGCTGTGGATGCAGCTCTACATGTGGGCCGACCGCAAGCTCTCGCACCAGGTCGTGCGCCGCGCCGCGGCCGCGGGGTTCGAGGCGCTGCTGGTAACCGTGGACGGCGCGGTCGCGGGCAACCGCGAGTACAATCGCCGCAACGGCTACTCGGTGCCATTCACGTACAACAGCAAGAACACCGCCGACGTGCTGATGCATCCGGGCTGGCTGATCAACGTGCTGGGGCGTTATATCGCCAACGGCGGCATGCCGACGCGCGAGAATTTCCCCGACGAGTTGAGAAGCAGCAAGATCACCACGGCCTACGGCGGCCAAAAGGAAACTCGCAGCGATTCGCTCAACTGGGACGACTTGAAGGCGCTGCGCGACATCTGGCCTCACAAGCTGCTGGTGAAGGGGTTGCTGCATCCGGATGACGCGGCCAAGTCGCTGGAATACGGCGCCGACGGCATCATTGTGTCCAACCACGGCGGGCGCAACTGCGACGCCGCGCCCGCGCCGATCGAGGTGCTGCCAGAGATTGTCAAGGCAGTGGGCGATCGCACCACCATTCTCTTTGACAGCGGCGTGCGCCGCGGCAGCGACGTGGTGAAGGCGCTGGCGCTGGGGGCGAAAATGGTGCTGATCGGACGCAGCACGCTGTATGGCACCGCCGCCGGGGGCGAGGCGGGCGCGACCCGCGCGCTGGATATCTATCGCGGCGAAATCAGCCGTGGCATGGCAAATATTTCCTGCAACAAGGTGTCCGATATCGGACCGCAGCACGTCGCCTTGGCACAGGACAGAATTGGCGCGTGAGAAAGCCAGACATTATTAACCTCAAGGAGGCCAACATGCGCGTACTGAAAATCAACGATTTACCGGAAGAGGCGATGGGCACGGCGACGCCGATAGCCGGCTGGACCGGCGGAGCGGTGAGCCGGACGCGGCAGGCACTTATCGGCGATGGGCAGTCGCAACACTTTCGCTGCAACGTGGTGAATTTCAGCGTCGGAGCGACGACCGGCTGGCATGTGCATGACTGCGATCAGATACTTGTGGTCACGGCGGGCAGAGGCATTGTCGCCAGCGAAACCGAGGAGCGCGAGATCAGCGTCGGTGACGTGGTGCACATTAAGGCCGGCGAGCGCCACTGGCATGGCGCCAGGGTGGATACAACGCTGTCGCATATCACGGTGACGACCGTTGGCGGGACGTCGAAACACTAGCCGACGTCGTAGACATTGCGTCGAAACGCCGGGCGCTCGTACAGCCGGTCATACCACGCTTTAACGTTAGTCAATCCATGGTGCTCGAGCGGCAGTCTGTACCAGCGATTGATCACGTAACAGAACGGTATATCTGCCATCGTCAGATTAACGCCGGCGATGATTTGGGAGGATTTAAACTTATGAACCTGGGATTCGAAGAAATCATGAGCATTCGCGGCCGCGGCATGCCCGAGGCCGGCGAAGTAACAATTGCGGGACATGACCCCGTCTTCTCCGCGCGCTTCAAGATCGGCGAGACGACGGCAAATATTCTCGCCGGTGTCGGCGTCGCGGTCACCGATATTCACGAGATGAAGACCGGCAGGCGCCAGAAAGTCGCTATCGACGTCCGTCACGCGGCGGCCACCTGCCAGAGCTCCAAATACCTGAGCCAGCCTGCCGCAGGTGGCGGTTGGAAAGCGGTGCAGTCACCGTCGATGCTGCATATGCGGAACATCACACAGCCGTGGCTATGCAAGGATGGCCGCTGGTACCTGCCGCATTTCAATCTGCCTCATCTGCATGACCGGGTGATCGGCGTGCTTGGCTGCGAATCCAGTGCGGATGCCGTCGCCAAAGCGGTCGCGCAATGGGATTCGCACGATCTGGAGGAAGCGGTCGCTGCAGCGCGGGCCTGCGGCTCGATCGTGCGATCCAACGTGGAATGGCTAGAGCATCCGCACGGAAAAATGCTGTCCGGCAAGCCGCTGATCGAAATCACCAAGATCGGCGACAGCGATCCGATCCCTTTTCCCGAAGGGGACAGGCCACTCTCGGGAATCAAGGTGCTCGATTTGACCCGCATACTTGCCGGGCCGATCGCGGCGCGCACCCTGGCCGAAAATGGCGCTGATGTGCTGATGGTCACGGCCGATCATCTGCCGCAGGTGCCGGAGCATGTGATGGATACGAACCACGGAAAGCGCAGCTGTTTCCTGAATCTCAACAAGACCGAAGACGTGGCGACGATCAAGGAACTGGTTCGGAATATCGATGTATTCAGCCAGGGCTACCGCCCCGGCATCATGGACAAGCACGGGCTCAGTCCCGAACAACTTGCCGCAGAACGCCCCGGCATCATCTATCTTTCCATCAGTTGCTACGGCCACGGTGGCCCGTTCTCAAACCGCGGCGGATGGGAGCAGATCGCCCAATGCGCAACCGGGATATGTCTCGACAACGGCGATGAACGGCCGAAGCTGCTGCCGGCCTCTGCCTGCGACTACACCACCGGCTACAACGGCGCCTACGGCGTGTTGCTCGCGCTGGCGCGACGCGCACGCGAAGGCGGCTCCTACCACGTTCGGGTCTCGCTTTGCCGCTCTGGCATGTATATCTACAAGCAGGGCCACGTTGACTATCCTAAAGCCGATATGGGGCTGACCAACGCCGAATTGGATGCGATCATGATCGAATCCAAAGGCGGCCACGGCGCGCTTAAGCACCTGGGGCCTGTGCTGAGGATGTCTGAAACAAAGCCCTATTGGGACAAGCCTTCTCCGACGCTGGGTGCGGACAAGCCGGAATGGGTTTCTTAGAGTAGCAGAGCGCACGGGTCGCGGCGCAGTACACCGCGCCGGGTTTCAGGCCGTGTTTCCTCTACGCGTCACCGTCAAATTTTCGCTACGCTCCTGCCGATCCCTGCTGGGCGCCACGAAAGGAACGATCGGATGTGCCGATGACGATTGCTGCCAAACTCTTGGTCTATTCAGTGCTGGCAACGTTGGCGGCGGCAGTTTCTGCTCCGGTGCTGTCGCAGGCTTTCCCGTCGAAACCGGTGAGGCTCGTCGTAGGCTCCGCGGCAGGCGGACCGATCGATCTCGTTGCGCGCATCACCGCGCAGAAACTTACGCAAGTATTTGATCAGCAGATCGTTGTCGAAAACCGCGTCGGCGCGGGCGGCACTATCGCCGCTGAATATGTTGCAAGGTCGTCCCGCGACGGCTACACGCTCAGCATGGGCAGCGCGGCAACGCTGTGTATCGCCCCCGCCCTGTATCCGAAATTGCCTTACGATCCGATCCGGGATTTTTCGCCGATCAGCGTCGTCGCCTCGACGTCGTTCGTGTTCGTCGTGCATCCCTCGATCCCCGCGTCCTCAGTAAATCAGTTCATTGCCCTCGCCAAAGCGAGGCCGGGCCAGTTGCGGTTTGGATCGGGCGGCAGCGGCTCGGTGACACACCTGTCCGTCGAGCTCTTCAGGAGCATGGCGAAAATCGCAGTCCTGCACGTGCCTTACCGGGGCGGCTCGCTGGCAATCATAGACTTGCTGAGCGGACAAATCGATTTCATGTTCGACTCGATACCCAATTCGCAGCAGCACGTGAAAGGCGGGAAATTACGCGCACTCGGCGTAACCAGCGCCGGGCGTTCGCGCCTGATCCCGCAGGTGCCGACGATCGCCGAAGCCGGCGTGCCGGGTTACGAGGCCACGACATGGTTCGGTGTGCTTGCCCCGGCGGGAACACCGCCCGATGTCATAGAGCGGCTCGCCGCAGCGTCGCACCAGGCCATCGCAAGCGATGACCTGAGGCAACGCATGCTGGGTCATGGATTCGAGCCGATGGGCAATACGCCGCAGCAGTTTGCGCAACTGATCAGGCTCGAGCTGCCGAAATGGGCGAAGGTCGTGCAATCATCCGGCGCTAAAGCCAATTGAGACAAGGAAACAAGAGATGCCATACCAGACCCTGCGGGTGCGCGACATCGACATGCATTACGACCTGGCGGATTACACGCCGCCCTGGAAGAGCACGCCTGCAGAGACGGTCCTGCTCTATCATGGCTATGCGCGCAACATGCAGTTCTGGCAGCACTTCGTCCCGCTGCTCGCGGACCAGTATCGGGTGCTCAGATTCGACGCGCGCGGATGCGGTGAAACCACCCAGCCGCCGGTGGGCAGCGTCTTCACCCTGGCGCAGTTCGTCGACGATGCCATGGGCCTGCTGGACGCGCTCGGGATTGATCGCGTGCACTGGGTCGGCGAATCCTCGGGTGGCATCCTCGGCATGACTGCCGCCCTGAGTCATCCTGCACGCCTGCGTACGCTGACGATGTGCGACACACCGTTCCATCGTCCTGCCGACATCGCATCGACTTATTTCGTAGGCGAAAGCGATCGCGAGGCGGCCTTCGAGAAATATGGCGTGGGCGGCTGGTGCCGGAAGACGCTGTCCTATCGCATCGATACCACGAAGGCTACGCCCGAGCTGTGCGAATGGTACATCGCCCAGATGGACAAAAATCCAAAGCACATCGCCGTGGCCCTGGAACGCATGATCGGGAACGCCGATTTATGGCCCAGGCTGCCGGAAATCAAGACGCCCACGCTTATACTTGCCGGCGAAAAAAGCGCGGTCGCCAAGCCGTCGATGATGAAGGACATGCAGGAGCGCATGCCGACCGCGAAACGGGTCGCGATTCAAGGGATCGGACACAGCGTCAACATGCTCGCGCCAGAGGAGTGCGCGCGGGAGATCAGGGCATTTATCGAAAAGTACGGTGAGGCTATCCAGCGGTGAAGAAGTTCGATTGATGCGGGCGAACTGGCATACCAAGGTGCGGAGCATTGGTTTAGCGATGTTTCTGGGGCTTAGCCAAGAGACACCTACCGGCCAATTACTGACGTTCGCGAATGTCAGCTATCGGGCGACGATATAACATAGCGCTATAGCCGCGCGAACATATAATCCTTGCGCAGCGGCAAAGACCCGCAGCCTTTTTCTCGATTAAGTAGCCGCTAATTGTACTGTGTTATTAATTATGGCATTCTCCGGACATCTTACGGCGATGAGGCGGCCCTGCGTGACTGGCTGAGCGCCTGTGGCCTGGTTTACGCCGTGGGGATACGGCCCGACACGGCGGTGTGGTGGGGTGAACATCAACCTTTGATCGCACGAGCGCGCACAGCGCAAAACCGTGGTCGGCCCCGCACCCGGGTGCTGCGTGATAAAACCCACCGCCCGATCAGTGTACGGGAACTGGCCCAATCGCTGCCGCGTAGCCGCTATCGCAGGCTCACCTCGCGTGGTTTTCATCATCATGCGAGCTTG
This sequence comes from Bordetella parapertussis, assembly GCA_945864585.1. Lineage (GTDB taxonomy): Bacteria > Pseudomonadota > Gammaproteobacteria > Burkholderiales > SG8-41 > UBA5216. The sequence goes on along the minus strand of CAMBCF010000074.1, from coordinate 399 downwards.
TGTATCGCTGCCTATGCTTTTTTTGATGCTGGAGCGCCTGTCTGGCGCAAAAAAACGCCGCTCGACTTCAAGCGCCTGCCCTACCCGAAGGCTTCCACCCGCGCGGGTCTCTCCCCGATGCAGCGGCACGTCCCGTGGTCCATCGCCACCGTACGCTATCGGCTGGGGCGCGCCATCGCTCGCCGTCTTTCACTATGTCCGTGCTGCGGGAAGTCGTACGCGCGGCCCGCTAGAAATTAATAACACAGTATGAGTGCGGTCATCCATTTTGATGTTCGGAGTTTCATGTATCTTGATGGTCGTTTCGTGCGGGATTGGAAATAGAAAACGCCGCCGACCATGAAGTCGACGGCGCTGGTCAGGGCGGCAGGGTAGATTAGAACGGTGGATTATCTGCTG
>CAMBCF010000073.1 GCA_945864585.1 Bordetella parapertussis | reverse complement strand
TCCGGAAACAGGCGCTGAAACTCCGGCAGCGAGCGCGGAAACGGCAAATCGCCTCGCTCAAGCACATCGATCGCCACGGTAGCCCCAGGTTGATAACGTTGCTCAACATACTACCGGTAGTAACTGTGTGTGACAACCCGATAAGCACGAAACAATGATTGAAATCCGCATGTTACGTTTAATCATTCTCGCCGCTGCGCTGGCGCTATGCACCAGCGCCATTGCCGCCGATGCGCCGAAGTTCGAACTCGACCCAGCCTGGTGTATGTAGCCGACCGCGAAAACCGCCGCGTGCAGATGTTCACCAGCGACGGCAAATTTCTAAAGCAGTACGTGCGGCACAACGCGCCGTTCGCGCGCAACGTCGCGCTCTCACCCGATGCGCAGCAACGCTTTCTCTACGTGGGCGGGGGCATCGACATCGTGATCCTCGACCGCCAAACACTGGAGTTCGTCGATGTGATAGGCGGCGGCGGACTGCTCGGCGGCGGCCATCAAATCGCTACCGATTCCAAAGGCAATATCTACGTCGCGCAAACCGCGTGCGGATTGCAAAAGCTGGTTTACAAAGGCATAGGGCCGGTGACCAGCAAGTAAGCGCAAGGTGAGCCTTGCGATGCCGGCGGCGTGAGCCGCCGGCTTACCGTGTAACAATGACCGGCCCGCTCGCGCATGGCCGGGGTGCTCTCGTCAACTCGTGTGCCAGCCGAACTGCTGCGGCTTGCGGCCGGCGGCGTGGTGCAGTTGCACGTTCACCAGTGCCGGTCCGTTGAACTTCATGGCCCCATCCAGCGCGGCTTTCAGGTCCTTGGGGTCGGTGACGAAGTAGCCCTTGCCGCCGAACGCTTCCATCATTTTGTCGTAACGCGCGCCGACCGTCAGATGACCCGGCGCTGCTTTCTGCGGGTCGTCAGGCAGTGCGGCGGCGCCGCCGCCGATACCGCCATTGTTCAGCACCACGATCTTCACCGGCATTTTGTGGCGGCAGACGGTTTCCATTTCCATGCCGGAGAAACCGATCGCCGAGTCACCGGAAACCGAAATGATCGGCCGGTCCGGATGCACCGCGGCAGCGGCCAGCACAAAACCCATGCCTACCCCCATGGTGCCGTAGCTGCCGGCATCCAGCCGCGTGCGCGGGCTGTTGTTCGGCATCTGCGTGCGGCCGATATCCATGGTGTTCGCGCCCTCACCGATAATGATGGCGTCCTTGGGTATCCACGGGCTGATGTCGCGGAACGCGCGATAGTAGTTGGTCGGCGCCGACTCGTCGTCGATCATCGACTGGATTTGTTTCGCGTTGGCGGCCGCTTTCTCGCCGAGCACCTTATGCCATGCCGTATCCTTCGGATAGAACCACTCACGGCCTTCCAGCGCCCGGTTTAGCTGCCCAACGATTGCCTTGCCGTCACCCACCAGTGCCACCTCGGCAGGGACGTTCTGGCTGATCGCTTCCGGCGAAATATCGAGCTGCACGATCCGCACACTCTTGTTGAACCGCGGCGGCAGGCCGAAGTGCATGATCCAGTTGAGCCTTGCACCCATCAGTACAATCACGTCGGCTTCCTGCAGCGCGTGGCTGCGCGCCGCGCCTACCGACAGCGGATGACTGTCATCGATCACGCCCTTGCCCATAGGTGAGGCAAGGAACGGCACGCCAGTGCGCTCGACAAAGGCGCGGACTTCTTCCTCGGCGCCGGACCAGGCCATGCCTTTGCCGACGATGACCAGCGGGCGTTGCGCGGATTTCAGTACGTCCAGCGCCTGCTCGATGTACTCCTGCGGCGCGGCGATACGCGGCGGATCAGCGCAACGGCCGGGGAAGCGGACAGTATCCTCCTCCGCCTCGCCCAGAATGATGTCGTCCGGCATGTCGAGATAGGCCGCACCGGGTCGGCCGTAGATGCAATTGCGCACAGCCATTTCAACATAGAACGGAATGCGATAAGGGTGTTCCACCGCGTGCGCAAACTTGCAGAATGGCGTGGCGATCAGCACCCCGCGCTCTTCCTGGAATGCGCCCATGCCATTCTGCCGCACCGGCGAGGCGCCGCCGATCAGAATCATCGGCCAGCAGTTTTCCTTCGCGTTGGAGAGGCCCGAGAGGCCATGCACCACGCCCGGCCCCGATACCACGAGGCAGGCGCCAGGCCGGCCTGTCATGTAGCCGACGGCCCCCGCGGCATAGGAAGCAGCCTGCTCATTGCGGCAGCCATAATATTTGATGCCGGCCTTTTGCGCCTCGCGCGCGATCGGCTGCACCGGGAAACCGACGATGCCGAACATGTAGTCAACGCCTTGATCTTTCAAGGCTCGCGCCATGATCGCAGCGCCTGTTAGTTTTGCCATTTTGTGCTCCTGTGGTAGTTATTGCAGTAGGGTGTAATATGGATTTTCGGAATTATCAACCATCAGCATACGAGTGAATATAGCGTTAATCACTATAAAGTACTCGCGTTAAAGAGTCCAGCGGCGCGCAGAAGGTGCATTCCTTGACGAAGGCGTTGGCTACGGCTTGGTAGACTTTCACTCAGCCTTCACTTAGAACGGCGCGATACCCAGCAATTTACCCGCGGTTTCTCCGAGCATCATGCGCTTCTCGGCATCGGAGAAGTGCGGACAGTTGAGGATGTGATCCACGGAATTGGCCTGCCACGGAATCGGATGGTCGGTGCCAATGACCAGTTGACCGACACCCATATCCGCAGCCAGATGGCGCAGCGCTTCGTCGCTGAACACCAGCGTGTCGTAATACATCTGGCGCATGTATTCCGTGGGCTTTTTCCTCAGTTTGACACCGCTGTCCATTTCGGGTGCTACGCGCAACCCATTGTCCGAGCGCGCCGCGTAGGAGGCGACAAAGCCGCCGCCATGCGCGGAGCAGACTTTGAGACCGGGGAATTTTTCCAGCGTGCCTTCGAAGATCAGGTGCGACAGCGCGATCGTGGTATCCAGCGGATTGCCGATGACGTTGGTCAGCCAGCCATTGCCTTTAAGGCGCTTGCCGAGTTCCGGCGTGCCTTGCGGATGAATAAAAATCAGCACGCCCAATTCCTCTGCTTTCGCCCACACCGGATGAAATTTGGCGTCGGCGAATTCCTCCCCGTGCACGCTGCCGCCGATGGCCGCACCGCGCATGCCGAGTTTTTTTACCGCATGCTCGATCTGCTGCACCGCGATTTCGGGATGTTGCAGGGTCAGCGAGGCGAAGCCCACGAAACGATCCGGGTGTACCGCACACAGTTCGGCCAGCGTTTCGTTGTTGATCTTCACCACTTCAGTGGCAAGATCGCGCTCGAGGTGATACCAATGCGGGTTGATGCTGATGGCCTCGACGTCGATGCCCTGCTCGTCCATTTCACCGATGCGCCGCAAGCCCACATCGCCGAGGCCCGGCCCGCGTTCTTTCAGGTGATCCTTGCCCATGAGTTCCAGCGCTTTGGGGATCACGCAGTGCGCATGCACGTCGATGGTTTTGACGCGCTTGCCGGCGACTATGACCTGACGGCGGCGTCCGCCGCCGGGCTGAGCCGCCGCTTCGTTGGTGGCGCTGTTCAGGCCGCCGCAGCCGACGAATTGCAGGCTGCCTTGGTGTGTATAGGAATCGTCGCGCATGATGCTCTCCTGAGTTGGCCGGGTTACCGAGAGGCTAAAAACGTTTAGCCGCAGATTTCACAGATGAACACGGATTTTTTCGCGGGTAATCTGTGTTCTTCTGTGAAGTTTGCGGCGAAGGGTTTGAAGTTGTTGTCAAGAGCCAATTGTCTCACGCGCCTTACTCCCCAATACGCACTTTCGCTTTGCGGATCACTCCTGTCCATTTTTCGGCTTCAGCTTTCAGGAACGCAGCAAACTCCTGCGGGGTGTTGGCGATAATTTCCGCAGCTTCATTCGACAAACGTCCGCTCACCTCTTTGGATTTCAGCGCCTTGACAGTACCTTCGTGTAGCACGCGCAGCACCGGCGCGGGCGTAGCGGCAGGAACCATCATGCCGTACCAGCCCGTAACCACGTAACCGGGCACGCCGGATTCGCCGACGGTCGGCGTTTGCGGTGCGGCGCTGGTTCGTTTGCCGCTGGTCACCGCCAGTGCGCGCAGCCGCCCAGCCTTGATCATCTGCGCACCCGCGAGAAAATTGTTAAGAAAAATCGGCACCTGTCCCGATAGTAAATCCGTCATCGCCTGCCCCGCGCCCTTGTACGGCACATGCACCACGTCGATACCCGCCATGCTCTTAAAGAGCTCCATGCCCAGATGCGGGCCGCTGCCGTTGCCCGATGAGGCGAACGTCAACTGTCCGGGTCGCGACTTCGCAAAAGCGACAAACTCTTTGATGTTTTTCACCGGCAACGACGGATGCACGGTGATCACAAACGGATACTCTGCGAGCACCGTCACCGGCGCGTGATCATCGGGGCCGTAAGGCAATTTGGCATACAACGCGGGATTGATCACATGTGTCGCCAGCGTGATCAACACCGTGTAACCATCGGGCGCGGCTTTCGCCACCACGTCCGAACCGATGATGCCGTTGGCGCCCGCACGATTATCGACGATCACCGGCTGACCCATCATCTCGTTCATTTTTTGCGCCAGCGTGCGCGCGACAACATCGGTGCCGCCACCGGGCGGATACGGAACCACGATACGTAGCGGGCGGTTAGGGTAACTTTGCGCATGCACCACAGCTGCAGCCGCTCCCATACAGCACAGAACAAGAATGCATTGTAGGTATTTATTTTGAAACATATTTTATGATGCTTTATGCAACAAAATCAGCGCCAGGTAGCCTATAGCGCGGTCAAGAAGTAATCGCATACCGCCCCACAAAATCAAGCAGCGCCCGCGCGCATGCATCGGCATCGCTCGCCGCCGCATGAAACGAATCACCGGGCAACACCAGCAGTTCCGAGTGCGGCACTTTCTCCTGCCATGCGCGCGTCTCAGCCACCGAGGCGAGCCCGCTCTCCTGCGTGGTGATCACCAGCATCGGACAAGTTATTTTCTTCACGTCCGCGCTGATGTCAGAAAAATTGATGGTGGCGGCAAATCCGGCCTCGGTTGATATCGCGGTGCGCGCCATGTATTGGATCCACCACTCGATACCTGCTCGCGGAAAAGCGCTGCCCAGGCGCGCGCCCATGCTGCGCCGCGCCCAGTGCTCGATGCCCAGTTCCTCGACTTCTTTCACCCGCGCGGCGCGCGTGGCGGCATCGGCGCGCACCGGCGGCGGTGAGCCGACGACGGTGAGTGTGTGTACGCGATGCGCATGCCGCGCGGCAAACGCGCGCCCAATCACCCCGCCGATTTTCGCGCCAACCAAATGAAAGCGCTCGATCCCCAGGTAATCCATCAGCTTCAGATAATCATCGATCACCACATCCAGTGTCCATGGAAAATCGCGCGCCATCGGCGTCGAATCGCCAAAGCCGCGCATGTCCGGGCGCACCACCTGATAATGCCGCGCAAGGTGGGGCACCCAGCCATACCAGGCGCGATGGCTTTCATTATTGCCATGACACAGCAGGATCGCCTCGGTCGTCCCGGGATTGCGCCAGGGATCGGTAAAGTCGTCCACCTGATAAAAAATGTGCGCGCCGGCGGAAACCTGCAGCGTGGGCATCTGGCGTTCCTTATTGTGGATGCGTTATTTGATACGCCTCATGTTACCGCAACGCGTGACTCGGCCACCGTCAAATCCTGCTATGCTTTTCCATCAAGCTGCACCACCTGCGGTAATCCCGCTCACTCACGCTCAGGGAGCCCCCATGCCCAAAATGACCGGTTACCGATACTTTGCCGAAGCGATGCGCGGCTATGGCGTATCGCATCTGTTTTATGTGAACACGATTATTCCGCCTGCGATGCTGGAGGTCGATAAAGTCGGCGGCGTGCAGCGCGTAGTCACGCATGGCGAAAAAGCCGCCGCCTACATGGCCGACGGTTACGCGCGCGCTTCAAACAGGCCCGGCGTCTGTCTGTGTCAGGACATCGGCAGCACCAATCTCGCGGCGGGGCTGCGCGACGCGTACATGGCCGGCTCGCCGGTAATTGCGATTTCCGGCGGTCAAAACGATCAACCGCGTTATCGCCACGCTTACCAGAACGCGGAAGATCACAACGCATGGGATGGCGTCACCAAGGCCAATTACTCGGTCGATAGCGCCGCGCGCTTTCCGGATTTGTTGCGTCAGGCGTTTCGCGAATCCACCAGCGGCGCGCCCGGTCCCGTGCATCTTGCGTTGCGCGGCAGCACGGGCCAGATGCTCGACAAGGAAGCCGAATACGATCTCACCTTTGAGCAACGCTATACGCGCTATCCGCCGTTTCGTCCGGCGGCCGACGCAGCGGACGTCAAAGCAGCACTCGCCGAATTGAGCAAAGCCGCCAAGCCCATCATCGTGGTCGGTGGTGGCGCGGTGAAGTCAGGGGCCGGGGCGGAAGTGTTGCAACTCGCCGAGAAACTGCAAATCCCCATCGCTACCAGTCTGCATGCACGCGCGCTGGTGCCCGACGATCACGCGCTGGGTGTAGGCGTGCCGGGCAGCTATTCGCGCTGGTGCGCGAATAAAGCGGTGGCGGCGGCGGACCTGGTGTTTTTCATCGGCAGCCACACCGGCGGCCAAGTCACCAACGGCTGGTCGATTCCGAAAATCGGCACACGCACCATACAGCTCGATATCAATCCGCATGAGTTAGGCCGCAATTATCCGAACGCGGTGTCGCTGTGTGGCGACGCCAAAGCCAGCCTGCAAAAAATGCTCGCCGAAGCCGGCCAGCCCACGCAACGCGCTGAATGGCTGGAACAGTGCCGCGGCTATGTCGCCGATTACTGGGCCGAGAGCGACCCGCTGCGTAACTCGGATGACGTGCCGATACGCCCGGAGCGCATGGCAAAAGAGCTGGGTGAATGGCTGCCGCCGGAAGCGGTGCTGGTGGTCGATACCTTTCATGCCGCGCTGTGGACCGCGCAGATGTCGCGCATGAAAGCGGGCCAGCGCTACATCCGCTGCGGCGGCTCGCTCGGCTGGGGATTTCCCGGCACCCTGGGGGTCAAAGCCGCACTGCCGAATACACCGGTGATCGGCTTCGCCGGCGACGCAGGCTTTTACTATCACATGGCCGAAATGGAAACGGCCGCACGCTGCGGTCTCAACGCGGTGATGGTGGTGAACAATAACTACTCCGGCGGCGTAGCAGAATCGGCTGCGTTCCAGCGCGAAGTGAATTTTGCCAAGGTTGCCGACTCGATGGGTTGCGTGGGCTTTCGCGTGGAGAAAGCCGCCGCCATACGCGGCGCGCTCGACCAGGCGCTCGCGTGTGGCAAGCCCGCGATAGTGGAAATTGTCGGCAACGCAGCGATACGCGCGAAACGCGGCTGGGCGCCGGCGGGGATTGCGGGGGAGTAGATCGTTCACACGAAGAACCGCAGTCGAGCGTATCGCGCACGCGCCGGTGAACGGTGCGCTGGAGCAACAGCCCATGTTCGGTAAGCACGAAAATGCAGACAAGCTGTCGTTCCCGCCCCCGACTAAAGCATTCGAGGGCAGGCTGCGGCGGGAACCCATAACACCGTAGCATAAGGGAAATCGTCAACGTGCCCAATCTGCTGGTCACGCATCCCACGCTGCCGGTGAAGCATCTGAAGGATTTGATTGCACTCGCGAAATCACACCCCGGCGAGCTGCTTTACGCCTCCGCCGGGTTCGGCACCAATCCCCACCTGACCATCGAACTGGCCGGCTACGAATCAGTGCAGTGGTACAGCATCCTCGCCCCCGCAAAAACACCGCGACCCATCATCGAGCGAATTGTCCTGACGGTGTTCGACCCGTTCGTTGCTCTGGTTGCCCTTGCCCTTACCTTTGCCCTCCGGCTTGTCCGCCAACGCCGGGCTGGCCGCCAATGCTGCGGTGATCAGGAGGGCGAGCGCGCGTCCGGTCCAATTCAAAGTTTTCGCTATTTTGCGGTGCGTGTGGCTGTTACGGCGCGCGCAGCCCGACCGCTACCACCACCTTGGAGAACGTTTCGAGCAAGCGACGCAGTTGCCGGTTGTGCTCCTCCGGCGTCAGCGGCGCAGGTTCGAAGCCGATGGCGTCCAGGCGCTCCTTGACCTCCGGAAGCTCGAGCACGCGCGCGACGTCCTTGCTGATCTGATTCACTATGGCACGCGGCGTCCCGGCCGGCGCGATAATCATCGACGACGCGTCCCGCTCGAACGCGGGCAGGATCTCCGTCATCACCGGTACGTCCGGCAGCAGCGGCGACCGCTTCGCGGCCAGCTGCGCCAGGACCACCAACCGCTTGTCCTGGATGAAGGGCAGCGCCGGCCCCAGGCTGATAAGGCCGTAGTTCAGGCGTCCCGCGGCGATCTCGATCAGGGCCTCGGGTAACCCTTTGAAAGCCACGTGCACAGTCTTGATGCCGGCGGCCATGTTGAATCTCTCGGTAGTTATGTGGGTGCCGCCGCCCGCCCCGGACGTGCCGAACAGGAGCTTGCCGGGCCGCTCGTGCGCAAGCGCAATCAGCTCCTTGACCGACTTGACGCCCAGTGACGGTGTGACGACCAGGGCGCTGTTGTTTACCCCGATCTGGGTGACCCCGGTGAAATCCTTGAGCGGATCGTACAATGGTTTCAAAGGCAGCACCGCGTTGATCAAAAAAGAGGCCGACATGTACAGGAGCGTGTGGCCATCGGGCATGGCCTTGGCGACCATGACGGTGGCGAGCTGGCCGCCGGCTCCCGATCGATTTTCGATGATGACCGACTGCCCCCAGATCTCGCTCAGCTTCGGGGCTATCATGCGCGCCGTGATGTCAGTCCCACTGCCGGCAGAAAAACCCACTACGAGGCGCACGGGCTTGGTGGGGAACTTCTGCTGCGCCTGCGCGAGGAGGGGCGTCGCCGCGACGGCGAACCCGGCCGCGATGACGGCTGTATTTAGTGCTGACTGCCATGTGCGCATAGTGCCTCCTGAATGTGCCGCTCGCAGGCTAGCGCCGCTTCTGTGTCATGGCAAGTTGAATTGCGATCAGGTCAACGGTAGGGAGTGGGAAAAGCATTATCCGCGCGGGCGCGGCAAGTTTTGAATCCTCGATCCCAGCGGTAACACAATGTTACATTTCGACGGGGATTTAAGGCGTAAAGCGGTGCACCGGCCATCATGGTTGGACGTTAGTTACGTGAGGAAGCTGCCTCAGGCACAAGAGAAATCACGATGAAAAAAATACCTATTCTTCACTCGCTTATCGCATTCCTGATCGGCATCGCTGCGCTCGTGTTCTCCGGCTGGGCGAGCGCCGACCCGCCGTCTCGTGTTGCCCGGCTCGCTCACATCAGCGGGCCCGTCAGCTTCTTGCCCGCGGGCGGGAGCGCGTGGGTTCAGGCCACCCTGAATCGGCCGCTGATTACAGGCGATCGATTGTGGGTCGACAGAGGTGCGCGCGCTGAGCTGCAGATCGGATCGTCTGCTGTGCGCATCGGCGGCGGCACGCGCGTGACTTTGCTCAATCTCGATGACCGCATGACCCAGCTGCAAGTGACGCAGGGCACCGTCCATGTGCACGTGCGCAGGCTTGCGGCAAACGAAATCGTCAAAATCGACACACCGAACTTAGCCTACCTGCCGCGTCGTCCCGGCGCCTATCGCGTCGATGTCGACCCGGCCGGCAGCTGGACGGCCGTTGCCACGCGCAGCGGTCTCGCCGAGGTCTACGGCGAGGGCAATGCATACACGATCGGCGCCGGCCAGTCTTACAGTTTTGCCGGCACGGACTTGCGCGATTCTCAACTCGTGCAGGTGCCCGCCGACGAATTCGAAGGCTGGGTCACGGAGCGCACACGCCGCGTGGAGCGCTCTCAATCAGCGCGTTACGTTTCGCCCGATGTGATCGGCTACGAGGACCTGGACGACCACGGCCGCTGGCGCAACGTCGCGGAGTACGGCCCCGTCTGGATCCCCAGCCGCGTCCCCGTCGGTTGGCGGCCTTATCACCACGGCCATTGGGCGTGGGTCGAGCCGTGGGGTTGGACGTGGATCGACGACGCCCCGTGGGGTTTTGCACCGTCGCACTATGGCCGCTGGGCGCACTTTGGCGGAACATGGGGATGGGTGCCGGGGCCGGTGCGTGCGCAGGCTGTCTATGCGCCTGCGCTTGTCGCATTCGTGGGCGGCAGTAATTTCAGGCTCGCAGTTTCGTCAGGCCCGGGAGTTGCCTGGTTCCCACTCGCGCCACGCGAAGTCTACCGTCCGCCGTATCGCGTCAGCCGTAACCACATCAACAACGTGAACACCAGTAACACGACGATCAACAACACGCAAATCACCAACGTCTACAACGCCACGAACGTGACGAGGACTGTCTACGTCAATCAGCAAGTGCCGGGCGCTGTGACCGCGGTGCCTGCGAGCGCCTTCGCGCAGGCACAGTCGGTCGCGAAAACCGCTGTGCCGGTATCGAGAGAATCGCTCGCGAACGCGCAGATCACGAATGCGGCCGACGTCGCGCCACTAAGAACGAGCCTGCAAGGAGGCGCGGCGCCTGGCGCCAAGCCCCCAGCCGAAGCAGCGGCACGGCCCGTCGTCGCAAGAACGGCGCCTCCGGCGGCACCCGCGGCCTTCGATGCTCAACAATCCGCCAACGCCGAGCGCGGCAGATCGGCTGATAAAGAAAGGGAGCGTGGCAAGTCTGCGGACGAGGGCGGACCCGCGAAAGCTGGGGTTTCGCCAGAAGCAAAACCGACTGCGGCCGACGCCCCCCCTCCCGCTGTAAAAGTCGTAGGCCCCGCGACGCCCGCAGCGGCGCCTCCGCAACGACAGGCAGCCGCGGCCAGCCCAACCGCGCCCACACCCGAAAAGGGATCGCCGCCCGCAGGTACGGCCAAGGGTCCCGAAGCGCAAAAAGGTTTCCCCGCTTTAGAAGCGCCAAAGCTCCCACCACCCGCTGTTATTCCTAGGGTGCCGGAAGCGAAGGTACCGCCGCGCGAAGCCGAGAAAGAAATGCGTCCGCAGGTCAGCGTGCCGAGGCCGATTGATGCGCCCGCCGTAGCGCCGCGTGAAGTGGAAAAAACAACGCCGCCTCCGGTCAGTGTGCCAAGACCACCGGAAGCGCTAAAAGCGGTACTCGCGCCGCGTCCACCGGAGCAAGCGCCCCTGCGTGAGCTTGAAAAAGCAGCGCCATCGCCGGTGAGCGTGCCGAGGCCGCCCGAGGCGGCGCGACCACAGCCGCCCGTGAGCGCGCCCACAGCGCCCGAACCCAGAGTAGTGCCGCGCGAAGCGCAGAGAGCGCCACAGCCGCAGGCCGTGCCCCGGTTACCCGAAGCGCCACGCGCGGTACCGCCGCCGCGGCCACCGGATCCCCGGCCCGTGCCGCCCGAAGTGCAACGACCGCAGCCACCGGAAGCAGCAAGACCGCGCCCCCCCGTTGCAGACAAGCCACCGCCCGCGAAGCAGGAAGCGCCTGCGGAACGGCGCGGCGGCAAGGGCGACGACGACAGGATTCACAAGCAGTAACGCTCAGTCCAAACCCGACCCATTCATCGGGTTCCTTGCACCCATGGAGAAGTAGCCGCAGCGCATTCGCGTTGGCGACTGACGGCGGTTGATGTCACTAAGCCCGCGACAGCGGGCAAAAGGCAAGGTGTGGCCCCTTGGCAGAGGGACGACGGGCTTATCGGTTCGTTGGTATCGGCGGTTGCGCTTATCCGGCGTGCCTGATGATTTCGGCAGTCACCACCGATGACAAATAGTAGCCGTGGGTTTTCCATGCCCGTAATACCGGCATGACGCTCTTGATGCGCTGTTGCGTTTTTAGCGCGAGCACAATGGCGCCCGTAGCAGAGTCAATCATGCGGAAATTTCCTCAAGCCCGCCGTTTCCCCGCAAATATTACCCCCGCACCCCGCCAAATCAGCACGCCAGCGCGAGCGATGGCCGAGCCACCCCGCCAGCCACGGTAAAAACCAGTCTGCGTTTACGCATCAAGCCGCCTCAAACATATCCACCCGCCGCCGCGCCGGTGCGATGGGCGGCTGCGCCGCCAGCCGTTGCATGAATTGCATCGGGCTCATCACGATGTGCGTGGCGCCGTTGCGATACGGCGTTTTGAGTTTGAGCACGACTTGTGCCCGGCACGTTTCACACTCAGCCGTTCGTTGGCCTGTCGTTAACAATCGCCGGGCGCGTGATGTAGCGTGTAGGGCGGGTTAGATGCGCTCTTGCGCCGTAACCCGCCGCCTCGCTTGCCCATGCACACCGGCCGGCGGGTTACCCCCGGATCAAGTCCGGCGTAACCCGCCCTTGCAGCGGCATGAGCACGTCATTGAGTAACTAATATTACATACAGTCTGTTTATCACCCATCCATGAGCACATCACGCCCTCTGTGCGAGGTGGAAGGTGGCAATCCTCCAGAGCGTGATAGCATTCCCCGCCCATGAATACTCAAGCGCATACTGGCCGCTGGCAATTCTGGATTGACCGCGGCGGCACCTTTACCGATATAGTCGCCCGCCGCCCGGACGGCACGCTGCTCACCCACAAACTGCTGTCCGAAAACGCCGGGCACTACGACGATGCGGCACTCGCCGGCATCCGCGATCTGCTCGGCGTGGCGCGCGACGCGCCGATACCGGCTGTGCGCATCGCCGCGGTCAAGATGGGCACCACCATCGCCACCAACGCGCTGCTCGAACGCAAGGGCGAACCCTCGGCGCTGTTCATCACGCGCGGATTTCGTGATGCGCTGCGCATTGGTTACCAGAATCGTCCGCGCATTTTCGACCGCCATATCGTATTGCCTGTAATGCTTTACAGCGCCGTTCACGAAATCGATGAGCGGCTCGGCGCGCACGGCGAAGTACTTACCCCCCTTGATCTGAGGCAAGCCCGCCGCGAAATCGAGGCCGCCCACGCCCTAGGATTACGCGCCTGCGCCATTGTGCTGATGCACGGCTACCGCTATCCGCAACACGAACAGCAACTCGCCGCGCTCGCGCGCGAGTGCGGCTTTACGCAAATTTCGGTATCCCACCAGGTCAGCCCGCTGATGAAGCTGGTATCGCGCGGCGACACCACGGTGGCAGACGCGTATCTCTCGCCGGTGCTACGCCGCTACGTCGATCGCATCACCAGTGAACTGCCCGCGGTGAAAGTCATGTTCATGCAATCGAGTGGCGGGCTCACCGATGCGCGTCGCTTTCACGGCAAGGACAGCGTGCTGTCGGGTCCGGCGGGCGGCGTGGTGGGCATGGTGCGCACCGCGCAGGCGGCAGGGTTTGAGCGCATCATCGGCTTCGACATGGGCGGCACCTCCACCGACGTGTCGCATTTCGCCGGCGAGTACGAGCGCGCGTTCGACACGCTGGTGGCGGGCGTGCGCATGCGCGCGCCGATGATGAGCATTCACACGGTCGCTGCGGGTGGCGGCTCGATTCTGCATTTCGACGGTGCACGCATGCGCGTGGGCCCGAATTCTGCGGGCGCGCAGCCAGGCCCGGCGTGTTACGGACGCGGCGGTCCGCTGACCGTTACCGATTGCAATGTACTGCTGGGTCGCATTCAGCCCGAATATTTTCCGGCGGTGTTCGGATCATCGGGAAACGCGCCGCTGGACAGCGCAGCAGTGCGACAAAACTTTTTTGCGTTATATGACAAAATACATTATGAAAACGAAGGCTTACAATCACCCGAGGCTATAGCCGAAGGTTTTCTGCGGATCGCCGTGGACAACATGGCGAACGCGATCAAAAAAATCTCGGTGGCGCGCGGCTACGACGTGACGCGCTACACGCTGGCGTGTTTTGGCGGCGCGGCGGGACAACATGCCTGCCGCGTGGCCGACGCACTGGCGATGCCGCGTGTCTACATTCATCCGTATGCGGGCGTGCTGTCGGCCTACGGCATGGGGCTGGCTGACATCACCGCGATGCGCGAGCAGGCGGTGGAAGCAGTGCTGAATGAAGCGCTATGGCCGCGGCTGGTTGCCACGCTGGATACGCTTGCCGCTGCTGCGTGCGCCGAAGTGCTCGCTCAGGAGGTCACTCGCGAACAGATAGTGACCCGGCGCCGTGCGCACATCAAATACGAGGGTACCGACACCACGCTTAACCTAACCTTCGGCACGGTGGCAGAAATGACGCGCAGCTTCGAAGGCGCCTACCTCGGCCGCTACAGCTTTTTGATGCCGGGGCGCGCGTTGGTGGTGGAAGCGGTTGCGGTGGAGGCCTCGTCCGGCGCGAGTACCCCCCCTACCCATGAACCTCCTCGCTTGGGCGGGGACTCGACGCTCCCCCCGGGCATGGATATCGGCACAATTCCAGGGCGCGAGAGTCCCTTCCCCTTCAGGGGCAAGGGCACACTTGAAGGGGAAGGAGTATCCTCTGAGATGCTTAGCGAACCACCCGCGGCAGACACCGTTGTTCGCATGTTCAGCAACAACGCCCACCACAATACGCCGCTCTACCGCGTGGAAAACCTGCAACCCGGCAACCGCATCCCCGGCCCCGCCATCATCACCGACGCCAACGCCACCACCGTCGTCGAACCCGGGTGGCAAGCCGACGTCACCGCGCAAGGCCACCTGCTGCTGACGCGCTACACGCCGCGCGCTGCCCGCAGCGCCATCGGCACCACCGCGGATCCGGTGCTGCTGGAGATCTTCAACAACCTGTTCATGGCGATCGCCGAGCAAATGGGTGTCACGCTGGCCAACACCGCGTACTCGGTCAATATCAAGGAGCGGCTCGATTTTTCGTGTGCGCTATTCGATGCGCAGGGCAGCTTGATCGCCAACGCGCCGCACATGCCGGTGCATCTGGGTTCGATGGGTGAAAGCGTGCGCTGGGTGATACGCGACAACGCCGCGCGTATGCGCGCGGGCGACGTCTACATGCTCAATGATCCGTATCGCGGCGGCACGCACCTGCCCGATATCACGGTGATCACGCCGGTCTACAGCAGCGACGGCAGTAGCTTGCTGTTCTACGTCGGCTCGCGCGGTCACCATGCCGACATCGGCGGCATCACGCCCGGCTCGATGCCGCCCGACAGCCGCCATATCGATGAAGAAGGCGTGCTCATCACCAATTTTCTCCTCGTCGAAAACGGCCGCTTGCGCGAGACCGAAACCCGCGCCCTGCTCGCCGGAGCGCGTTATCCCTCGCGCAACATCGAGCAGAATCTCGCCGATCTGCGCGCGATGATCGCCGCCAACCAGAAAGGCGTTACCGAACTCGCGCGCATCGTCGGCGAATTCGGCCTTGAAGCGGTGCATCGCTACATGGGCCACGTGCAGGACAACGCCGAGGAATCGGTGCGGCGCGTAATAGGCGCGCTGAAAGACGGTGCATTCAGCTATGCCATGGACGATGGCGCAATCATCCAGGTCAGCATCCGCATCAACCAAGCGGCACGCAGCGCCGTCATCGACTTCACCGGCACCTCCGCGCAGCGCGACAGTAATTTTAATGCGCCCTCGGCGGTGGCAATGGCAGCCGTGCTGTATGTATTCCGCACGCTGGTGGATGACGATATTCCGCTCAACGCCGGCTGCCTGAAGCCGCTGCAGGTGATCATCCCCGGAGGCTGCATGCTGAATCCTCGCCATCCCGCGGCGGTGGTTGCCGGCAACGTCGAAACTTCGCAATGCGTGACCGATGCGCTTTATGGCGCGCTGGGTGCGATGGGCGCTTCGCAGGGCACCATGAATAATTTCACCTTCGGCAACGCACAACACCAGTACTACGAGACCGTTTCCGGCGGCGGCGGCGCAGGACCGGGCTTCGACGGCTCAAGCGTGGTGCAAACGCATATGACCAACTCGCGCCTCACCGACCCGGAAGTTCTGGAATGGCGCTTTCCGGTGTTGCTGGAAAGTTTTGAAAT
Source organism: Bordetella parapertussis (assembly GCA_945864585.1). Classification (GTDB taxonomy): domain Bacteria; phylum Pseudomonadota; class Gammaproteobacteria; order Burkholderiales; family SG8-41; genus UBA5216. The sequence continues at coordinate 8,568 of CAMBCF010000073.1, read as the reverse complement.
TCGTCAGGACAGTGGCGGCACGGGCCGTACACGCGGCGGCAACGGTGCGATACGCCGCGTGCGTTTTTTGCAGCCGATGACCGCTGCGATACTATCGAGCCACCGCCGCGTGCCGCCCTATGGCATGGCTGGCGGTAAGCCCGGCGCCATCGGGCGCAATTACGTCGAGCGCATGAACGGCGACACGCTGGAATTGGGCGGCTGCGATCAGGCCGAAATGCGGGCCGGTGATGTGTTCGTGATTGAAACGCCGGGTGGCGGCGGGTTTGGCATGGCATGAATCATTTACAATGCGCGCTTTGAATTCGCCCCTGAACAGCGCATCATGAACAAAACCCCGATCAATATATCTGGCAGCAAAAACCAACCGCACCTGTCGAAAGCGCAGCAGACCTTCAACAAACTGATTAAACAAATTGCGCAGGCACGCACCACGCTCGCCGATTGGGAAGCGTTTCATGTGCCGTACCAGAAAAAGTTCAGCACCCAACTGCAGCCCTTGCTCAAAGACGCGGAAGACTTGCAAATCAGAATAGTGCATGCCCTGGACAAAGCCAGTGCCCAGTCCGGCTTCAGCAAACGCGAACGCACCGACATCGCTGACCTGATTACCGACATGGCGCAAGGCGTGCTGATGAACCGTGACGATGAAGCGCTAAAGGCTATTTTCAACAAGCACAGCAACATCAGCTACAGCGAAGTAGAAGCCGAACAGCAGGTAGAGGCGAAGTCCATCCTGCAAGGCATGTTTGGTATCGATGTGGGCGACGAGGTAGATCTGCGCTCGCCGGAATCCGTGCTGGAGCACGCGCAGGCGCAAATGCAAAAACACCAGGCGCAACGGGAAGCCGCCGAGCAAGCCCGCGAAGAACGCGAGGCCAAGCGTAAAAAATCGCCTAAACAACTCGCCAAAGAAGCACAACAAGAAGCGGATGAACAACAGCTACGCCAGTCGATCCGCGAAATCTACCGCAAGCTGGCCAGCGCGCTGCACCCCGACCGTGAACCCGATCCGCTGGAGCGGACACGCAAAACCGCACTCATGCAACGCGTGAACCAGGCCTACGACAAAAACAACCTGCTGCAATTGCTGGAACTGCAACTCGAACTCGAACAAATCGATCAGGCCGCCATCAACAACGTCAGCGAAGAACGGTTGAAGCACTACAACCAGATTCTGCGCGAACAATTCCAGGAGCTGCGACACGAAATCATGCGCGTCGAATGCACATTCATGGACCAGGCCCAGCTTGCCCCCTTCGACACCATTACGCCCAAAACCGTGATGAAAGCGCTCATCACCGAAATCGCCGCTGCCCAGCGCGACATACGCCAGCTGAAAAAAGACCTGCTCGCATTTGAGGCCGTGCACACGCTCAAGGCGTGGATCAAGAGCTCGCGTATGCAAAGCCAGCGGGATGCGCGCTACGATTTTCCGTTTTGAGTCAGGACAACAACGTCAAGTGATTTTGAAGCTTTGGTGTGTGGCGTTGCATCAAGCATTGAATAACTTAATAAAAACAATTAGTTACGCCTAAGGGCCATCACACTTTCTTTTCGCCCTCGTCCGCCGCGGGCGTTGCTGTCGCTTCCTCTTCCGGCGGTTCCACGCCCATCGCGCGTAACACCCATGCAATGGCGAAGCCACCCACCAGCGGCCACCATTCGGTCAGCACCACCGCCAGAAACGCCGCCGATACATAGGTGCAGCCCAGCAGCAACAAGCCGTAATGCCGGCTACGGTAAAACGCAAAAAACAGCGCTAGCCCCATCGACACAAACAGTGCGGCAAAGCAATAGATTATCCATCCCAAGGGCACGCGCCCCGACACCACCGAAGCCGCCACTGCCAGCAGCAACCCGCCGATTATCCACTTCATAGCACCGCCCCATCGAAAATAAACCGGGATTCTACACTGACACACCGCTGTGATATAAGGCCAGCATGCCCGCGCCCCTCCAGCAATCCCCTACGCGCACGCTAAAAACCTGCTGCGGCGTACACATGGTTCACGATGGCCTGTCCGATGTGAGCTACGTATTGCTGCCGCTGCTGGCGCAGGCGTTTGGATTGAATCTCGCGCAGGTAGGCATGATCCGCACCGCGCACCGGGTTGCGATGGCGGCATTTCAGTTGCCCGCCGGATTCATCGCGGAACGCTTTGGCGAACGCAATCTGCTGGCGCTGGGCACCCTGCTCTCGGGGCTGGCGTTTATCGCGCTGGGTTACGCCAACGGCTTCTGGATGATACTGATTGCGCTGTTTTTTGCGGGCATGGGCTCGGCGGTACAGCATCCGCTGTCGTCCACCATCATCTCGCACGCGTATCCGGGCGCAGGCCGGCGCACCGCGCTGGGCACTTATAACTTTACGGGCGATGTCGGCAAATTCGTGTTCGGCGGCATTGTCAGCCTGTGCGTGCTTGCGGGCTTTTCGTGGCAGGCGCCGGTGGTGGGATTTGGTGTTGCGGCGGTGCTCACCGCGATCGCGATTTTTTGCTGGGTTGCCAATACCCATACGCATTCCGCCGCGAAGCCGAAACCCAAAATTCAGGGCTGGGGCATCCGCAACAAGCCCGCATTCGCAGCGCTGTGCATGGTGGATATCGTGGACAGCATGACACGCACCGGCTTTCTCACCTTCATCGCTTTTTTGCTGATCGCCAAAGGCGTGCCCGACGGCTGGGCGGCGCTGGCGGTGCCGCTGGTGTTGATCGGCGGCATGGCGGGCAAATACTTGTGCGGCGTGCTCGCGGAAAAACTCGGCGTCATCCGCACCATCGTCATCACCGAGGCCGCCACCGGCGCGGGCATACTCGCAACACTCGCGCTGCCGGGCATGGCGACATTCTTTTTGCTGCCGCTGGTGGGCGTGGTGCTGCAGGGCACCTCATCGGTGATCTACGGCACCATCGGAGATCTGGTCGAATCCGACAAACTGCCGCGCGCGTTCGCACTGGTGTATACGGTCGGCGCGGTGTGCGGCATTATCGCGCCGATCGGTTACGGGCTGCTGGGTGACGCCATCGGCATTGAAAAAACCATTGCCATCTCCGGCGTTGTGGTGTTGCTCGCTCTGCCGCTGGCGCTGGTGCTGCGCACAGCTATCGCGCGTCCCCACGCTGCGGCCTGAAACCTCTATTTCACCCTAGCCCTGGTACACTATTTCCGCTTGCCCCTCAGGAGTTCGCCATGCCCAAGCAACGCATCAGCTACGTGCCCCTCGAAAAAATGACGCCCGCAATGCACGCCGAAATGGAGCGTTGCGCGCGGGAAGGCACACCCCGCCCCGAAAGCTCGGCGGTGCGCGCGCACGTGCCGGAGTGCTTCTGGTTTTTCGCCAATTCCTGGGACAATATTTTCCGCAACGGCGTGCTCGATCACGCGCTCAAGGAACTGTGCCGCGTTTACGTCTCGCGCTCGGTGCTGTGCGAGTTCTGCGGCAACCAGCGCTCGATCAAAGGCGCCGGCGAAGGGCTGAAAGAAACCCACTACGACGATCTGGTCGAGTTCGAAAAATCCACGCAATACGACGAGCGCCAAAAAGCCGCGCTGTCGCTGGCCGAAGCCATAGTATGGCGGCTGGATACCGACGACAAATTCTGGGAACGGCTGTACCAGCACTACTCCGAAGCGCAAATCGTTGAACTGGGCTGCGCAGTGGGCTTAACCTACGGCCAGCAAAGTTTTATCCGCCTGCTGAACATCGATCATCATCAGGTGATGGCGGGCACTGCGGCATCCATGGCGCCCGGTACCGAAACCGCCGCAGCGCTGGCGGCACTCAAAGCCTCGCCCAACTATTGGGCGAAGCGTAGCGCGGCGCCCAACAAGAATGAGGCTTGAACGGCGAGTGGCCAGACAAAAAAATAATGAAATCAACAAAAACTGGCTTGTAGATACTCTGTTCGATGTCAACGATTGGTTTGAGATTTGGTAGGGTGGGCACGCACTTTGTGCCCACGCGGTGCAGTGCATTCACGTTCGCCGGCATGGGCAAAACAAATTACGTTTTGCCCACCCTACCCCCGCTTATTTCCCGAAACTCTTCTTAATTTGTTCGCTGGCGCAAGCGCTGATGAGTTTGTTGAACTCGTCTGCATGCTTTAGGTTGTCTTAGAAGTCTTTACCGTTTCAAACACGTATGAACACATCCCCTTACGCCGAACTGTGCTGCACCTGGATGCGGCTGTACCAGTATAGCCACGCCGCGTCGATCCTCGGCTGGGACCGCAATGCCATGATGCCCGCCAAGGGCAACGAAGCGCGCGCTGCGGCAGAGGCGGAACTGCAGGCGCTGATGCACCGCATCCGTACCGATCCGCAGCTGGCCGAACAATTTCGCATGGCGGAAGCCGAGCCCTTGAGCGACGCCGAGCGCGCCAACCTGCGCGAGATGCGCCGCGACTGGCGCGAAGCCAATGCACTGCCTGAAGCACTGGTGCAGGCCAAATCGCTGGCGGGCGCCAGATGCGAACATGCGTGGCGCAGCCAGCGCGCTGCCAATGACTGGCGCGGGTTTCTGGAAAACTTTCGCGAGGTGGTGTGCCTCGCGCGCGAGGAAGCCAGGCTGCTCGCAGCCGACAGCGGCCTCGCTCCCTACGACGCGTTGATGGAGCGCTTTGAACCCGGTGTGCGTGCGGCCGATATCGACCGCATCTTCGGCGAGGTCAAGCAATGGCTGCCGCAACTGATCACCCGCGTGCAGACAAAGCAGCGCGATGAGCGCGTCACAATTCCCGTAGGCCCATTTCCCGTGGCCGCGCAACGCGCGATGAATCTTGCGGTGATGAAGCAGCTGGGTTTCGATTTTGAAGGTGGACGGCTCGACCAAAGCACGCATCCGTTTACCGGCGGCGTGCCCGAAGACGTGCGCCTCACCACGCGCTACCGTGAAGACGATTTCGTGCAAAGCCTGATGGGCACTATTCATGAGACCGGCCACGCGCGCTTCGAGCAAAATCTGCCACGCGAGTGGCTGGGCCAGCCGCTCGGCGTCGCGCGCTCGTATGGCATCCATGAAAGCCAGAGTCTGTCGTTCGAGATGCAACTGGCGCGCAGCCGCGAATTCGCAGGCCTGTTGGCACCCCTGCTGCGTGAGCACTTCGGCAGCCAGCCGGCGTTCGACCCGGATAATCTGCAGCGCCTGCTGACGCGGGTGAAGCCGGGGTCGATACGCGTCAATGCCGACGAAGTAACCTATCCGGCGCACATCATCCTGCGTTATGAGATTGAGCGCGCACTGATTGAAGGCGAGATCGAGCCGGAAGACATCCCCGCGCTGTGGGACGAGAAAATGCAAACCCTGCTGGGTCTCGACACGCGCGGCAATTACCAAGACGGCTGCCTGCAGGACGTGCACTGGAGCGACGGCTCCTTCGGCTATTTTCCGAGCTACACGCTGGGCGCCATGTACGCAGCGCAATGGTTCGCAGCGATGCGCAACACCACCCCCGATCTCGATGCGCGCATCGCGGCGGGTGACTTTACACCGGTGTTCGAATGGCTCAAGGTAAACGTCTGGTCACAGGCCAGCCGCTGGGAAACGCCCGAGCTGGTGCGCCGCGCCAGCGGTGAAGCGCTTAACCCTGCGCACTTTCGTGCGCATCTGGAACGTCGCTATCTCTGGCATAGTAGCCCGGAAGAAGCGCAGCATATTCCGGGTTTCATCGTATCGTGAACCCATGTTTCAGTCGCAACACGAACGTTCTTTGCCTTGCACGTGGGCGAGACATCATCCATTGATCCCGACGACAATTTCCCGGAATACGCTTTGCTTCTTCCGGGCTACACTTGCTGGATTCCAGCCCTCGCCGGAATAACGGGTTGGAATATTCATGATTCCGGCCCACCTTAGTCGTTTTGGCAACTGATAACAGCGTCGGGGAATCTCTTTTGAACTGGCTGAAACACGTAAGGATATGAATATAGCGATGTCATCGAACCATCAGAAGGTGCATTGCTAATGTCGCTGGGTGCTCATCGGCGGATAGACGCTGGCATCACAGCCCGTCATCTGGTGGCCGGCCGCGCGCGCAAGCAACGCGAGTCCGCCCATGAACGTGCCGCAGGTGCCGGGAATATGGATATGCATGGTCGAGCCGGAGAATAACAGGAGAGCGAAACTGCGATAAAAATTTTATAAAAACAATAGTTTACATAATTACATTCATTGCAGGATGATGTCTGGCAGGCTCGCGGAACGCGTGCCGGGCAGCGGCTGATTATCGATGGCACGGTAGGTAAACACCGCGGAAAATTTGGTGTGCGTGCCGCGGTTGTGGCTTGCCGCATGAAACAACCGGCAATGGAAAAACAGCACGTCGCCCGGATCAAGCTCCGCATACACGCGGGTGCGCAGCAATTCCGCATTCGCCGCAACATCGGTGCGCAGAAACTGCGCACCGTCCAGTTGACCGGCATCGAACGCCATCACCTGCGTGCCGGGCAACAACATCAGGCAACCGTTTTCCGGACGCTCCTCACCCAGCGCCAGCCATACCGACACCAGTTCCGGCCGCTCATAGGACCAGTAGCGGATATCGCGATGCCAGTTGGTGATGCTGCTGTAGCGCGGATCCTTGGTCATCACGCAATTGTGATGCGCCTGTGACAATGCGATCCGCGGGCCGAGCAACTGGCGCAGGCGCTTGACCAGAGCCGCCGCAGTCGCCCACTCGCGGAACGCGGCATCGCGCGCATAAGCCTGCAGCAAACGCCGCACGGTACGCCCGCCCGGCACCTCCAGCGACCCCGGCGCGCCGGGATACTGCGTGTCGGCTTCGTATTCGACCGGAGGCGCCGCCGTAGCCAGATCGCGTTCGGCAACCGCGCGCAGACGAGCGCAGGCCTCCGCCGGGATCATGCCGCGGACGATCGCGTAACCGTCGCGCGAAAAATCCGCGAGCTCGGCCGCGGAAAACAGATTACTCATGGCACTCCGCTGTTTTCTGAATATCCACAGATGAGGTATAGGAATTTTAAAAACCTTTTTTGACCAAAGCCCAATGTATCCGCGCCTCGGCGGGCAGTCAATTGCAGATCATTTGGCCAAGCCGCTCGCTGCCCGCAAAATTCAGCCTTCCAGAGCCTCCGCAACTGGGCGGCCGCGGTGCGCGCGAGCGGTACGCCCGCCACGCGGCCGCCCAGCGCCTCCTGCAGCGCCTGGCGAAAATCGAGATCGCGCGCTTTGTAACCCGGCGTATCGGCATTCGCGATATTCGACGCCAGCAACTGTTGACGCTGCGCGCGCACATTCAGCGCGTGCGCGTGAAATTGTAATGTCGCATCTATCTGATTAGCCATTATCGCTCCTGCCGGTTATTGTGATCACTGCCTAAAGCAATCGCCCGCTGCGCCGTTAATAGAGGTAGCACACTACTGCGACCTTCATCGCCCGCCGATCAACGTGCGATGATGATAGGCACAGAGCCACTCTATTGATCCGCTGATTAGCGGGCAAAAAGCTGCCCAGTTCCAGCAGCGGCAGCACCGTGAACAGAGGCACAATCGAATCCAGTACCAGGTAGCCCAGGTGCGAACCGCTTCCGGGCAAACCGTCAGCGGTATTGCACGCACTGCCGGCATCGTCGAGATAAGACAGTAATGATCTATTTTAAATAAAATACTTGCATATCACTATCGCCGTCATGAGCAAGCGCCCTGAGAGATATCGCAAAAAATGCCGGTAACGGCTAAAGTCCTGCCGCCTATCGTCCGTTATAGTTTGCATAGCGAAAGTGTAAGGACATAAACCGTGAAAATAGACGACAGCACGAAATCCATTAGCGGTGGTGCGATCCGCGAAGAACCCGGGCGCGCGCTAAAAAAACCGTCTGCTGAAACCGGCGCACCGGCGCAAAGCACGCAGGTACACTTGAGCCCGCTATCTGCGCAACTGCAACGCATCCAGCAAGGTTTTGCCGATACACCGGTAATCGACGCGGCGCGCGTCGCCGAACTGAAAGAGGCGATCAGCACTGGCCATTTCAAGGTCGACGCCGACAAAGTCGCGGATCGTTTGCTGCAAACGGTGCAGGAGCTGATTGCCGCGCACAAACGATAGGTCTCATATGCCACTCCATCGCGATACCCTCCACGCCGGCCTGCTTGCCGAAAATGCGGCGCTACGCACGTTTATCGAGGTGCTGCGCAATGAGCCGCAGACATTGCTCAAGGGGGAAACCGACCTCCTTGCCTTGTTCGGCGAACCGAAGGCGCGGTTGGTGCTCGAACTGACGCGCCTGGGAGAGCAGCGACTACAGTGGTTGCGCGGCCAAGGCGTGACGGCGGATCGCTCCGGCATGGATCAATTGTTGAGTAAGTACTATGCAGTGGACAGCCCCGACGCCAGACCATGGGAACACCTGCTGCAACTGGCGACCACCGCCAACCAGCTCAACACCAGTAACGGCCTGTTGATCGCTGCCCGTTTGAACACCACACAGCGCGCTCTGAACACGCTGTTTTGCGCCGCGCGCATACCCGCCGCCTATGCACCCGACGGCAGCACCATCGGCTTTCGCACCGCGCATCAGATCGCTGTCGCGTAGAAGAGCGCAACCCCAT
>CAMBCF010000072.1 GCA_945864585.1 Bordetella parapertussis | reverse complement strand
GGGTGAGGGGGTGAGGGGGTGAACGAGTGAGGGGGTGAGGGGTGAGGGGTGAGGGGTGAGGGGTGAGGGGTGAGGGGTGAGGGGTAAAGAAGCACTCCACTAGCGGGTTTGATGTACCGCTTCACTCTTCCCCCTTCACTCTTCACGCTTGTTCCCCCTTCACGCCCTCTCTTCAGCGCCGCCAGTGCCCGTATAATTCGCACCCCGTCTGTTTTGCGGCTGGCTCCACAGGAATTTCAGATGCGCGTTGCACCCTATTTAGCCACCCTGTTACTGGCCTGCGCCAGCATCGGCCATGCCGCCCTCGGTGGACTTCCAGGGCCATTCAATAGCGCCGACTCTAGGGCCGTGTCGGGCGTGTCCGTCACTGCGCCGAACTACGTCAGGCGTGAAACGACGCTGGCGTCGGGCACGCTGGTGCGCGAATATATTTCGGCTACAGGCACCGTGTTTGCGGTGGCCTGGGAAGGCCCGGTGTTGCCCGACCTGAAGTCATTGCTGGGGAAGTATTTTGCAATATTGATGGCTGAAACGACGAAGGTTCCCAAGGCCGGCCGCTCGTCGGTGGCGATAGAACAGCAGGAAGTATTCATTTATTCCGGCGGCCGCATGCGTGCCTTCGAAGGCGCCGCATGGATACCGGCGCAATTGCCTGCGGGATTTAGCGCCGATGATGTACGTTAATTCACTCAGCGCATTTCACATAAAACGCCACGGGTTGCGCTGCGTGGCAGCCGCTGCAGGCTGGGTACTGGCTTCCTGCGGCGGGGGGTCCAGCAGGTGTAGGCAGGATAGTCAACTTGCCTTTTGTTAACGTAACCGTGTGCCGGCCCGGCACAGCGGTGTGTGCGACCGTCGATCACGTGCTGGTGGACACCGGCTCCACAGGGCTGCGCATATTCGACGACGCAATCGCCGCATTGGCGCTGCCCCCGGTCAGCGGCGCTTCCGGCAACGTGGTGGGTGAGTGCGCCCAATTCGTCAGCGGCGTTCTATGGGGTTCGGTGCGCAGCGCCGACGTGAAAATCGCCGGCGAAACGGCGGCGTCGATTTCGATACAACAGGTCGCCGACGCGACATTGACCAGCATCCCTGGCAGTTGCGCCAGCGCCGGGGCGAACATCAGCACCGTGGCTGCCCTCGGCGCCAAGGGCATTCTCGGTGTCGGTCTGTTCAAGCAGGATTGCGGCGCCGCCTGCGCCGCGCTGGCCATTGCGGGCACCTACTATGAATGCACGGCAAGCACTTGCACCAGTGTCGCCATGTCGCTGGCCAGGCAGGTCGCCAATCCCGTCATCGCGTTCGGCACCAATAATAACGGGGTGGTTCTGGTAATGCCTGCGGCGCCCCCCGGCGGCACGGCCACCCTTGCGGGCGCGCTTATATTTGGCATCAACACCCAGAGCAACAACCAACTCGGCCCGGCTACGATCTACGCGACCAACAGCGTGGGCAATTTCACCACCACCTACAAAGGCAGCACCCTGACTTCGAGTTTTCTGGATAGCGGCTCGAACGCCTTGTTCTTTGCTGACGCAACGATTCCGCTGTGCACCCTGTCGGTTGGTTTTTACTGCCCTGCCGCCACGCTGGCGCTGTCAGCCGTCAATACCTCGCCCATCAACGGCGCCTCCGGCACCGTCAGCTTTACCATCGAGAATGTAGATCAGCTTGATAACAGCGTCACCGCAGCCTCCCTCGGTGGCGGCGCTGGACGCCGTTTCCGCAGAAACACCTTTGACTGGGGATCGCCGTTCTTTTTCGGGCGCACGGTATTTGTCGCGATCGAAGGCGCCGATGCGCGCAGTGGCACCGGGCCGTACTGGGCCTATTAGTTATATCAATACGACGGACGCGCCACCGGCGCCTGCGCCGACATGCGCAGTGCTTGTGAGCGTGTGAACGCCGCACCAAAAATTTCAGTGGCTTCGCGCGCGATGGCGCCTTGCGCATCGCAATGCGAGCGCGCAAGGCCGCACAATTCGGCGCCGAGCAATTCACTGAAACGTGCTTCGATATCGTCGGCGCCGTTTAGCGGCAGTGCGGCAACGCCGGGCGGCAAGCGCTTCGCGGCATCGGAAAACTGCAAGGTTTCAATGTACGCGGTCAACAGAAATGCCACTTCGTGTTCCGTGTTCAAGCGGCGCATCACATCAGTGATCAACATGGCTATTGCTCTTGGATTGGACCTTCAAATCGGCGTGTTGGAAGAATTTTTGAACGCTAAAAACAGGCAGTGTGCGGGAGTCGCGTGACCGCGGTGTTACACCCCTGAAAACAAATAGCGCCCTCGTCACCATTCTGTAACAGGACGGCTCTAACATCGGCCTATTTGCCATTTGCCTGCGGAGCCTTCATGAGCCATAGCTACAGCGACCAAAAAACCATAAACCTCTCCCCAAATCAGACATTCAATGACGTACTGTGCGCCCGGCTGTCACGCCGTAAATTGTTGCAAGGCGCGGCCTCGTGGGCGCTTATCGGCGGCCTGCCGCTATCACTGGCGGGTTGCGCAACCGGTGCGACCGGTGGTCTCAAGCGCACCGGATCGATAGGCTTCAAAAGCGTTCCCCTTTCCAAAGACGACACGGTACGCGTGCCCGATGGTTACACCGCGACCGTGCTGCTGTCGTGGGGCGATCCGATTGGTCATCCGTCCGGATCGCCGGCATTCCGCCACGACGCGAGCAATACCGCCGACGAGCAGGCACTACAGGCCGGCATGCATCACGACGGCATCCATTATTTTTCACTGCCGTATGGAAATGAAAATTCCATCAGCGCGTTGCTTGCGCTCAACAACGAATATTCCGACGACGGCCTGTTGCATGCCGGCGGTTTCGCTAATTGGAGCGCAGAGAAAGTGCGCAAATCGCAGCATGCGCATGGCGTCACCGTGGTAGAAGTGCGCGCACGCGACGGGCGTTGGGAAGTGGTGCAGCCTTCGCGCTACGCGCGGCGCATCACCGCACGCACGCCGATGACGATTGCAGGGCCGGCGGCCGGCGCATCGCAAATGGTGACCGCCGCTGATGCGACAGGCACCGAATGCCTGGGCACCGTCAACAATTGCGCGCACGGTTACACGCCGTGAGGCACCTATCTCACCTGCGAGGAGAATTGGGACGCCTATTTCGCCAACGCCGGCACGCTGACGCCTGACCATCTTCGCAACGGTATCAGACCCAAGGGGCGCGGCTACCGCTGGCATGAATTCGACGAACGTTTTGACGCGGGCAGGCATCCCAACGAACCCAACCGCTTCGGCTGGGTGGTCGAGATTGATCCGTATGATCCGCAGTCAAAACCGGTCAAGCGCACGGCATTGGGGCGCTTCAGTCATGAGGGCGCGTGGCCTTGCGTGGGTCGCGACGGGCGTTTGACCTTGTACATGGGCGACGACCGCCAATTCGAGTACATCTACAAGTTCGTCACGCGCGACGCGTGGAACCCGAATGACCGCAACGCCAACCGCAGTTTGCTTGATCACGGAACTTTGTATGTGGCGAAATTCAACGAAGACGGCACTGGCGAGTGGGTGGATCTGGTGTTCGGCAAGCATGGCCTCGACACCGCCGCCGGGTTCAAAGATCAGGCCGATGTGCTGATTCGTACGCGCGCGGCTGCGGACATTGCCGGTGCGACCAAGATGGATCGCCCGGAATGGCTTGCGGTGCATCCGGCGACCCAGGAAGTGTATTGCACGCTGACCAACAACCTGCGCCGTGGCACGGACAAGGTTCCGGGCGCCAATGCATCCAATCCGCGCGCCAACAATTCTTTCGGGCACATTATTCGCTGGCGCGAGGAGGGCGAAGACCCTGCCGCATGGAAGTTCAAGTGGGACATTTTCGTGCTGGCGGGCGACCCGCACCATGCGGATGCGGCGAAGCGCGGCAATATCAAGGGCGACGCGTTCGGCAGCCCCGACGGATTGTGGTTCGACGATGGCGGAATTCTGTGGATACAGACCGACGCATCCACCAGCGTGATGCACAAGGGCGATTACCAAAACATGGGTAACAATCAGATGCTTGCCGCCGACATTGCGACCGGTGAAATCCGGCGCTTTCTCACCGGGCCCGGCGGTTGCGAGATAACCGGCGTCGTCAACGCGCCCGATGGACGCACGATGTTTGTGAATATTCAGCATCCGGGCGAAACGTCCAGCGAGCGCAGTGATCCCAACGCGCCGAAAGCCGTGAGTACCTGGCCCGACGGCGCGGCGGGCGGACGGCCCCGTTCATCCACCATTGTCATTCGCAAGAATGACGGCGGGGTGATTGGGACGTAGGTCAAATGATAACCAGGATTGTTTGCGCGATTGCGGGAAGCCTTGCACTGCTTGCCCTGATGGCGACGAGCGGCGCGGGCGCGCAAGGCTTGGGCCGCGCGTCCGCAAATGGCTACCCGGCAAAACCCGTACGGGTAATCGTTCCGCTCGCACCCGGCGGCGGCAGTGACATCGTTGCTCGCATCGTTGCGTCCGAATTGCTTAACCATTGGGGACAATCCGTCGTGGTCGATAACCGTCCCGGCGCCGGCAGCACGGTCGGCACCGCGATCGCGGCCAAAGCCCCCGCGGATGGTTACACGCTGCTGGTGTCCAGTTCTTCAATCGCTATATCGCCCGCGCTATACAAGAACCTCGATTTTGACATCAGGCGCGATTTTTCCGGCATCACGCTGATCACAAGCCAGCCGAGTATTCTTGCAGTGCATGCGTCCGTCCCGGCGAGCACAGTCAAGGAACTGGTCGCTCTCGCAAAGGCGCAACCAGGAAAACTGACTTACGCATCGGCCGGATCAGGCAGCGCGACGCACCTCGGCGCGGCGTTGTTCAAGTACTCGACCGGTATCGACCTGGTTCACGTGCCGTACAAGAGCGCGGGTCAGGCAACCACCGCGCTCCTTTCCGGCGAATCGCAAATAGTGCTGACAAACATGGCGAGTGTGCTGCCTCACATGAAATCGGGGCGCATCAAGGCGCTAGGCATCAGCGCCTCAAAGCGCTCGGCGCTTGCGCCCACGCTGCCGACGGTAGCCGAAAGCGGTGTCGCCGGATTCGAGTATTCAACGTGGTACGCAATGCTCGCGCCCGCCGGCACGCCGAAGCGCATCGTCAATCGCATACAAGCCGACCTTGCCGCGCTCATCAGGGCAGCGCAGACGCGCGATCGCTTTGTCTCGCTCGGCATGGAGGCCTACGCGACAACACCGGCGGAGCTGGACGCCTATCTCGATAGCGAAATCGCAAAGTGGAGCAAGGTCATACGCGCGGCGGGTGTGCGCGCGGAATGATGGGGCGTTTGGTCACCGCGCCCCGCGGTTGCGGGATAGCCGGCGCCGTCACTGTACCCGATGAGCGCACGATGCTGGTGAACATTCAGCATCCGGGCGAAACTTTCAGCGAGCGCGATGATCCTAACGTGCCGCAAGCCGAGAGTACCCGCCCGGCGGCGCGGCGGGCGGACGGCCCTGTCATCCGGCAGGGTCATTCGCAAGCATGACGGCGGGGTGATGGGGACTTAGTGCTTTGATCCTGCCAAGGCGTCGAGTGCCACGACGAAGCAGGCGGCCACCTGCAGGTGTTGAACGCAAACCGCTGAAGTCAGGCAATGCGCTTTGCGCCGCGCCATACCGCGACGACGCTGGGCACGCCATGCACAACACGCACGCGTGAGAAGTCGGCGCGCTTGTGTTGGGCGATCTCGCCCCGGTCATGCAACCCCACGCAACGCGCCGGAGTTGCGCTGATCGTTGCAATCGCCTGCGGCATGCTGAAGCCGCATTTGCTGACCAGGATAAACGCGGCACTGAGCAAGCTCGACGGCACGTAATCCGACGACAGCACATCGAGTAAACCGTCGCCGGCAAGGGCGCTCGCCGAAATGTTGCCTGAGTGCGAGCCGCCGCGCACCACGTTGGGCGCGCCCATCACGATGCCCAGCGCGTGCTCGCGCGCGGCCTGCGCCGCTTCGCGCGTGGTGGGGAATTCCGACAGCGCAATACCTGCGTCGCGCGCTTCGGTGACATGTTGCGGCGTGGTGTCGTCATGGCTGGCCAGCGGTATGTTGTTGCTGCGTGCGTGCTCAAGGAAAAAGCGCCGGTGCGGCGCGGCATACTGCTGCTGCAGGTCTTTCGATTCAGCGGTCACGCGCTCGAATTTTTCGTCGCTCCAGCCTTTTTTGCCGGTGTAGTAGATACGCGCCTGCTCGATATTCGTCCATTGCCGCTGGCCGGGCGTGTGATCCATCAGCGACAGCAGATGAACGCGCGGGTTTTTCGCAAACGGCTCGAACAGTCGCACGGCGTTCGGCGCGGGCAGTTCGCAGCGCACGTGGATGCGATGCTCGGCGCGCAACAACGCGGCTTTCTCGGCGTGATCAAAACAGTGCATCAGCTCCGACATATCCTTGCCGCGCAGCGCGGCCTCGTCTGCGTCGCCGACACCCAGCGCATCGTAGACCGTGGTGATGCCTGCCGCCGCGATTTCCGCGTCGTGCGCGAGCAGCGCCGGGAACTCCGGCCAGCTCACCTTCGGGCGCGGCATCAAATGTTTTTCAAGGTTGTCGGTGTGCAACTCGATAAAGCCGGGCAACAGAAAATCGCCGTTCCAGTCTTCGGCACCGGCAACACCGAATGTACCTAACGCGCCTTCATCGAGCCGCGTGATGTCGCCGCAGCGCGCTTGCAAACTGCCGATGAAGTCGCGCTCGCGGGTGACGATGCGCGCGTTGGTAATCGTTATGCTGGAAGTCATGCGTACGCCCCCGCCGGTCTTAACTGAAAAATGCGCGTGCCAACCGCGCTGCGCACCGCGTGATCATGAAAAATACCCACCAGCACGGCACCCTGCCGCCTCGCTTCACGAATTAAATCCACAACGGCATTGCGATTGGCTTCATCGAGTGCGGCGGTGGGTTCGTCGAGCAGCAGCACCGGCGGTTGCGGTGCGAACGCCCGCGCGATGTTGATACGCTGCTGTTCACCGCCGGAAAACGTCGCCGGCGGCAATTCCCACAAGCGTGACGCAATGTTCAGCCGTTCCAGCAACGCTTGCGCCATGGCACGTGCCTTGCCGCGCTCCGTACCGCGGGCAAGCAGCGGCGCCATCACGATTTCCAGCGCGGGCACGCGCGGAATCACACGCAAGAACTGACTGACGTAACCCATGGTGTGGCGGCGCACCTCAAGAATTTCACGCGGCTGCGCGCACGCCATGTCCACCCACGTCTCGCGATGCCGCACGCGCACGCTGCCCGCCTGCGCGCGATAGTTGGCATACAGGCATTTCAGCAACGTGCTCTTGCCCGCGCCGGAATTGCCGGCGAGCGCTATACACTCGCCTGCCGCGCCACTGAGCGACACACCTTCCAGTACACGAAGTGTTACGCCGCCTTGCGGATGCAGGGTAAAAGACTTATGTAACTTATTGATTTCAAAAATATTTTTCATAAACGCGCCTTGTTAAGCCGGCAATGCCGACGACACCAGCAGTTGCGTGTACGGGTGCTGCGGGTCATCCAGCACCTGATCGGTCAGGCCTGCTTCGACCACACGGCCCGCAGTCATCACCAGCGTGCGGTGCGCCAACAGACGCGCCACGGCAAGATCGTGCGTAACGATCACCGCCGATAAGCCGAGATCACACGCCAGGCCACGCAACAGATCGAGCAGTCGCGCCTGCACCGACACATCCAGCCCCGCCGTAGGTTCGTCCATGAATACCAGGCGCGGACGCGACACCAGATTGCGCGCGATTTGCAGACGCTGTTGCATGCCGCCGGAAAACGCAGCGGGCGATTCGTCGATGCGTGCGGCGTCAAGTTCCACCTTGTTCATCCACGTAACCGCTTCGCCGCGGATGTTGCCGTAGTGACGCGCGCCGATGGCCATCAGGCGTTCGCCGATGTTCGCGCCCGCGCTCACGTCCGCGCGCAGCCCGTCGCGCGGATTCTGATGCACGAAGCCCCAGTCGGTGCGGGTAAGCAGCCGCCGCGATGCTTCGGAAATGGCCCACACGTCTACCGCGCCTTGCGTGCGCGTTTGAAACATGACTTGTCCCGCGTCGGGGCGCAGCTGCCCGGAAATGCAGCGCAGCAAGGTGGTCTTGCCGGAGCCGGATTCACCCACCACGGCCAGTACTTCGCCGCCGTACAGGTCAAAACTGATATCGGTGCAGGCGGCGCGCTGTCCGTAACGGTAGCCCAGATTCTGTACTTCCAGCAGGGGTATTTCCCTCATCGCAAACCGTTCAGGCCACCGCGCGTTGATGCGCTTCACGGCGTTGCAGGCAGTAATCGCTGTCCGAACACACGAACAGGCGCGTGCCGCGATCATCCATGATCACTTCATCGAGAAAACTGGCCGTGGCGCCGCACAATTCGCAAACCTGGTCCCAGCGCTGCGTTGCAAACGGATGATCCTCGAAATCGAGGCTGCGCACGGCGGTATACGGCGGCACGGCGTAGATGCGTTTTTCGCGCCCCGCGCCAAACAATTGCAGCGCCGGATTCATGTGCATTTTCGGGTTATCGAATTTCGGTATCGGCGACGGTCGCATCAAATAGCGCTCGTTGACGATCACCGGATAATCGTAGGTAGCGGCAATGTGGCCGTGATGCGCGATGTCCTCGTAGAGCTTCACATGCATGGCGCCATACTCTGCGAGCGCGTGCATCCTGCGCGTCTCGGCCTCGCGCGGTTCCAGCCAGCGCAGCATTTCCGGTATCGGCACCTGATAAACAATAATTTGCCCCGCGCGCAGCGGTGTTTCCGGAATGCGATGGCGGGTTTGAATAATCGTCGCCTGCGTGGTGCGCTCGGTGGTTTTGACCGCGGTGGTGCGCACGAAAAAGCGCCGGATGTTCACCGCGTTGGTGGTGTCGTCCGAGCCCTGGTCGATTACCTTGAGCACATCTTCGGGGCCGATAATCGCCGCTGTGACCTGTATGCCGCCGGTGCCCCAGCCATAGGGCAGCGGCATCTCGCGGCCGCCAAACGGCACTTGATATCCGGGAAGTGCAATCGCTTTGAGGATCGCGCGGCGGATCATGCGTTTGGTGTGTTCGTCGAGATAGGCGAAGTTGTAGCCGCTGATCGTGCTGTCCGTCATGCCGCTTCTTCCTTGTGCGCGTGCGCTGATGGATGCCGCGCACGCAGCTTGCGCACCAATTCCAGCTCTGACTGAAAATCAACGTAATGCGGCAGTTTCAGGTGTTGTACGAACCCGGATGCCTCGACGTTGTCGCTGTGATACAGCACAAACTCCTGCATCTGCGCGGGCGCGCTGATCGCTTCGCCCAACTCCTCCGCGCGCAGGCTGCGGTCCACCAACGCCATCGCCATCGCTTTGCGTTCGCAGGCGCCGAATGTCAGCCCGTAGCCGCGCGTGAATTGCGGCGGCGCTGTGGCCGAGCCCGCGAACTGGTTGACCATCTGGCATTCGGTGACAGTGATTTCGCCGATCTCAATGGCAAAGCCGAGCTCTTCGGGCACGACTTCCACGGCCACGGCGCCGTGACGTATTTCACCGGCAAAGGGATGCGTATTGGCGTAGCCGCGCTGCGTCGAATACCCCAGGGCCAGCAGAAACCCTTCGTCGCCGCGCGCGAGATTCTGCAGGCGCAGCGCGCGGTCCGCGGGAAATTCCAGCGGCTCACGCGTGAGATCCCGCGGATCGGGATCGTCCGGCGGCGGCGTCTCGCTTGCGAGCAAGTTTTCGCTGCCCATGATTTCGGTGATGCGCGGCGCGGCACCGAGTGGGACGGGGGCCGCGGCCGCCGGCGCTACTGGCGCCCCTGCCGCCAATTCGAAATCGAGCAAGCGCTGCGTGTAATCATAGGTTGCGCCCAGCACTTGCCCGCCCGGCACATCCTTGTAGGTGGCTGAGATGCGCCGTTGCAAGGCCATAGCCGCAGTATCTATCGGCAACGACACGCCCAGGCGCGGCAGGGTTGTGCGATACGCACGCAACAGAAACACCGCTTCCATCACATCGCCCTGCGCCTGCTTGATCGCCAGCGCCGCAAGCTCGGGGTCATAGAGCGAGCCTTCGGCCATCACGCGATCGACCGCGAGACCGAGTTGGCTGCGAATTTGTGTCAACGTGAGTTCCGGCACACGGGTGTCGCCGCGCCGCTGCTCGGCCAGCAGGCGCCACGAATTCAGTATCGCCTGCTCGCCCCCTTTGACCGCGACGTACATTTACCACTCCACCACGGTGCTGCGGGGCAGCGCCGCGATGCGCTCGCCACAGATGAAAACCAGATCCACACCGCACGGAAACGCCGGGCGGCTGTCCTGCAGCTGACGCCAGAAGGCGGAGGAAATGCCCGCGACATCCAGAAGCGCGGGTTGCCGCAAGCCGGGGCCGGAGAGCCGCACGCCGCTGGCGCGGGACAGGCTCGCCACCTGAATCAACAGCGTGGCGGAACGGTCGGGATACTCCGCTTCGCCGGCGTTAAACGCCGACAAATCAGGCATCGTGGTAGTGTTGGTGATCAGCGCGAACGACGCCTGCGCGGGTTGCGCCGTCAGCGGACAGCCGCAATGAAAGCGCAGATAGTCGGCGACG
Source organism: Bordetella parapertussis (assembly GCA_945864585.1). Lineage (GTDB taxonomy): Bacteria > Pseudomonadota > Gammaproteobacteria > Burkholderiales > SG8-41 > UBA5216. The sequence continues at coordinate 14,107 of CAMBCF010000072.1, read as the reverse complement.
CTGGCAGGGGGGTTTTGCAACCACAGCGGTGTTTCAAAATCGAGCAGCGTGAGGCACAACGCAGCAGTGGCCGGCATCAATAGCGCGGGCGCCGGCGGGCGCACGGCGATGCGCTTAAGTTCGCCGGGGTGCGCCATTGCGTCGGCAATCGCACGAAATACCTTGATGCTGTCGAACACCGGTTGCTCCAGCCCCGGCGCCAGTGCGCTTGTGCTGTCCATTAGTTGTCCTCGGCTGTGGCCAGCGTGTTGTTTGCCGCGGGGTCCATAGCCCGCGCTTCTCGTGCCAGGGTGTAAAACTCCACTTTGGTCGCCGCCGCTTTGCGCGCGGCCACATCACGCCGCGCCGCCTGTGCCGCGGCCAGCGGCACGATCACCTGCGTGTGGATTTGCTCGTGACACGCGGGTTCTTGCAGCAGCGCATCGAGCCGCGCCGCCCATTCCGCATGGCGCGCATCACGGCCTTGCACCCACGCCATGCCGACGATGCCGGCGCCGCCGTTGTCGCGCGCGAGCCGCAGCGCGCAACGCGTAACAGGCACTTCGCCGAGATTAAACTTTGCCCCGGTGCCGCCGATGCGTCCGCGCACCATCACCAGCCCGGTTTGCGGCGGGCGCAGCCATTGCCACTGTGCCTGCGTCACCTCGGCCAGCGGCTTGCAGACCGCCTCGAGCGCGCCCGCATCCGCCAGCGCCAACACCGACATCCAGCGTTTGCGCTGGGAAGTTGCCGTGATTTCCGCAGGCTTCAAGAATTTCGCCACGTCTTTAAGTTGAGCCTGCAATTTACGCGCGTTGCGTTAAGGAATTGTGACGCGGCCCGGCGCGTGCGGCGTCATAGCGCGGTAACCTGCGCGCGCTATGCTGCCGCGAACTTTCATTTTTAATTCTAATTAAAACATATGCTTACGACTCTATGCCCCGCGCCACATGGAGCACACGCCGAGCCCGGCGAAGCGCTCGCGCACGAAGCGCGCTATGCGATTTATTTTGCGCCGCGCGAAGATAGCGTGTGGTGGAAATTTGGCTGCGCGTGGCTGGGGCGCGACCCGGTTGCGGATACGCCTGTCCCGGTGTTCGCGCTGGCGCCGTTTGATGCCGCGTATCTCGCGCGCATCACTACAATGCCGCGCCGCTACGGTTTTCATGCGACGCTGAAAGCGCCGTTCCGGCTGAAGTCCAGTTACGGCGCGCGCGATGTCAATCAACAGGCATCCCATCTCGCGCTGTCGCTGGAACCGGCAGCACTGCCGCCGTTACGCTTGTGTGCGATCGACGGCTTTGTCGCGTTGGGTTTTGAGCGCCGGGACCTGGGCACAGCGAACGTCAATGCCATTGCAGCGCAATGCGTATCCTGTTTCGATAATCTGCGTGCCCGGCCCGAGGCGCAGGAACTCGCACGCCGCCACGCCGCCGGCATTACGCTGCGCCGGGCGAACCTGCTGGCCGAGTGGGGCTACCCCTATGTGTTTGACGAATATCGTTTTCATCTGACGCTGACCAACCGGCTGACGGCGGGCGAGCAGCAACAGGTCATTTGCGCGTTAACACCATTGGTCGACACACTGGCGTCCGAGCCGCTGCTGGTGGATGCGCTGGCGGTGTACCGGCAAGCGGCTGGCGACGCGCCCTTTGTGGTCACACGCCGCTACGGCTTCGACGGTACAGTAAAAATCTATCGTGACGACGTTTGACCCGCATCCCATTTACAGCGGACGCCTGGTCTATGTGGTGGGTCCGTCCGGCGCGGGCAAGGATAGCGTGATCGCAGTGGCCCGAAAAAAACTGAATGAAAGCAAGAATATATACTTCCCGCCGCGCTATGTGACGCGCGTTGACAACAACGGTGATGATGATCTTCCCATCAGCGGCACAGCGTTCATGCATTACCGGCTAAACGGCTTGTTCGCGCTGGAGTGGGAAGCGCACGGCTTTTGCTACGGCATCGGCGCAGTCATCAACACGCCGTTGCATGCGGGCAAAACCGTGGTGGTGAACGGCTCGCGCGCCCATATCGCGACGGCGCTGACGAAATATCCTGCCATGACCGTGGTGCAGATTAGCGTCACGCGCGAAGTGGCGCGCGCAAGGCTCAACCTGCGCGCGCGTGAAAATGCCGAGGCCATCAGCGCGCGCGTGAATCGCTCGCCGCAGTTTGCAGCGCCATCGGCGCAAATCATCACCATCGACAACAGCGGTGTGCTGGAACACGCAGCACAACAGTTGATGGCAGTGCTATGCGCAGGGCTCACAGTCATCAAATAAACGCCTTGCGTATACGCGCCGAGAGTATGTCAATCAGGCTTACGGTGATCACGATCATCAGCATCACCGCGCAAGTCTGCGCGTATTGAAAGCCACGGATGATCTCCCACAACACCACACCGATGCCGCCCGCACCCACCATGCCCACCACGGCCGCGGAACGCACATTCGATTCAAAGCGGTACAGCGTGTATGAAATCCACAGCGGCAGCACTTGTGGAATGACACCGTAAACAATTTCTTCGAGAGGATGTGCCCCGGTGGCGCGTATGCCTTCCACCGGTTTTGGATCAATGGCTTCGACTGCCTCGGAAAATAATTTGGCGAGGATGCCCGTGGTATGCACAAAAATCGCCATGACCCCGGCAAACGGCCCCAGTCCAACCGCCACCACGAACAGCATTGCAAACACCATTTCGTTGATGGCGCGCGCGGCGTCCATCACGCGCCGCATCGGCTGGTGGATCCACCACGGTGCAATATTGCTGGAGCATAGCAATCCGCAGGGAATCGCACACACGATCGCCAGCGCCGTGCCCCAGATGGCAATGTGCAGCGTGATCACCATCTCTGACAGGTAGATGCGCCACTCGCTGAAATCCGGCGGGAAGAAACCGGCGGCATAGGCGCCCATGTTCGCAGCGTCGCGCACCAGCGCCAGCGGCCGCATCTCCGCGCCTTGCCACGACCATGCCAGCAGCGCGCAGACGATGCCCCACGCCAGCACCACCACCAGCGACTGTTTAGGCGCTGGCGGTATTTCCAGCGCGGGCGCGCACGGGCGTTGAAGGACGGTGGCGGCGGTCATAACCACACCAGCGTGTTACTTCGCCGCCAGTTGCGTATTCAGCAGCGCAAGCTTGCGGTTGATTTCGTCGAGTTTGGCGGTTTTGTCGGCGGCGCCCATGGCGGTGTTGTTCTCGATCTTGATTTTGTCTTTGAACAACTCCAGCTGGCGAATGGGAATCAACTGGCGGTCGTCGGAAGCCTTGAAGCCGGCGGTGGTGAGCTTGAGCATGATGGCTTTTTCGCGGGCGGCATCCGCTCCGCTACCGTAGGCGAGGATAAAATCTCGCACCTTCTTTTTCAGCTCCGGCGCGAGGTCTTTGCGCCACACCAGCGGATCGCTCGGAATCAGCGGCGATTTCCAGATCACGCGCAGGTCCTTCGCCCGCTCCGGAAACTTGGCCGTGAAGCGTTCCAGATTCTCCGTGTTATTGGTCGCCACATCGACCTGCCTGTTGGCTACCGCCAGCAGATTGGTTTCGTGGCTGGCGCTGCGCACGGTCTTGAAGTGGGTCTTGGGGTCGATCTTGTTCAGCGCAAACACATAATACGAAGGCACCAGGAATCCGGAAGTGGAATTGGGATCGCCATTGCCAAAATTCAGGGCCTTGCCGTTCTTGATCATGTCCTCGAGGTTGCGCAGCGGACTGTCTTTATGCACCATCAGCAGGGAGTAGTATCCCTGACTGCCGTCGGGCGAGATCATTTGCGCAAACACTTCGCCGCTGGCGCGATCCACGGCTTCCATCGCTGATTTATTGCCATACCACGCCAACTGCACTTTTTTAAAGCGCATGGCTTCAATAATGCCGGCGTAGTCGGACGCAAAAAACGCATTGATTTTCAAGCCCGTGCGCTTTTGCATATCGTCGATCATCGGCAGCCAATTCTCTTTGAGGTTGGTCGACGATTCGGTGGAAATAATGCCAAAGTTGATTTCGTCGGCGTTCTGCGCCTGCGCGGGCAAGCTTGCCGCGGCCACCCACAACAGCAGCAGTTTCAAAAGGTTCTTCATTTGCATCTCCTTGTTTTTAGACAATAGTTATTTCTAGGCTGCAGCAGACGCCGCTACCGGAAACGGCACAACTACCCCGTCGTTTGCGGACGGCCTTGGTTCACCGCTGTGACTCGGCGCAAAAAGCTCGCCGACTTCAGCGCCGTAAATATCCGCAAGCATGTCGTTGGTCAGCAGCGCCGCCGAACCGTCATAGGCCACGCGCCCGTCCCGCAGCGCCACGATGCGCGGGCAGTACTGCCGCGCGAACTCCACCTGGTGCAGCGACACCACCACCGTGCAGCCGTCTTCGCGATTGATGGCGGCAAGAATCTCCATCACGCGTCGCGACGACTCCGGATCAAGCGACGCGATCGGCTCGTCGGCGAGCAGGGTGCACGCGCCCTGCACCAGCGTACGCGCGATGGCGCCGCGCTGCTGCTGCCCGCCGGAAAGCGTGGAGGCGCGCTGCCACGCATATTCCAGCATGCCCACGCGCTGCAGTGCCTCCATGCCGATGCGAATTTCCTCGCGCGTGAAGCGGCAACACAAACTGCGCCTCAAGGGCACGCGGTGCAGCAGACCCGTCAACACATTAAGGATCAAAGGCAGCCGCGCCACCAGATTGAACTGCTGAAACACAAAGCCGGTGCGTGAACGCACGTTGCGTATGCCGCGCGCCGCGCGTCCGTCGCGCTGCACCGGGCAGCCATCGATTTCGACACAACCCTGCTCACCCAGCGTAAGCCCCGACACATGCCGCAGCAACGTGGATTTGCCCGACCCCGATGCGCCGATCAGCCCCACCATTTCACCGGTTTTAATTTCCAGCGACACATCGTCGAGCGCTTTGCGCGCGCCGAAGGACTTGTGCAAATGCTGAATGCTGATAGTGGACACGCCAGCTCCCGCGGATAAGCTGGACGCATGATGGCGGGCGAATGTGACAGGCGAATGAACTTTTTCTTACACGCCAGCGTACGGCAAACATGCCATCCCGCATCCAGCCCACTACTTTCTTCAATTTGTCATGGAGCGCGTCTAGCATCCACCCTCCCCGGGCACTGTCTAGCGCCCGACGGCCTGTCTCTATCCATCACCCTCGTGGAGCACATATGACAATTTCCGCAAACCTAAGGCCCGCCATGCAGGCATTTGCACTATCTACAGCGGAAGCGATTTCGCAGCGGAGTTTGCGTGAGCTCCTCGATTCGAATGCACTGCAGGCGTGGTTCCAGCATGTGGTAGATCTGCAAAGTGGCACTATCGTGGGCTACGAAGGACTGATCCGCGGTCCCGCCGACAGCCCCCTACACTCGCCGGCGCGCCTGTTCGGCGAGGCAGAACGTTTGGGACTTGCCGACGAAACAGAAGCCGCCGCGAGGTTGTGCGCAATCCAGCGCTTCGCCGAGCTCGAGCTGCCGGGAAAATTATTCCTGAACGTCAGTCCGGCAAGTCTCACCCACCCCGATCTGCGCAATGGAAAAACCGCGCGCATGATACGCAGCGCTGGGCTTACGCCGTCGCGGGTGGTGATCGAACTCACGGAAAACAAGCCGTTCTTCGATGTGGACGGCATCATGGAGGCATTGAAGCATTTCCGCGAAGCCGGGTTCGGTATTGCCATCGACGATCTGGGCGCAGGTTTTTCGAGTCTGCGGCTGTGGTCGGAACTGCTGCCCGAAATCGTGAACCTGGACATGCATTTTGTGCAAGGCGTGCATCGTGATTCGGTGAAGTACAATTTTCTGCGCGCGGTGCAGGACATCGCCACGCGTTGCGGCACGCAAATCGTCGCCGAAGGCATTGAAACCGAAGAGGACCTCTTGGCGGTACGCAAACTCGGCATCCGCTATGGCCAGGGTTATCTGATAGCGCGCCCGGCTGCTGTTCCCGCGCTGAGCGTGCCCACACGCGTGCGCGCACTGCTGGGCGCGGCGCGCATGCAACTCCTGCCAGAAGAGTCGCCGTTAAGCCGGCGGCAGGTCACCGTGGAAAAGCTGCTTATCCCGGCAACCGCGTTCAATGCTACAACCCACAACGACGCGGTGTTCGAATATTTCGAAAAGCATCCCCAGCAGACCGCCATACCGGTGGTGACCGCGGGCCGGCCTGCCGGGCTGATCAATCGCCATCATTTCATTGACCGCTACGCACGGCAGTACGGACGCGAAATATTCGGGCGCAAATCATGCCTTCAGTTTGCCGATCGCACGCCGTTGATCGTGGACAAGAACATGATTATTCACAATCTGTCGAGAACCTTGATTGATTCCGAATCGCGCCACTTGTCGGAAGGCTTCATTATTACCGATGACGGCCGCTATATCGGCTATGGTACAGGACAGGATCTGGTGCGCGAAATCACGCAAATGCAGATTGAGGCCGCACGTTACGCCAATCCACTGACGCTGCTGCCGGGCAACGTGCCGATAGATGAGCATATCGAGCGGTTGCTGCACGCGGGCATGCGGTTCGTGGTGTGCCATTGCGATCTCGATTCATTCAAACCGTTCAATGACAGGTACGGCTACCAGCGCGGCGATGAAATGATCCTGCTCACCGCGCGGATACTGGCCGGCGCCTGCGACCCCGCATCGGATTTCATCGGACATGTCGGCGGCGACGATTTCATCCTGCTGATGCAAAGCGCGGACTGGGAAGCGCGTATCCAGCGCGCGCTCCTTGAGTTTGATCAAGGCGCGGGATTGCTGTTTGATGTCAGCGACCACGAGGCCGGCGGGTTCAGGAGCATCGACCGCATGGGGAATCCGATGCACTTCGGGCTCACGACCTTGTCGGTAGGCGCAGTGGTGGTTGAATCCGGCACGCTGCACCTGCACAAGGAAGTAGCCGCGTGCGCTGCCGAGGCCAAGAAGCAGGCCAAACGCATCAACGGCAGTGCCTGCTTTGTAGAACGCCGCAATCCAAAAATCAGTGCATTGAAGAGCGTGGCGTGACGCAATCTATGCGCATCGTGCGCGCGTGCCGTGTGGATCAGTATCGTGGCCGCGCACATGCCGCCGCTAACGGGCGCGAGCCGGCAGACGCCCGCCTGACCTGGATTCCGCTGTCATTAGGCCGCAATATACTGGCGCTAAAATATCCTCAATAAAACAACAATTTACTGGTGAACCTTGCGGGTTTCCAAGAACGCGGCCAGCGGTTTTCTGGATGTCGGTTTTGATGCGCCTTACACCCCTGCTCCGGCGCAGGATCCGTGCCGCGACCAGCCGGCAGTAGACCGCGCCGTATCCGAGACCGGCCACCGGGCAGCGGAACTCAAGCGAGACGCGGCAGCAAAACGCGTCCGTTCGTTGTTTTTATCGGACATCCACCTTGGCACACGCGCCTGCCAGGCGGATCGGCTGCTGGCATTCCTCAGAGAATACGAGAGTGAGTATCTGTATCTGGTGGGCGACATCATCGATTTGTGGGCGATGAAGCGTGGCTTTTATTGGCCGCCCGCGCACAACACCATTGTGCAAAAGATACTGCGCATGGCGCGTCATCATACCAAAGTCTATTTCATCCCCGGCAATCACGACGAAGCGCTGCGTGACTATATCGGCATGTCATTCGGCGCGGTGGATGTCGTGGCCGACCATGTGCATATCACCGCCAGTGGCCAGCGGCTGTGGATCATGCACGGCGATCAGTATGATCAGGTAACGACTTGCCATCGCTGGATTTCGGTGATGGGTGATATGTCCTACACGGCCTTGGTGCATATCAATCGCCTGTTATCCTTGAGCCGGCGCAAACTCGGCATCGGCGGGCATTGGTCGCTGGCGGACTACGCGAAACGAAACGTGCTGAAAGCCGTGGCGTACATCGGCGACTTTGAAACAGTGGCTGCCCGCGCAACACGGAAGAAAAAAATGGATGGCGTGGTTTGCGGGCACATTCATACGGCAGCAATGAAATCTGTTGACGGCATAAACTATTTCAACTGCGGCGATTGGGTGGATAGCTGCACGGCCCTGGTGGAACACATGGACGGTGGCATGGAACTGGTGCGCAGCACCCCCGAATACACGCTGGCCACGGTACAGCCGATGGCGGCCATCCACGAACAACGTTTGCGGGCGTGATCTCACGCGCCGCCCGGCTTTAAAACAGTTGCGACATTGTAGTCGCCGCCCTCATGCGCCTGTTCGCCCGTAACACCAGCGCAACACCAGCCGTCACGTGGACGTCATGTATTGCCGCTACACTACGAATCAGGGATGTCCCAGTGTATTGTGCCCCAGGGAGTGACCATGTCCGAGTTCTTCAAACAGCTTCAAATTCAGCGCTGGGATGATCACCGTTATTATCATCACAGCCGTATCAACCAATCATTGCATCTGCTCAGCGCGATCAGTTTTGTGTGTGCGTACGCGCTGCTGCTCAAGGATCCCGCGACCGCCGCCTTGATTGCGTGGCTGATCGCCATGACCAGCCGGCAATCCGGACATTTTTTCTTTGAACCCAAAGGCTATGATGAAATAAATCAGGCCACGCACGAGCACAAGGAAGAAATCAAGGTCGGCTACAACCTGCGCCGCAAGATTGTGCTGATGAGCGTTTGGGCCGCCTCGCCGGCGCTACTGATACTTGATCCCACCTTGTTGGGGCTGGTCGAGCCGCACACCAATAGCGGCGGCTTTATCCATAACACCGGACTGATGTGGCTTGCCATCGGTGCCGGCGGCCTGCTGTTTCGCACCGTGCAGCTGTTTTTTATCAAGGACGTGCTGTCTGGGATCGTGTGGATGAGCAAAATCCTTACCGATCCGTTTCATGACATCAAGCTTTACTACAAAGCGCCACTGGCGTTGTTGCGCGGCGAGCCTATCGAGCCGCGAAATTCACATCGGCATCAGTAGCCGGTGCGGTGCGCGATCATTTCGCGCAGGATACGGCGCTTGATGGCCTGATTTGTGAGTGCTGGAACGCGCCACCACCAGCCGTCCCGCTGCATGGAGAGCGCAGCGCGCACGAAGCGCTGCGCTACCGCGTCAAAATCCTGATCGCTGTAGTCAAGACTGAAGATCAGACGCCCGCTGCCCACCCAGCTCAAGGCCAGTCCTTCAAGACGAAGATAGTGTTGAAACAACCAGTTGTAGCAAGCAGGCTGCGTGTAATACACCGTCCAGATCGACGAAAGATTGGCTACCTGAAGCGGCAGCCCCGCATCCTGCAATTGCTGATTCAGGGCGTACGCGCGGCGGTTCCAGGTTTCTTCCAAACCCTGATACAGCGACTGGATGGGCGCGCTTTCCAAACGCCGCAGGAACACATTCATCGCGCCCATCACGTAGGGATGCGAATTGAAGGTGCCGCGCGCAAAACAAATATCCGCCGGTGCATCATCACGAAAACGCTTCATCCAGGCGCTTTTGCCACACACCACGCCCACCGGCAAGCCGCCGCCGAGCGTCTTGCCGTAAGTCACCATGTCGGCGTGCACGCCGAAGTATTCCTGTGCGCCGCCGGGCGCGAGGCGAAAGCCGACAAACACCTCATCGAATATCAAAGCGATGTTGCGCTCGGTGCAGGACGCCCGCAGTTGTTGCAACCACGTCGTGTATTCGGCGCGTGCATAGCCGGCACGGCGCGAACTGTCGACCAGCGACGAATCTGCCGGCGCAGTGGCATTCGGATGCAACGCCTGCAAGGGGTTGACCAGCACACAGGCAATATCGCGACGGCTCCTCAACACGCGCAGCGTTGCCTCGTCCATTTCCTTCAGGGTGTGGGTGTCGCGCGCGCGCACCGGGTTGCCAATGCCCGGCTGCACGTCGCCCCACCAGCCGTGGTAAGCACCGCAAAAACGCACCAGATGCGGACGCTTGCTGTGGTAGCGCGCAAGCCGCACCGCCTGCATCACCGCTTCGGTGCCGGACATGTGAAACGACACCTCGTCCATACCCGAAATCTGTTTCAAGCGTTGCACATTATCGGTAACCACCGGGTGATAGGCGCCCAGCACCGGGCCCAGCTCGCTCACCAAAGCGCTGCCTTCGGCGATACACGTCTTGTAAAAATCATTGCCAAACACGTTCACGCCATACGATCCAGTGAGATCGTAAAAGCAGTTGCCATCGAGATCGGTGACTGTAACGCCGGCCGTGGATCGCACGAACGAGCCGCTTTTGATCTGCGCCGCCAATTGCCGAAATTGAAACGGCACACGGTAAGCGCTCACGAATTGCATGTCCGAAATGCCTGCTTCGGCCTGTGCCGATTGTTCCACGCTGCGAGCAAAGCGCGTGCCGAATTGCGCCACCAGCGACTCGAACGCGGCTTTACGTTGCGCCACCACCTCTGCCGGTGCGCCATCCACAGCGAGCGCTTCGTTTTCGCCGTAGCTGTAGTTCGGCATCAGGGCCGCGATACGCCGCGCCCATCGCGGATGGCCGGCCAGCGAACGGTGCTTGGCCAGCGAAAGTTCCAGCCGCTGTTTTGCGCGGATCAATGCATAGAGCAGTGCACCGCCGCCGAGGGCATACCAGCCGATGGTTTCATTCACAAGTCATTGCCTCTCACTAAAAAACCAACGGGGGGTTCACGTCATGAATGTGCGTGACGCCCTGCAAAAGTTGCTGCGCCAGGAAGACCTCAATTTCCTGCTCACTAACCGCTTGCCGCGCCGCTGGCTTACGCAGTTTATCGGCCATTTCAGCAAGATAGAACAACCGCTGGTACGCGATGCATCCATTGCCATTTGGCGTTTTTTTTCCGGCCTTGATCTTGGCGAAGCCCGTAAAACCCGTTTTACCAGCCTGCACGACTGTTTTATTCGCGAACTCAAACCGGGGCTGCGGCCGATTGATGCCGACCCTGCAACGTTGTCGAGTCCCTGCGACGGCATCGTGGGGGCCCACGGTCCTATCGAGGGCATGCAGGTATTTCAGGCCAAGGGTTTTTCCTACACGCTGGACGATTTGCTGGGTGACGATGCGCGTGGCAATGAATGGCGCGACGGCCATTTTGTGACACTGCGTCTGACTTCGAGTATGTACCACCGCTTTCACGCGCCACAGGATTGCAGCGTGGAGCAGGTCACTTACTTCTGCGGCGACACCTGGAACGTCAATCCCATTGCACTGCGGCGCATCGAAAAATTGTTCTGCAAAAACGAAAGGGCCTTTATTAAAACCCGCCTCACCGGCGATGGCCCCTGCAGCGGCATGCCCGTTGCACTGGTGCCGGTGGCGGCGATACTGGTGGCCAGCATCCGCCTGCATTTTCTCGACGTACTGCTGCACCTGCAGTATCGGGGGCCGCACCGCATCGCCTGTGATGCGGCGTTCAGCAAAGGGCAGGAAATGGGCTGGTTTCAGCATGGCTCCACCATCATCGTTCTGGCCCCGAAAGGTTTTGGGTTATGCCATGGTCTGCGCGAGGGAACGCTCATTCGTATGGGGCAAGCCCTCGTGCGCTGGGCGGGTTAACGCGGGCCGCAGCTGCCGGGCGCAAGACGGCGCTGCGCTGGCTGGCGTGGCGTTCAATCACGGCGCGCAGGGTGCCGATAAAACTCTGCGCCACAGCCGCCCAACTCATGTGCGCGACGCTGGGGGCAGCCTGTTTTCGCAGCGCGTTGCGTCTGTCGTGTTCGACGGCCAGCGCAACCGCGGCGTTGACGAACTGCAGTTCTTCACCCGGTGCAACCAGCACGCCGTTGTGATCATGGGTAATCAGGTTCGCCGCTGCGGCGCTGGCATAGGACAGTACGGACAAGCCGCTGGCAAGTGCCTCGGGCACGACGTTGCCAAACGTTTCGGTAAGGCTGGGAAACAGAAACAAATCGCCGGAAGCGTAATGCGCCGCCAGTTCCTCGCCCGTCTGAATGCCCGTGAACAGGGCTTGCGGGCAGGCGTCCTGCAGCGGCTTGCGCAGAGGCCCGTCGCCGACAAGAACCAGCCTGGACGAGGGCAATTGGGACTGTATAGCGGAGAATGCCGTCAGTAAGAGGGCGACGTTTTTTTCTTTCGCCAAACGGCCCACGTACAACACCACCACGTCGCCATCGCCGGCGCCCCAGGACGCACGCAGTGACGTTGACCGCCGTGCCGGTGTGAACTGCTCGATCGCTACGCCGCGCGACAACACCGACACATTGCGATAACCGCGGCTTTGCAGGGATTTCACCATAGCCTGCGTGGGCGCCAGCGTCGCCAGGGTACGGTTGTGGAACTCGCGCAAGTAAGCCTCAATCGGCATCTTCAGCAAACCCATGCCGTAGTGGCCCGAATACTGGTGAAAATTGGTGTGAAACGAGCTGGCCACCGGCAGCTGCAATTTGCGTGCCGCAGTGACTGCCGACCAGCCGAGCGGACCTTCAGTGGCCACATGCACAATGTCAGGCCGCTTTTGCCGCCACAGTTTAAGCAGGCGGTTTTCCGACGGCATGCCAAAGCGCAGATCGGGGTAGTTCGGTATGGGAATACCATGGACCAGTATTTCGTCCACGCCGCCACCGGCAGCGCCTGCCGCGGGCGGGTCTTGCTCACGTCCTTGACGGGGCCGCACGATTTGAACCGCATGGCCCCGTTCGGTCAGACCTTTTACCAGCCGGCCCAAGGTCATCGCCACGCCGTTTACCTCCGGCGGAAAGGTCTCGGTGACCAAGGCTATGCGCAAGCCCGACGGCTGCGCGGTATAGGACTTGATCACTATCTCTTCGGCGGTTCTCACGCGCTAGAGCGTAAACCGTCAACATATCAGGATGATGATGATTTTATTACGCTTTTTCGACAAATGCTGCCGCCGGAGCGCTCAGTCTAGACTGTGATTCACGGCGCTGCGGCGGGCGATGCAGATACACGCCACCAAAGCGGCAACGCATTGGGCCGCGATAAACCCGGCGACATCGGCTGGCTGTATGCCGGCAAAGGTGTTGCTGAAAGCGCGCGCAATCGTTACCGCCGGGTTCGCGAAAAACGTGCTTGCCGTAAACCAGTAACCAGCGGTCACGATCAGCGCCACCAGCAGCGGCACGCGCTCGGCAGCGTGGCGCAGCCCCAGATGAATGGTGGCGAGCAGCACAGCGGTGGCAAGAAACTCCGAAATCCACTGCGGCACGCCGCTGCGCACCTTGCTGGAGAACTGAACTACCGGCAGGTCGAACATCAAATGCGTGAGCCACACGCCGATGATGCCGCCGCATACTTGCGCGGCTACATACGCGATCAGCAAACCCAGTGTGAGTTCGCCACTGCGCCAAAAGGTCAGTGATACCACCGGATTGAAGTGCGCGCCGGAGATGGGGCCGAGGACGGTGATCAATACATACAGCCCCGCACCGGTGGCGATGGAATTGCCAAGCAAAGCAATCGCGGCGTTGCCGTTGGCGAGCATCTCGCCCATGATGCCGGAGCCCACGACAATCGCGAGTAACAGCGCGGTGCCTGCGAATTCGGCGGTTATGCGGTGGGATGCGGGGGCATTCATTTTCGTTTTTATTGCTCAGCGGGCCGCAAACAGTTTTTCCGTCGCCGGATCAAGCATCGCGGTTTCACCAATCCGCCGCATGGCATCGCGCCGTTCACCATCGGTCATGCTTTCGAACGGCAACGCAAGCAGCATCTCAATACGCTTCGCCATCACATCACGAATCGCGGCAAACGCGGCGCGCTTATCGGCATCGCTGCCGGCAACCGCCGCCGGGTCGGGCAATCCCCAGTGCGCGGTAGCCGGATGTCCCAGCCATAGCGGACACGCGTCACCTGCCGCGCTGTCGCATACGGTGACGATCAAATCCATCGCGGGTGCGCCAGCGACTGCAAATTCATCCCAGGATTTCGAGCGCAGGTTTTGTGCCGGATAATTCATTTGCGCGCACAGTTCGGCAGCGAACGGATTGACCTCGCCGCCGGGATGCGAGCCTGCTGAGTAACCGCACAAGCGGCCTTGTGACAACGTTGTCGCCAGCGCTTCGCCGAGTATCGAGCGCGCGCTGTTGCCGGTGCACACAAAAAGCATGTTCAATGGACCTCTCATGGCGAAATTTTCAACTCGGCGCCCTTAACCAAACAATTGAATGATAACAAATACTTACGAATGACTACGCAGC
>CAMBCF010000071.1 GCA_945864585.1 Bordetella parapertussis | reverse complement strand
CCGATCAAGTCATCCTCATCTTCGATGCCTATCGACAGGCGAATCAGCGATTCCGCAATGCCCATCTCGGCACGGCGCGCGGCGCCCATTTCCCAGTAGATCGTCTGCGCAATCGGTATCGCCAGCGTGCGATTGTCGCCGAGGTGGCTTGATGAGATCACCAGTTGCAGACGATTGAGGAAGTCGCAGCAATCAATGCCTCCGGCAAGCTCGATGCTCATCAGCGCGCCGTAGCACTTGAATAACTTACCCGCCAGCCGGTGCTGCGGGTGATCTTCGAGGCCGGGGTAGTAGACCTTGGTCACCTTGGAATGGCTGGCGAGAAATCGTGCGAGCGCCAGCGCGTTGCCTGAAGAGCGCTCTATGCGCAGCGCCAGCGTCTCGGCGCCGGTGGCGATGCGGTGCGCGGGTTCCGCAGCCAGCGTAGCGCCCACGTCTCGCAATCCCTTTTTGCGAATTTGCTGGATGCCCCACATCGCAGGCTTGACGTTCTTGTAGTTGTCGTAAATATTTGAATACTGCGTCCAATCATAAAGTCCGGTGTCGGTGACCGCGCCACCCAGCGCATTGCCGTGGCCGCCGATGTACTTGGTCAGCGAATTGATCACCAGTCCCGCCTGGTCGCGCTTCGGGCGGTAGAGGTACGGCGAGGTCATGGTGTTATCGACGACGTAGAGCAAACGGTGCTTCGCGCACAATTCGCCGATGCGCGTGAGGTCCGCGATCTGCGTGCGCGGGTTGGCGATGGTTTCGACAAACACCATACGGGTATTGGGCCGGATCGCGCACGCCACGTTGTTCACATCGGTGGCATCCACAAAGGTGATCTCGCAGCCCCAGGTATTGAAGGTGCCGAACAGGCTGTTGGTATTGCCAAACAGGAACGAGGTCGAAACCACATGATCGCCGCCACGCAACAGCGCGACAAAGGTCGATGCAATCGCCGCCATGCCGGTGGAAAAGCACGCGGTGGCGATACCGTCCTCCATCTTGCTCACCTTCGATTCCAGCGCGGCGGTTGTGGGATTGCCTTGGCGCCCATAGGCATAGCCGGCGGCCTCGCCCTTGAACACCTTCACCAGCTCACGCGAGTCGGGATAGCCGAACGCCACCGCAGTGTGCATCGGCTTGTGTACCGAATAATGCTCTATCGGCGCTTCCAGATCGGAATGCAGTATGGTTGTGGTAAATCCATTTTTCATGACGTTGCCTCTTTAAAAAAACAAAAACCCGGTTCGCTTGCGCTGCACCGGGTTTGAGACGTAACTGCGCTCTCTTTAGCCGGATTTATTGCGCGCCCGCAAGCTGAATTCAAATCGGCGCGTTAAAGCAAAACGTTACGTTACCCGCCCCCAGCGCAATTGTCAAATTTAGGCTTGCGCCCCAATCGCCGCTTCACTGGGTAAACGCAAAATCCACCTCCGGCGCAAGCCCGCTGACGATGCGCGCTATGGATTTGCCGGAGCCGCAGGCGTGCGTCCAGCCCAGCGTGCCGTGGCCGGTGTTGAGGTAAAGATTCGGCACCTTCGTCTTGCCGATCAGCGGCACGTTGCTGGGTGTGGCAGGCCGCAGCCCGGTCCAGAACTGCGCCTGCGTGCTGTCACCCGCGCCGGGAAATACATCTTCAACGCGGCGCACGATGGCCTCGCAACGCACGCGATTCAGGTCGCGGTCGTAGCCGTTGAATTCAGCGGTGCCGGCAATGCGTAAACGGTTGCCGAGGCGTGAGTAAACCAATTTGAACTCGTCATCGGTGAGCGACACCTGATTCGCTTTCGATTCGTCCTTGACCGGCATGGTGACCGAATAACCCTTGGCCGGATAAATCGGCAGGCGTATGCCCAACGGCGACGCGAATAGCGGACTCACCGAACCCAGCGCCAGCACAAACGCATCACCGCGTATGCACTGAAAACGCCCTTCGGCATCGGTGGCCTCTACATGATCGATAGGCGCACCCTTCACACCACCCGCGGTGCGCAGCGCTGTCACGGTGTGGCTCAACAGCACCTGCACGCCACGGTCGTGGCACAGGCGCACCACTTCGCGTGCAAACAGGTTAGCATCACCTGATTCGTCTTGCGCGGTGTAGGTGGCGCCCGCAAGGCGCGCGCGGATGTGACTTAACGCCGGTTCAATGCGCACCGCTTCAGCGGCGGAAATCACACGGCGCTCACAACCCAGTTCACGCATAAGTTCGGCGGGTTTTAGCGCTGCGTCGAATTCCTTTTGCGTGGTGTAGAAATGCAATATGCCCTGTGTGCGATGGTCGTAGGCAATGCCGGTTTCGCGCCGCAGCGCCTGCAACATTTCGCGGCTATAAAGCCCCAGCCGCACGATCTGTTCAATATTGCGCCGCGTGCGCGCGGGCGTGCATTCACGCAGGAATTGCAGGCCCCACAACCACTGACGCACATCGGCACGCAGTCTGAACAACAGCGGCGCATCTTCTTTGCATAGCCACTGCAACGCCTTGAACGGCGCGCCCGGATTGGCCCACGGTTCGGAGTGACTGACGGAAATCTGCCCGCCGTTGGCGAAACTGGTTTCGGCCGCGGGCGTTGCCTGCCGGTCGAGCACTGTCACTTCGTGGCCGAGTTGCTGAAGGTAATAAGCTGAGGTGACGCCGAGCAAGCCCGCGCCGAGCACGACAACTTTCACTGCCGCTTCGCGTCCATTGCGTCCAGCATCGCCAAACTAGCCGTATCGCCTTGTGAATGCAGTGCCTTAATTACGCCCTCACGGTCCTGCGGCAAACGGTTCTGGCTCATCTTCCATTTGCCCTGCAGACGGCGCACGGGGATCTCGATGCCGACGATGGCTTGCAGCATGGTGTTGACATAATCGCCAGGTGCATCCGTGACCTGCCACGGCTTATCGCGCCGCGATTCCTGACTTGCCGTCAAGCGTGTCACCAGCGCGCGCAGCCACTCGGCATCCTCGACTATCGTGAGCGGCCCGTGCGCATGCACCACGGCGTAGTTCCAGGTGGGCACCACTTTGCCGTGCTGCGCCTTGGATACATACCACGAGGGCGTGATGTAAGCCTGCGGCCCCTGAAACACCGCCAGCACTTCACTGTCGGCGCTGCATGTGCGCCACACGGGATTTGCGCGCGCGACGTGCCCGCGCAGCGTTCCGAACGGCAAGGGTTCCGGGTCGATCAACAGCGGAATGTGGTTGGCCTCAAGCCCCTGCGCGCTGACCGTCACCAGCGTCGCCAACGGATGCGCCTTGATCAGCGCATGCAGCACCTCGACGCGCGCTTCACGAAAGGCTTCGACTTCGTACATACGTCAACCAAGATGCAACGTAACTAATTGATTAATCGACAGTTTCCAACTCAAGTGCGAGCTGCTGCGCAGCCGACTCGCGCGCGCGTTTGGTGCTGTCGCGACGCTCCTGCTCAACGCCGTCGAGATAGGCTTGCGTGATATCGCCGGTGACATACACCCCGTTAAAGCAGGAAGCCTCGAATTCTTTGACCTGCGGATTGACACTACGCACGGCTTCAATCAACGCGTCGAGATCCTGATAGATCAGTTCATCGCAGCCGATTTCGCGCGCAATCTCTTCGTCGCTGCGATTACTGGCGATCAGTTCTTCGCGTGTGGGCATGTCGATGCCGTACACATTCGGAAAACGCACCGGCGGCGCCGCCGACGCGAAATACACTTTGCGCGCCCCCGACTCACGCGCCATTTGCACGATTTCGCTGCTGGTGGTGCCGCGCACGATGGAATCGTCCACGATCAGCACGTTCTTGCCTTTGAACTCCATGTCGATCGCATTCAATTTCTGACGCACCGATCGACGGCGCACCGCCTGCCCCGGCATGATAAAGGTGCGGCCGATGTAACGGTTTTTGATGAAGCCTTCGCGATACGGCAAATCCAGTTGCTTGGACAACTGCATCGCTGCCGGGCGGCTGGAGTCCGGTATCGGAATCACCACGTCGATATCGAGATTGCCGTGCTCGCGCCGGATTTTTTCGGCGAGGCTTTCGCCCATGCGCAAGCGTGTTTCATAAACCGAAATGCCGTCGATCACCGAATCCGGACGCGCCAGATACACAAACTCGAAGATGCACGGATTGAGCGATGCCGCCGGCGCGCATTGCTGGCTGTAAAAGTTGCCGTCCATGTCGACAAAAATCGCCTCGCCCGGCGCCACATCGCGCACCACTTCATAGCCCAGCGCGTCGAGCGCCACGCTTTCGGACGATGCCATGTAGTCATAACCGCTGTCCGTTTCGGCACGGCCGAAGACCAGCGGACGTATGCCGAAGGGATCACGAAACGCCAGCATGCCGTAACCCGCGATCATCGCCACCACGGAATACGCGCCGCGGCAACGCCGGTGCACGCCCGATACCGCAGCAAATATCATCGCCGGATCGAGCTTGTAAGTGGTGTTGTTTTGCAGCTCGTGCGCCAGCACATTGAGCAGCACCTCCGAATCCGAGCCGGTGTTGACATGGCGCAAATCCGAGCGGAACAAATCGATTTTCAGTTGCCCGGTATTGGTGAGGTTGCCGTTGTGACCGAGCACGATGCCAAACGGTGAGTTCACATAAAACGGCTGCGATTCGGCCACCGACGAGGCGGAGCCTGCGGTCGGGTAACGCGTGTGCGCAATGCCGGCAGAGCCGCTTAACGCACGCATATTGCGTGTGCGGAATACGTCACGCACCATGCCCATGCCGCGATGCGAGTGAAAGTTGGCGCCATCGGCAGTGACAATACCCGCCGCATCCTGCCCGCGATGCTGCAGCACCAGCAGCCCGTCGTAGAGCAGTTGGTTGACCGGCGTTTTCGCGACCACACCGAGAATTCCGCACATCACCCGGCCTCTGTCTCAGCTCATTTATTAATCATACGTGATGTATTTCGCCCAATCCTGTGGCAGCCATTGTTTGACGATCACTGCGAGCTGCTCCAAGGGCCCAGCGAGCATAGCATCTTTCCATACCGTCTGGCGCGGCAACGCGGTCAATCCCGCCAGCAACACCAGCACCAGTATCACCAGCAGTCCGCGCGCGAGACCAAAAAAACTGCCCAGCAAACGGTCTTCAAAACCCAGCCCGGCACTCTTGATCAGTTTCGATACGAACAATGCGATCAGGCTCATCACGATCAGCACCACGAAAAACACCGCGACAAACGCCGCCAGCACGCGCCAGCTGTCATCCGCAATCTGCCGCGCCAGCAACGGCGCCAGCGCACCGCTGTAGACACTGGCCGCGACAAACGCAACCGCCCAACTGGCCAGCGCGATGACCTCGCGGCTAAATCCGCGCAACACGCCCAGCAGCACCGAGAACCCGGTAATGGTCAGCACCGCGTGATCAAACAGCGTCATCTTAGGCTACTGCGCCGCAACCTTGCCTTCAAGCCCGATCGCCGCCAATTGCGCGCGCGCGCGCTCAGCTTCGTCACGGGTGGCGAACGGGCCTGCACGCACCCGCGTGACCTTGCCGGCGCCCGCAGCGACAACTTCTATATACGAGACTATGCCCGCGTCGATGATTTTCTGCTGCTCTTGTTTAGCCCTGCCGGCATCGGACAACGCGGTCACCTGAATGAAGAAGGTGCCGGGACCGGGCTTCAACGGCGGCGCTTTTTCCGGCGCCTTTTCAGCGTCAGGCTTGGGCGCAGATGCTTCTTTCTGCGCCTCAGGCGCTTGCGCCGCGGGCTGTGCCGTGGCTTCGGGTTTGGGGGTTACCGCGGATTTGCCTTGCGGCGCCGGTAGCGGCACAACTTTTGAGGTAAAGCCGCCCTTGGCATCCGGCGAGGGAATCTGGATATTGATTTCCTGCGACGTCGGCTTGGGATCGGTATCGAACACCATCGGCAATATCGCAGCAACCGCGGTGACCAGCACAAGGGCGCCGATGAGACGCCGGCGCGCACGCTTTTTGAGTTGGAGTTCCTCTTCGCTGACGGGCTTCGCCATTACGCTTCCGCTTTCGGTTAACTCATTTGCCGCGTGACAGATCACGCGATTTGCCGCGCGCTGACAGGCTCGCGCGCATCGCCTCGGACACCGTGTAAAACGATCCAAACACCAGAATTTTATCATCAACCTGCGCCGCCTCGCGCGCCGCGTGCAACGCCGCCGCGACATTCTCACAGCGCGTGACCGCGGTAATGCCCGCCGCCGCGAGTTGTAGCGCAATGACCTCGGCGCTGACGCCGCGTGGCCCACTGCGGTTAATGCCCGCGGCAAACCATGCGCTAACCCGCGGTTTCATAATGCTGATCACACCCGCGATATCCTTATCCGCCAGCATCGCGAAAACCGCAAACGTACGTCCGCTACGTCCGCCGCGCGGCATGCTGTCGAGGCTGCTCGCCAACGCCTGCGCCGCATGCGGGTTATGCGCTACGTCCAGAATCACCGTGGGCCGGCCCGGCAACACCTGAAAGCGGCCGGGATTTTCAACGCTCAGCAAGCCGCTGCGGATATCGTTCATGGTCACCGGCAGGCGATCACGCAAACTGTCCAGCGCTGCGATGCACGCCGCCGCGTTGCCCAGCTGATGCGCCCCGCGCAATGCCGGCCACGGCAGGCCATGACGGGCTCCGCCGGGTCCACTATAGGCCCATTGCACAGGGGCAGATTTCGCATCGAAGTCACGGCCACGAACCAGCAGTTGCGCGCCTATCGCCGCAGCGTGTGCCGTCAGCGACCGCGGCGGATCACTGTCCGCGCAAATCGCCGGTTTTCCCGCTCGAAAAATAGCGGCCTTCTCGAAACCGATTTTCTCGCGCGTGTCACCGAGGTATTCCATGTGGTCGAGCGCCACACTCATCACCATCGCGCAATCCGGCTCGAACACATTGACCGCGTCCAGCCGTCCGCCGAGACCGACTTCCAGTATCACCACATCGGCTTTCGCCTCGATAAACAACGCCATTGCCGCCAGGGTGCCGAATTCGAAATAGGTCAGCGCCACGCCGGCGCGCAAACGCGCGCGCTCCACCGCCTCGAACGCGCGCGCGAGGTCGGTGTCACTGGCTTCTACGCGCGCAATACGCACACGCTCGTTGTAACGCAGCAAATGCGGCGAGGTGTAACAGCCAACTTTATAACCCGCTTGATGCAAAATGGCTTCGAGCATCATGCAAG
Organism: Bordetella parapertussis; assembly: GCA_945864585.1. Lineage (GTDB taxonomy): Bacteria > Pseudomonadota > Gammaproteobacteria > Burkholderiales > SG8-41 > UBA5216. Next base: position 19,205 of record CAMBCF010000071.1, on the reverse strand, counting down.
CCGAGCCTTTGCCATTGGTGCCGCCAACGGTAAGCAGCGGAAATTGCGGCGCGAGCGCCATCGCGTCTTTCACCACGCGCACGCGGTCCAAACCCATCGCAATGGATTGCGGATGCACGCGCTCGATATGCGCGAGCCATTTGTCGAGCGTTCGTTCAGTGCATGACATGAACGTAACGTGAGCTGTCTACAGGTTTATGAATCAGCGATGTCACGCTGCCGCAGGCAGCTTGAGCAACAGCGTGAGCAGGTTCGCGAGCTTGTCGCGCAACTCACGCCGGTCAACAATCATGTCAATCGCGCCGTGCGCCAGCAAAAACTCGGCGCGCTGAAACCCTTCAGGCAGTTTTCCGCGCACCGTCTGCTCAATCACGCGCGGCCCGGCAAATCCGATCAGCGCGCCCGGTTCCGCGATCACCACGTCGCCGATCATCGCAAAACTCGCCGACACGCCGCCCATCGTCGGGTCGGTGAGCACGCTGATAAACGGCAGCTTTTCCTGCGCGAGCTGCGTCAACGCGCCGCAGGTCTTCGCCATTTGCATCAGCGACAAAACGCCTTCCTGCATGCGCGCGCCGCCGCTGGCGGTAAAACAAATAAACGGCAGGCGCTGATCAAGGCACACCTGCACGCCGCGCACAAATCGCTCACCCACCACCGAACCCATCGACCCCCCCATAAAACGAAATTCAAAGGCCGCCACAATCACCGGGATAGCCTTGATCGCGCCTTGCATCACCACCAGCGCGTCTTCTTCCGATGTATCTTCGCGCGCGGCGTTAATGCGATCGCTGTAGCGCTTGCTGTCCTTGAATTTGAGCGTGTCGAGCGGCAACACTTCCGCGCCGATTTCATAACGGCCATCGGGATCAAACAAACCCTCGAGCCGCTCGCGCGCGGAGATACGATTGTGATACGAGCACTTGGGGCAAACTTGAATATTTTTTTCCAGATCGGCACGGTAGAGCACCGTCTCGCAGGCGCTGCATTTGCTCCACAGCCCTTCCGGCACCGCTTTTTTGGGGCTGCCGGCGCCACGCTTTATTTTCGGCGGCAGCAGTTTCTGCAGCCAGCTCATTTACTAGTCCCGCTATCCATCGCCGCCCGGATATCCGCGAGCAACGCCTGCAATCGCGCCGGCGCATCCGCGCCGGCGTCGAGAATTTCCTGTACCAAGCGGCTGCCTATCACCACCGCGTCCGCCACTTGCGCAACCCGTTTCGCGGATTCCGCATCGCGTATGCCAAAACCCACGCCCACCGGTAGTTGGGTAAATTTCTTGATGTGATTCACGCGTTGCGCGACTTCATCGGCGTCAATATTGCCCGCGCCGGTGACGCCCTTGAGCGACACATAGTAGAGATAACCACGACCCAGTTCGCCGACTTGTTGCAGCCGCGCATCGCGCGTGGTCGGTGACAACAAAAATATCGTATCCAGGCCACGCGCGTCCAACAATTTGACCAGAGCCTGCGCCTCCTCGGGCGGGTAATCCACCACCAGCACGCCGTCCACGCCGGCGGATTTGGCGCGATCCGCGAAATGCTCCACACCCATCGCCTCAATGGGGTTGGCATAGCCCATCAGCACCACCGGTGTGCTGTTATTGGTCTGGCGAAATTCCGTAACAAAACCGATCACTTGCTTAAGCGATACACCCTGCGCCAGGGCGCGCTCACTGGCGCGCTGGATCACAGGGCCATCGGCCATCGGATCGGAAAACGGCACACCCAATTCAATCACATCCGCGCCCCCTGCCACCAGGGCATGCATCAGCGGCAGCATCATCGCGGGATACGGATCGCCCGCGGTGATAAAAGGAATCAGCGCTTTTCTGCGCTGCGCTTTGAGTTGCGCGAATGTGGTGGCGATGCGGGACATCTGTTGACCTCGTGAAGGGTGAAGGGTAGAACCCTACCTACGCACTTGATTTGGCATTTCACTCTTCACTCTTCACCCTTCACTAAAACTTAAGCCCCAATTTCTCGGCCACGGTGTGCATATCCTTGTCGCCACGGCCCGACAGGTTCACCAGCAGAATCTGTTCGCGCTTCATGCGCGGCGCCATCTTGGCGGCGTAGGCCAATGCGTGACTGGATTCGAGCGCGGGAATAATACCCTCGAACCTGCACAGATCATGGAAGGCCTGCAAAGCTTCATCGTCGGTTATCGACACGTATTCTGCGCGGCCACAGTCCTTCAACCAGGCGTGCTCGGGACCCACGCCCGGATAATCCAGCCCCGCCGAAATCGAATGGGTTTCGACGATCTGGCCGTTTTCGTCCTGCAGCAGATAAGTACGGTTGCCGTGCAGCACGCCCGGCTTGCCGGCCGTCAGCGTGGCGGCATGTTTGCCGCTTTCCAGGCCATGCCCGGCGGCTTCAACGCCAATCAGCCGCACGGGTGCGTCGGCCAGGTACGGATAAAAAATTCCCATCGCGTTAGAGCCGCCGCCCACGCACGCAATCACCGCGTCAGGCTGGCGACCGGTCATTTCGGGCATCTGCTCGCGCGCTTCGATGCCGATCACCGACTGGAAATCGCGCACCATCATCGGATACGGATGCGGCCCGGCGACGGTGCCGATGATGTAGTAGGTGTTCTCAACGTTGGTTACCCAGTCGCGCATCGCTTCGTTGAGCGCATCCTTGAGCGTTTTGGAGCCGCTTTCCACCGGCACCACGGTGGCGCCGAGGAGCTTCATGCGGTAGACGTTTTGCGCCTGACGCTTGACGTCCTCCGATCCCATATAGACCACGCATTCCATGCCGTAACGCGCGGCGATGGTCGCGGTCGCCACGCCGTGCTGGCCCGCGCCGGTCTCGGCGATTACGCGCGGCTTGCCCATGCGTTTGGCGAGCATCGCCTGGCCAATGACGTTGTTGATTTTGTGCGCGCCGGTGTGATTCAAATCCTCGCGCTTCAAATACACTTGTGCGCCGCCGAAATGCTCCGACCAGCGCTTGGCGTGGTACACCGGGCTGGGGCGGCCGACGTAATGCTTGAGTTCGTAGGCGAACTCTTTTTTAAATTCGGCATCGTGCTGGTATTTTTCATACGCCGCGCGCAATTCTTCGAGCGCATCGATCAGCGTCTCGGCAACGAATACGCCGCCATACGGCCCAAAATGCCCGTGGGCGTCGGGCAGGTCAACCCTCTGCATTACGCACTCCAGTTACAAACGCTGCGATTTTCGCCGCGTCCTTGATTCCCTTGCTTACTACTCCACCTGCCAATTCTGGCGACTCCACACCGCTGGATACATCCACCGCCCACGGTCTGACGGCCAGGATCGCCGCAGTCACGTTTTCCAGTGTCAGGCCGCCGGATAACACTACCGGCAGCGGAAGATTTTTCGGAATCAACGCCCAATCGAATGTGGCACCGGTGCCGCCGTGCGTGCCTTCAACGTAGGCATCCAGCAACAACGCCTTGGCGTCGTGGTAGGCGCCGGCGTATTGTAACAAATCCACCCCCGCCCTGACTCGCAATGCCTTGAGATACGGCACACCGCATTGGCGTGAAACCTGGCGGCAATAGGCAGGCGATTCGTCGCCATGAAATTGCAACAGATCGACACGCGCCGCAGCGCATGTTTGTTTCACTTCGTCAGCAGCGGCATCGACAAACAACCCCACGCTCATCACAAATGGCGGCAGCGCGCGTATGAGCTCCGCCGCGCGCGCGGGCGTGACGTGGCGCGGGCTTTGGGCATAAAACACCAGTCCGATCGCGTTCGCGCCGCAACACGCAGCAGCCAGCGCGTCCTGATGGCGCGTGATGCCGCATATTTTGATCGCCGTCATGTCATGTTCTCCAGGGCAAGTGCTGGCGATTTTACCCGCACACGCTGGGGCAAATTCCACGCCGCATCATAGTCAGCGCCGGTGAGATAGAGTCCCGCCGCATCAAACGTGGGCGCCGCGTGAGTGCGGTCGCGCGCGGCAAGCAGTTCGAGCATCCAGGCCGCTGGTTGGCGGCCGCTACCGACATAAATCAGGCTACCGACGATGTTACGCACCATATGATGCAAAAATCCGTTGGCACATAAATCAATCGTAAGGTAAGGCGCGTGCGTGTGGATATCCAGACCTGTGAGCGTGCGCACCGGCGATCGCGCCTGGCATTGCGACGAGCGAAAGGCGCTGAAATCATGTTGCCCCAGCAAACACACAGCCGCCGCACGCATGCGCTGGACATCCAGCGGTGCATGAAACCAGCCCACACGCCCGTGATCGGCGGCAGGCCTCACCGGATGATTCAGCAAAACATAGCGATAGTGCCGCGCAGTGGCTGAAAAGCGCGCGCTAAACGCCTGCGGGACACGCTGTGCCCAGATGACCGCCAAAGCGGGCGGCAGCAATGCATTGACGCCGCGCACCCACGCCGAATCAGGCCGTCCCACCGTGCAATCGAAATGCACCACCTGCGCCAGCGCATGCACGCCTGCGTCGGTACGACCCGCACATATCGTTGCCACCGGCATACCCGCGATTTGCGTCAGCGCAGCCTGCAGGCGATCTTGCACCGCGCACCCGTCAAGCTGCGTCTGCCAGCCGCAAAAACCGCTGCCGTCGTATTCGACGCCCAGTGCAATACGCATAATTTTGCTTATTTCAGCGGGATGCAGCCGCCCAAAGTAAAAGACCGCAGCCGTATTGCACTGCGGTCCGGCACAAGTAAATTTGTTTTACTTGAGCGACTGCAACAATTTTTGCGCTTCGGCTTTCTGTTCGGCATCACCTTCGCGCTCGACCTCGTGCAGAATTTCCACCACGCCTTCATTATCGCCCATTTCCTGATACGCGCGAGCAAGATCGAATTTCTGTTGCACATCTTCCCATTGCGCGTCCTTGGGTGCGCCGGCAACTGCCGCGGGCGCAGCTGCCGGTTTGGCGTCGTCAAGATTCAGGTCGATGCCGGAAAAATCAACTTTGAAATCCAGCCCGCCACTATCTGCCTTGGCCGCGGGCGCTGCCACAGGCTCGGCGCTTGCCGGTGCGGATGCCGCCGGCAAATCAATATTGAATTCAAGCATGTTAGTCGGGGCTGGCTGGACTTCGGGCGCCGCAGGCACACTGGCGGGCGGCAATTCGATATTGAAATCAGTCATCGGCGGCGCAGCATCGAGGATCACCGTTTTGGCGTGGTCGCCCGCTGTCCCCGCCGACCTATTGGGATCGGCACCTGCACCGCCCTGATCAAGCTCAATGTCAGTGGTGGTAGCAAGCGCATCACCTTCATTGCTGCCGCCACCAAGGTCCAGGTCAACATCGGGCGCCGATGACTTTTGCGATGCGCCGAGATCAACTACCTCGCCGGTGGACGGATACAGGCTGTTATCCGGATCCAGCGCGTAGCCCATCGCGCCCGCCCGGCCCCAGTTGGCACCGACACCGGCAGTGAGTTGATGGAAACCAGTTGCAACCGAATTGAAAGCATTTTTGTCACCGCGCGTTGCATAAACTTCCAGCAGCTTGAGCGGGATGTCTTCACGACGGGGTTGCTTGGACATGGCCTCTTTAAGCATCTCTTCGGCTTGCCCATCACGGCCATAATCAATGTAGACCTGCGCCTCGTCAATCGGGTCAACCACGTCGGAGACGTTGGAAACAGTCGCTGCAGGCGCAGCAGGCGCCAACGCAGCAGCGCCGGTACCGGCGTTTCCGGTGAAGGGCTCGGTCCTCAATTTCGACACCGCAGGTTCATCATCGGCGTCCGCGTTTTTCTTGCGACGGCGCAACGCCCAGAAGCCACCGATGCCAACCAGCAGCGCGGCAGCCCCGCCTCCAATCGGCACTATATTATCCATCACCGTATCCATGAGGTCAGGCTCCGGTGGCGGTGGTGCGACAGCCTTTTTCTGCGCGGGAGGTGCAGGCGGTGCTACCGGGGGTACGGTTTTCGGCGGCGGATCCGACTTTGCTGCTTCCGGGGCCTTGGCAGCCGGCTTGGGAACCTCCGGAGCTTTGGCTTTGGCGTCGGGTTCGGGTGCCTCCGGCGCCTTGGCTTCGGGCTTGGGCGGCGCCTTGGCTTCCGCTTTGGTATCAACAGCTTTGCCGGGCACATCCGGCGTCTGCTTTTTGATTTCGCCGAGCTTGCGCAATTCCGTCAGGGTCTTTTCAAGCTGGGCAGCACGCTCCCGCAATTCAGCCAGTGTCTTGTCGCGCGCGGCAAGATCTTCTTCCAATGCGCGCACCCGGTCGGCGCCGGTTTTGCCGCCTTTGCCTTCGACCGCAGCAACCGCGTCGCCACCCTTGGACAGCACCACCACATCCTTGGGGCCGGCGGGCGCGGCCTTGTCTTCCACGCGCGCGGTAATCCTGCCCTTGGAGGCAGGCGCTGCGTCGGGTGCAAGCTGCGCGCCGTCGGCAACCTTCTGCCTGTAGCTGTTCCAGTTGCCGGCATGCGCGCGCACCTCTTGCGCTGCGTCGCCTTGCGCGACCGCCGCAAGCTGTTCACGCTCAGGCACATTCAGAATCCTGCCGGCACGCAACCGATTTATATTGTTGCCGTTAAACGCATCAGGATTGGCGCGAAATAAGCCCATCAAAGTTTGTTCCAGCGAAATACCTTCGGGCTTCACACCGGATGCAATGCGGTAGAGCGTGTCACCCTGGTTCACTGTAATCTGTTTGACACTTGCAGTACGCGGGGCAGCGGGCACCGGCTGTGCCGCAGGCGCGGGTTTAGCTGGGGCGGGTGTTTCGACTGCCGCTGACGGCGTCGGCGCGGCAGGCGGCGCAACCACCGGCGCGGCAACTGCAGGTGAAGTTACCGCCGGCGCGGGCGCTTCCATGCCCGGCGGATCAAGCAACGCGGAGTACTCACGCACGATCCTGCCACCGGCCCACGAGAGTTCGATCAGCAGATCGAGAAACGGCTCGGCCACCGCACGGAACGATGTCAGCTTGATGTACGAAGTGCCGTTTGGCCGGCGTTCTACGGACAAACGCAGCGCGTTGAGCGCCGGATCGAAAGTCAGGTTTGCGGATTGATACGCTGCGGGAGAGGCCAGATTCGCTTTCAGCGTTGCAAGTTCCTCTTTCGACACATTGACAAGGTCTATTTCAGCCGAAAACGGCTGCCCCAGTTGAGACAGCACATTGAGCCTGCCCAACCCAGCTGCATAGCTGACGCTCGCATACGGCATCGCGACTATTAACCCGGCGGCCACCCATTTTTTGAGTTTGAATTCCCCCACAGCGCCACCTCTAGGAACGGAATATTTTCAGAAATACCAATCTAACATCAAACACTTAGGGATTCAAGTTCATGTTATATATGAAATTCGTCACCGTTTGTCGCAACGCAGATCCCTGTTTCCGTGGAATAAATGTATTTAACTTTTTGATTTAAAACAATTTATTAATTGTTACTCAAAACAATTCGTAGCATCCGCCGCAGCGGCTCCGCTGCGCCCCACAGCAGTTGGTCACCGACCGTAAACGCAGACAGATATTCACCGCCCATCGCCAGCTTGCGCAGCCGCCCTACCGGTATATGCAAACAGCCCGTCACCGCCGCCGGGGTTAACTCGCGCTCGGTGATTTCGCGCTCGTTGGGCACCACGCGCACCCATGGATTTGCTGCGGCAATGATTTGGGTAATTTCGTCCAGCGGCAGGTCTTTCCTGAGTTTGATGGTAAGCGCCTGACTGTGGCAGCGCATAGCGCCCACGCGCACGCACAAACTGTCGATGGGCGTCGCGGCTTTGCCCAACGCTGCGCCACGGCCAAGAATTTTATTGCTCTCGGCGCCGCCTTTCCATTCTTCGAGGGACACGCCGTTTTTCATGTCCTTGTCGATCCAGGGAATCAGATTGCCTGCCATCGGCACACCGCGGAAATTTTCCATCGGCAAGCCGCCACTGCTCTGCGTGGCGAGCACCTGGCGGTCTATGTCAAGTATCGACGACGCCGGATCCGCCAGCAATTCCGCCACCGCGCCATGCACCAGCCCGAACTGCGTCAGCAACTCGCGCATATGCGCAGCACCACCACCGGATGCCGCCTGATAAGTCATGCAGGTCATCCACTCCACAAGATCGTGCTGGAACAAGCCATGCAGTCCCATCAGCATGCAGCTCACCGTGCAGTTGCCGCCGATATAGTTCTTGATGCCCTTGGTCATCGCAGTCTTGATCATCGGCAGGTTCACCGGATCAAGAATAATCACCGCGTCGTCATTCATACGCAGGGTTCTCGCGGCGTCGATCCAATAACCGCTCCAGCCGGCCGCACGCAATTGCGGATAAATCTCGGTGGTGTAATCCCCGCCCTGACATGCAATCAGCACGTCCATCGCCTTTAACTCGGCAATGTTTTTCGCGTCTTTAACCCGCGCGAGGGGCTTGCCCGGCGCGCCAATGTCCGGCACCTTGCCGCCTGCCTGTGAAGTCGAGAAAAAAGCAGCATCGATCAAATCAAAATCATGCTCCTCGCGCATGCGCTGCACGAGCACCGAGCCCACCATTCCGCGCCAGCCTATCAGTCCAACCTTAGTCATAATAATTCAATAAAAACATATAGTTATATAAACTTTAATGTTTAGTTTTGAGTTAAGTTTCGCGCTCGACGCTACGCGCCGTATGTCAACTCAACACTAAACACTCAACACTGGCGTTCAAAGCGCTTTCACCACCGCATCACCCATCTCCTGCGTACCCACCTTTTTAGTACCGTCCTCGTAAATATCGGCAGTGCGCAGCCCCTGCGCAAGCGCGGATTTCACGGCTGCTTCGATACGGTATGCCCACTCGTCCTGGTTAAACGTGTATCGCAGCATCATGGCTGACGACAAAATCGTCGCCAACGGATTGGCGATGCCTTTGCCCGCGATATCGGGTGCTGAGCCATGGCTGGGCTCATACAACCCTTTGCTGTTGGCGTCGAGCGATGCCGACGGCAGCATGCCGATAGAGCCGGTCAGCATCGACGCCTCATCCGACAAAATATCGCCGAACATATTGCCGGTGACGATGACATCGAACTGTTTCGGGTTTCGCACCAGCTGCATGGCTGCGTTGTCCACATACATGTGCGACAGCGCCACTTGCGGATATTTTTTCGCCACATCATTGACGATTTCGCGCCAAAAGCGGCTGGTCTCGAGCACATTTTCCTTGTCCACCGAGCATAGTTTTTTGCTGCGCTTGATGGCGGTCTGAAAACCAATTTCGGTAATCCGGCGAATCTCCGGCTCCGCATACAGCATGGTGTCGTAGCCTTCGCGCTCGCCGCGCGCGTTGTCGCGGCGTCCACGCGGCTCGCCGAAATAAATGTCGCCGGTTAGTTCGCGAATAATCATGATATCGAGTCCCGACACCACCTCGGGTTTCAGCGATGAAGCGCCGACGAGTTCGGGATACATGATCGCCGGACGCAGATTCGCAAACAGACCCAGCGCCTTGCGGATGCGCAAAATGCCCTGCTCCGGACGCTGCGCACGGGGCAGCGCGTCGTACTTCGGCCCGCCCACCGCACCGCACAGCACGGCATCGGCTTCCTGCGCGAGCTTGAGCGATGCTTCGGGTAGCGGATCACCCGATGCATCAAACCCGGCGCCGCCAAACGGCGCTTCTTCCATCTCAAGTTTCAGACCGTCCCGGGCCAGCGCACGCAAAACCTTGGTGGCCTGTGCAACGATTTCGGGGCCGATGCCGTCGCCGGCGAGTACCGCTATCTTCATGGTGAATCCGTATGAAGTGAACGGGTGAACGAGTGAACGAGTGAACGTGTAACCCCAGCGCGGCTATTACTCGTTCACCCGTTCACCCGTTCACTTGTTCACGAAGTTATTAAAACAGCCAAGGCTGCGCCACCTTATGCCGCACCTCAAACGCGCGTATCTTGTCTGCATGTTCGAGCGTCAGCCCGATATCATCCAACCCGTTCATGATGCAATGCTTGCGAAACGGATCGATATCGAACTTGAAGCTTTCGCCGGTGGGCGTGTTCACCGTTTGCTGCTCCAGATCAACCGCTAGCCGATACCCCTCGGTCGCGGCGGTCTCCTTGAACAACTGATCAATAATTTTCGCGTCAAATTTAATCAGCACCAGTCCGTTCTTCAGTGAATTATTGAAAAAAATATCCGCAAAGCTGGGTGCGATCACCGCCTGAAATCCAAACTGCTGCAACGCCCACGGCGCGTGTTCACGCGACGAGCCGCAGCCGAAATTTTCGCGCGCGAGCAGCACGGTAGCGCCATCAAAGCGCTTTTTATTCAGCACAAACTCGGGGTTCAGCGGACGCTTGGAATCATCCTTGCCCGGCTCACCACGATCCAGATAGCGCCATTCGTCAAACGCGTTGGGGCCGAAGCCGGTGCGTTTGATCGATTTCAGAAACTGCTTGGGGATGATGGCGTCGGTATCGACATTGGCGCGATCCAGCGGCGCCACCAGGCCTTCTTTGCGGACGAATTTTTCCATGTTATCTATCGGACTTTTTCTGAATCGCTTCGCCCGCTTTTTCCATGTCCTGGCCGAAGCCGCGCAGGGTATTACAGCCGGCCAACACGACCACCAACAACGCCATGAGAATCATCACCGTTCTTTTCATGTTCGTCTCCTTTTATTTAAACGTGCGCACATCGACGAAATGCCCGGCAATCGCCGCCGCAGCCGCCATTGCCGGACTCACCAGATGCGTTCTGCCGCCGGCACCCTGCCGTCCCTCGAAGTTGCGATTCGAGGTTGACGCGCAACGCTCGCCCGGCGACAACTGATCCTCGTTCATGCCGAGGCACATCGAGCAACCCGGCTCACGCCACTCGAAGCCCGCCTCGAGCAGAATTTTGTCCAGACCTTCCTGTTCCGCCTGCGCTTTCACCAGACCGGAACCCGGCACCACCATCGCGAGCTTTACGTTTGCCGCGACTTTCCTGCCCCTGACCACTTGCGCGGCGGCGCGTATGTCCTCGATGCGCGAATTGGTGCAGGCGCCGATAAACACCTTGTCGATACTGATGTCAGTGATCGGCGTGTTCGGCTTAAGATTCATGTACTGGAGTGCACGCTCCATCCACTCGCGCAGCACCATGTCGGTTTCCTGCGCGGGGTCGGGCACGTGGCCGCCCACCGTTGTTACCATCTGCGGGTTGGTGCCCCAGGTGACTTGCGGCTGAATGTCGGCAGCGTCCATCGTCACCACGGTGTCGAAATGCGCGCCGTCGTCGCTGTGCATGGTGCGCCAGTATTCAACCGCCTGGTCCCACGCAGCACCGGTGGGCGAGAACATGCGGCCTTTCACATAATCGATGGTCTTCTGGTCGCAGGCCACCATGCCGGTGCGCGCTCCGGCTTCGATCGCCAGATTGCACAAGGTCATGCGGCCTTCCATGGTCAAGTCACGTATCGCGGCTCCGGTAAACTCAATCGCATGGCCGGTACCGCCGGCGGTACCGATGTTGCCGATCACCGCCAGGGCAATGTCCTTGGCCGTCACCCCCACGCCAAGTTTGCCTTCGACCGCGATTTTCATGTTCTTGTATTTCTGCATCACCATGCACTGCGTGGCAAGCACATGCTCGACTTCGCTGGTGCCGATGCCAAACGCCAGCGCGCCGAACGCGCCATGCGTGCTGGTGTGTGAATCGCCGCAAACCACAGTCATGCCCGGCAGGGTGGCGCCGTTTTCCGGACCAATGACATGCACGATCCCCTGCCGCTTGTCCAGAAACGGAAAATAAACTTTGGCGCCGAATTCCTTGATGTTCTTATCCAGCGTTTCGATCTGCAGGCGTGACACCTGATCTTCGATGCCGTCAAGACCTTTATCCCAATTGCGCGTCGGCGTGTTGTGATCGGCCGTCGCTACCACCGTGTCCACGCGCCATTGCCGGCGCTTGGCCAGCTTCAGTCCCTCGTAGGCCTGCGGGCTGGTGACTTCATGCACCAGATGGCGGTCGATATAAAGCAGCGCGGTGCCGTCTTGTTCGACATGCACCACGTGGGTGTCCCACAATTTGTCGTATAGAGTTTTTGCCATGATCCGTTAGCGTTGAATTTTTGTGTGTCGCAACTGCGTGTAAGCTGCTGTTAATACGTGATTATCTCACAACCTGCGCCGGGGAACAGGCGCTGCGCACCCGGTTACGCGTCGCGCAAGCGCAATTTCCACCACAAAATCAACAACCCGGCGAGCGCCGCGCACGACGACAACGTGAACGTCCACGTCGCACCCAACCCCGCCCACGCGTAGCCGCTCGCAAATCCGCCGAGTGCGCCGCCCACGCCAAACGCAAAACTACCGTATAGCGCCTGCCCGCGCGCCTGATGCCGTCCGCGAAACAGTTTATGTATTACGCCGATAGCCGCCGCGTGAAACGAACCGAACGTCGCCGCGTGCAAGGTCTGCGCAATCAGCAACGCCACAAAATTATCGATCCACCAGCCGATCAACAAAAACCGCAACACCGCCAGCGCAAAACTCGCCAGCAAAATCTGCCGCAGCGTAAACGCGCGATACAAATGCGGCATCCACACAAAAATCCCTATCTCGCAAATCACCCCCAGCGCCCACAGCCAGCCCGCCATCGACTTGCTGTAGCCATGATCCACCAGATAAATTGTGTAGAACGTGTAATAGGGCCCGTGCGCCGCCGCCATCAGCGCCGCGGCCAAAACCAGCGCGATCACTTCCGGGCGCTTGAGGATGTCCCAGATCGGCTGCGTGTCGGAGGCATGCGGCGGCGTTTTCACCTCCGGCGTCAACCAGCAACACGCCAGCATGCACAGCATCAATAGCAGCACTATCGACAACACCGCGCGCGCCGGCCAGCTATCGAGCAGATAACCTACACCGATCACCGCGACGATAAAGCCGATCGAACCCCACACGCGGATACGCCCATAACGCGCAGTTTCATCACCCAGATGCGTGAGCGTGGTCGCCTCGAGCAGCGGCAGCGCCGCGCTCCAGAAAAACATCACCGCCAGCAGCACCACGAACAACCACACGAAATTGGCGCTGGCATACACGCCCAGCCACGCTACGGTACCCGCGACGCCCGCGAGCCGCGCAATTCGCAAGCCGCTGGTTCCGCGGTCCGCCAGCCAGCCCCACAAATGCGGCGCCACGATGCGCGTGAGTTGCGGCAACGACATCAACACCCCGATCTCGACCGCCGTCATGCCCACCGCATCGAGATACAGGGTAAAAAACGGCGCAAACGCACCCAGGTACGCAAAGTAAAAAAAATAAAAACCGGCGAGACGCCGGTAGGGCAATGCGGGCATAGGCTGCAGGTGTACTACCAGGCTATTGCTTAATTATACAATAAAAACAGATACTTACATTACAACTCGAGCCGAATACCGATGTCGCATTTGAGGCGCGTAGCGGCGATTCATCCACGCCGCGCGGCCTTGATCCCCTGCGCGATTTCATGCACCGCCATCGCGTAGTTTGTGCTGCGGTTATAACGCGTGATGACGTAAAAGTTTTTAAAACCAAACCAGTACTGCATGCCGTTTTCCGTCTCCAACGGTAACAGCGCGGCAAGCATATCGTCGTTGACCAGCGTGGTGGGCTGGATGCCGAGCTTGCGAAACTCGCTGATTTTCATTTTGGGCGTGATGTCGTCGACTAACGCAGCGCCGGGTGTTGCGCTGACGCGCGCCGGCATGGTGATTATTTCACCCGCTTGCCACTCGTGCAGTTTGTAATAATTGGCAACGCTGCCGATGACATCCGCTACGCTGCGCCACAGGTCGCGTTTGCCGTCGCCATCATAATCAACCGCGTATTTTCGGTAGCTGCTGGGCATAAACTGCGGCAGGCCCATGGCGCCGGCGTACGAGCCACGCAGCCCCGCCAAATCGAGCGCAGCCTCTTTGCCCATCAACACAAATTGCTCGAGCTCGTCACGGAAAAATTCTGCGCGTTTGGGGTAATCAAACGCAAGCGTCGCCAACGCATCGAGAATTCTGAAGTTCCCGGTGTAACCGCCGTAGTGCGTTTCGATGCCGATGGTGGCGCAGATGATTTCTTCGGGCACGCCATAGTCGCGGCTGGCGCGCGCGAGGATTGCGGCATGCTGCTGCCAGAATTTCACCCCGCCGTTGATGCGCACGGCGTCGACATGACCTTTGCGAAACGCGTGCCACGGCAACGCGGTCGACGGCGCGTTCATCGCGCGTATGATCGACGGCTGCGGTTTTATCTGCGCAAACAAGCGGCGCAGCGCAGCGGTGTCAAGGCCATGTTTGGCAGCGATGTCGTTGATGAAGGTTTCGTATTCGGTGCGTAAGCCCGGCTGCGCACGTGCCGCAGTTGCCATCGCCACCAGCGGCGCCGCAGTCGCGATCGCGAGCCCGCACAAAAACACCCGTCTAAACCCTGACGCACAAAGGCGATTATGGGACACGAGAAACCATAGCCATGTCGTCGGCGTACGGAGCGGACGGATAATGAAACGGCACCGGACCATCAGGCTGGCCGCGGATGAACTGATGCACGAAGGGATCGTTCGACACCTTCACCGCTGCGGTCGCCCCTTCCGCCGCAATCACGCCATCGGCGATAAAGTAAACGTAATCAACAATTTTCAGCGCCTCGGTTGCGTCGTACGACACCACGATCGAGGTGACACCCAGAGCGTCATTCAGGCGACGGATCAAATTGCCCACCACGTTGCAGGAAATCGGATCCAGCCCCGCAAACGGCTCGTCATACATGATCAGCGCGGGATCAAGCGCGATGGCGCGTGCCAGACCGACGCGGCGCGTCATGCCGCCGGAAAGCTCCGCGGGCATCAAATCCGCCGCGCCGCGCAGTCCCACGGCGTTGAGTTTTAACAACACCAAATCCTGAATCAGCGTTTCCGGCAAATCCGTTTTTTCGCGCATCGGAAACGCCAGATTGTCGAACACCGACATGTCGGTGAAGAGGCCATTTTGCTGAAACTGCATGCCGATTTTGCGCCGCAGTTCATAGAGCTCGTCGTGCCCGAGTTTGTGCACATCCTGCCCCATCACCCTGCACTCGCCGCGGCTGGGATGCAGTTGGCCGCCAATCAGTCGCAACAGCGTGGATTTGCCGCTGCCGCTACCACCCATGATGCCGACGACCTGACCACGCGGAATCGCAAGATTCACGCTCTTGAAAATCTCGCGCGAGGGGTACGAGAACGCGAGGTTGGTGATTGCCACTATGTTTTCGGGGGCCGTGGTTACCATGGGTGCCAGTGTGTTCGCGCTGCAAATAGTTTGTAAAACCCCTCCTCTGTCATTCCTGCGAAGGCGGGAATGACAAGGCTGGCAAATGACTCTTACAAAAGTCCAATGAATCGGAAGTTTAACCCAAAGCGTGTAACCGTTGCTCCAGCTTCATCCTGGAGAATTCTTTTTACACACGGGTTATCATAACGGCAATTCACGGCGCGTTTTTCTCCTGCTACACGTCCAACAACAAACCCATTCATGAGCGCCCCGAAAATTCTGGCCTACCAACTGAGCCTGCCGGTGCGCTGGGCCGATATGGATATCAACGGGCATGTAAACAACGCGCGCGTTATCGCAAAGCGATCGCGTATACAATCAGGCGGCGGTACTCGTGACAAACAACCGATCTCTTGCCGCCTCGGTGATGGCGACGACACAAGGGTGCGTTAAGCGACGCTCGACCGAAATCGCGAAGAACTCCTCGATTATTTCCTGCGTTCGGCCAAACGTTTTGACGCGGTACTGCGTTTCGATTTCGGATTCGAGTACGGTCGGTCCGATGAACACTCCCGCACCGCGCTGCCCGAAAGTCTTCATGAGTGCGCTGTCGTCGAACTCTCCGACCACCCGGGGCCGGAGTTCATGCGCCACGCACCACCGATCCAAGCGCGATCTCACTGCCGCGTCCACGCCGGGAACCAGCATCGGTACGTCGGCCAGGCAGGCGGGAAACTTTCCCTTGAGCGACTTGAGTAGCGGGGCTGACGCGAAAAAACTCACCCCTGAATCCCCGAGCCGGTGGTTGTAGGCGCGCACGCTCACCGAGGGCGGGATCGGCGCGCCGGCGATGACGAGATCCAGCCGATGCACGGCGAGCTCCGCGAGGAGGCTGTCGAGCTTCGATTCCCGGCATACGATACGCACGGGCGTGGAAAGACGGGTCGCCGGTTCGATCAGGCGATAGGCGATCGTCTTGGGAACCGCATCGGCAACACCAACCCGGAACTCGACCGGACGCCCGCCCGCCGGGTAGGTCCGCAGGGACTCCTCCAGTTCGGATCCGAGGGCGAAGATGTCCTGCGCGTAACCGAAGGCAATCCGCCCCGTGGCCGTCAGCTCGAGGTTGCGGCCGCGCTTGGCGAACAGCGGTGCTCCCAAGTCATCCTCCAGCAGCCCGATCTGTCCGCTGATCGTCTGCGGCGTCAGGTGCAACTCTTCGCTCGCGCGCGCGACGCCGCCCGCCTTGGCGACTCGCCAGAAGTAGTGCAAGTGCTTGAAATTCATCGCGGCAATCCTTCGGTTTATTCGACTAATTGTTCTATATAAATCGATTTTACACGAAGTCAAGGCGTCCCTACACTCGCCGTAACGTTGCATTGACCGGCAAGGAGAGGCCAAGCATGCGAATCGATATCCAGGGCCTGGGATTCCCGCTCACCGCAGCGCTTTTGAATCACACCGAGTAGCGGCTGCGCTTCGCTTTTACCCGAAGCGGCGACCGGATCAAGCGAGTGGTGGTCCGGCTGGGCGATACGAACGGTCCGCGCGGCGGGGAGGACAAGTTCTGCCGGATGCAGGTGTATCTGAAGCATGCGCCGCCCGTTTTGATCGAGGATGCTGGCACTGATTTATACGCCGTGATCGACCGGGCGGCGGAGCGCGCCGGCCGCAACGTGGCCAAGAACCTCGGCCGGCTGCACGAGAACGTTCGGCTGGCAATGCCGCAGCCGCCTGCTTCGCCGCCGAACGATGCTTTTGATGTGACCAAGAAATAAGGAAGTCTGACGATGAAAGCCGGCGTGTTCTAAAGGACCGAGCTGCCGCCGCAACAAATACCGACAACAAACGAGAGGAAAAACATGGAGTTTGGTACCCCAGCATTTTGGATTGCAGTGCTTCAGATTATCGCCATCGACATCGTGCTCGGCGGCGACAACGCCGTGGTCATCGGGATGGCCTCGCGGCGGCTGCCCGTGCAGCAGCGCAACAGGGCGATTTTCTGGGGCGTATTTGGAGCGATCGCGCTGCGCGTGGTGCTGATCTTCTTCGCCCTGCAACTGCTACAGATTCCCTATCTCAAGATCGTCGGCGGCGTGCTGCTGCTCTGGATCGGCGTCAAGCTCGTGATGCCCCAAGAGGATGGCGGCCACAAAATCGATGCGAGCACCCATCTGATCGGCGCGATCAAGACCATCGTCGTGGCCGACGCGGTGATGAGCGTCGACAACGTGATCGCGATCGCAGCGGCGGCGAAGGACAGCATCGCGCTGGTGGTGTTCGGGCTGGTGGTGAGCGTGCCCATCATCGTCTGGGGCAGCAAGCTGGTGCTGGTCCTCATGGACCGCTTCCCGATCGTGATCGTCGGGGGCGCCGCGCTGCTCGGCTGGATCGCCGGTGACATGCTGGCGCAGGATGTGGTGGTGAAGGACTGGGTCGTCGCAAATGCGGCCTGGCTCAAGTACGGGGCGCCAGTGATCGGGGCGACGCTGGTGGTGCTTGCGGGAAAGATGTTCAATGCGCGCGTTACGCCGGTGGCGGCCACCGTGGATTTGGCCGTGCCGGATCAGAAAAAAGTATGAAGGGGATGCAATGCTAAAGCTACTGGTAACGACCGACGGATCGGATAACGCCAACCGCGTGATCGATTATGTCATCAAACAAGCGGGCAGGTGCGCGGAAGCGGTCGAGGTTCACCTGCTCAATGTGCAGATGCCGCTGACGAGTTTGAATATCAAACTGTTCATCAGCCTCGATGACTTGAATGCCTACTACCGCGACGAGGGCATGGTGGCACTCAAGATCGCGAGGGAGAAGCTCGACGCAGCCGGGATCAAGTACGAGTTTCACATCGGCGTCGGCGACCCGGCGCAGGTGATCGCGCAATATGCCGAGGACAAGGGATGCGAGCAGATCGTCATGGGCACTCGCGGCCTGGGCACGGTGTCCAATCTGGTATTGGGATCGGTCGCCACCAAGGTGATCCACTTGGCCAAAGTGCCCGTGGTCCTGGTGAAATGATGGCACTGCAGTGCTGGATCGGCGACCCCTGTCATGTCGAAAGTGGTGACGAAACAACATGGGTTCGAGCAAGCGAAGGAGCACAATGCCGCAGAGCATTCTGAACCGGGTCGGGAGCCTGTCTCTTGTCGTTTGCGGGTTCTTTGCGCCGTTCGCTTCGGCTCTCGCCGAGGAGAAGCGGCCTGTCGTTTATGTGGCGCCGATCGAAGGCATCATCGACCTCGGACTGGCGCCCTTCGTTCAGCGCGTCCTTGATGAGGCGACGCAGGCGGGTGCGGCGGCCGTCATTCTGGAAATCAATACCTTCGGCGGGCGCGTGGATGCCGCAGTGCAGATCCGCGACGCGCTGTTGAATTCGAAGGTGCGCACGGTCGCGTTCGTGAACAAGCGCGCCATCTCGGCCGGCGCTCTGATCGCCCTTTCCGCCGAGAACATCGTCATGGCCGGGGGAGGAACCATCGGGGCGGCAACGCCGGTGCAAATGGGACAGCCCGGCGCGGCCGCGAAGCCCGCGGCGGAGAAAACGGTCTCCTATGTAAGGAAGGAATTCCGCGCCACCGCCGAGAGCCGCAAGCGGCCGCCTCTTCTTGCGGAGGCGATGGTGGACGTGGACGTGGAGATTCCCGGTGTCAATGAAAAAGGCAAGCTCCTCACGCTGACGACCGAGGAAGCCCTTAAGCACAAACTCGCCGATTTTCGCGCCGATACCATTGAGAGCGCGCTGGAGCATCTGGGAATTCAAGGGGCGGAGTTGCGGCGGGCGTCGCCCAACTGGGCGGAGCATGTGGTCCGTTTCCTGACGCATCCGGTGGTCAGTTCCCTGCTCATGACCGTCGGCATGCTCGGGATCATCGTCGGGGTTCGCACGGGCGGCTTCGGCTTCGCCGGCGGCGCGGGAGTGGCGAGCCTGGCGCTGTTCTTCTGGGGCCACTGGCTGGTCCAGTTGGCCGGCTGGGAGGAATTGCTGCTCGCGGGGATCGGGCTCATTCTCCTGGCCGCGGAGATCTTCGTCATTCCG
>CAMBCF010000070.1 GCA_945864585.1 Bordetella parapertussis | reverse complement strand
TTGTCAATCTTGCGGTTGGTGCCCGACCCGCCGGGGCGCATCGTTGCGGGTAGCATCAAACTCGATGGCAAAGACCTGCTCAAGTTGTCGGATGCCGAGATGCGCAAGATACGCGGCAATCAGCTGTCGATGATTTTTCAGGAACCGATGACCTCGCTTAATCCGGTGTTCTCGATCGGCAATCAGATCAGCGAAGCGGTGATGCTGCACCAGAACGTGTCGCGAAGCGCGGCCTTCGACAAGGCAGTGGAGATGCTGCAGCTGGTGAAGATTCCCGAGGCCGCGCGGCGCGCGCGCGAATATCCTCACCAGCTCTCCGGCGGCATGCGGCAGCGGGCGATGACCGCAATGGCGCTGGCCTGCAATCCACAGGTGTTGCTCGCCGACGAGCCGACCACCGCGCTCGACGTCACGATTCAGGCGCAGATACTCGACATCATTCTGGAACTGCAGGAGCGGCTGGGCACAGCGGTGGTGCTGATTACCCATGATCTGGGCGTGGTGGCGGAGACCGCGCAGCGGGTCATCGTCATGTACGGCGGCAGGAAGGTGGAGGAAGCCGAGGTGGTTGAACTCTTCGAGACACCGCTGCATCCCTATACGCAGGGCCTGCTTGCCGCAGTGCCGCACCTGGCCGCGATGTCCGGGCTGGAACCCGTGCGCAGCCGCCTGAAGGAAATACCGGGGATCGTGCCCGCCCTGGTCAATCTTCCCAAGGGCTGCACCTTCGCGCCGCGCTGCGCATTTGCGAGTGAGGTGTGCCGCAACGAGTTTCCGCCATACGAAAGCAAACGGCCGGGCCATAGTGTGGCGTGCTGGCACTCGGACAAGCTCCTGGCGGATCAGCATGCCGGATGACGCGATCGTGCCCCCGCTAACCCCGCTAACCCCGCTAACCCCGCCTTCCCCAGCGAGCGTTCCGGTGCTGGAGGTGCGCAATCTGAAAAAGCATTTTCCGGTTCGCAAGGGTTTGTTGCGCACGGTCAGCGGCCATGTTTTCGCCGTCGACGGCGTGAGTTTTTCCATTGCCCGTGGACAAACGCTGGGGCTGGTTGGCGAAAGCGGATGCGGAAAATCCACGGTGGCGCGGGCGGTGATCCGCCTCATCGAGCCTACCTCAGGCGAGGTGCGGATACTCGGGCGCGATATTCTGTCGCTGACCAAAGCCGAGATGCGCACCAGCAGACGCCAGGCGCAGATCATTTTTCAGGATCCGTTCTCATCGCTCAATCCGCGCATGTCGGCGGGAGAAATCGTCGGCGAACCGCTGCTCGTTCACAACATCGGCAACAGCAAGGAGCGAGAGGAGAGAGTCGCTGCGCTGTTTGACCGCGTCGGCCTGCGTGCGTCGCAGATGAACAGCCTGCCCCATCAGTTCTCAGGCGGTCAACGCCAGAGAATCGGCATCGCGCGTGCGCTGGCGCTGGATCCGCAACTCATCATCGGCGATGAACCGGTGTCGGCGCTGGATGTTTCGATTCAAGCCCAGGTGATCAACCTCATGATGGACCTGCAGGAGGAAAAGAATCTATCGTATTTGTTCATTGCGCACGACCTCGCCGTGGTGGAGCACATCAGCCATCGGGTGGCGGTGATGTACCTCGGGCGCATCGTCGAGCATGCCGAGAAGCGGGCGCTGTTCTCGAATCCGCTACATCCCTATACCGAAGCGCTGTTGTCGGCAGTGCCGATTCCCAATCCCAAACTTAAGCGCCAGAAGCGGCTGGTGCAAGGCGACGTGCCGAGCCCGATCAACCCGCCGCCGG
Source organism: Bordetella parapertussis (assembly GCA_945864585.1). Taxonomy (GTDB): domain Bacteria; phylum Pseudomonadota; class Gammaproteobacteria; order Burkholderiales; family SG8-41; genus UBA5216. The sequence continues at coordinate 24,648 of CAMBCF010000070.1, read as the reverse complement.
GCTGCCATTTCCATACCCGCTGTCCGTATGTGACGGAGCAGTGCAAGCGCGAGGTACCGCCGCTGATCGAAGTCAGTCCCGACCATTGGGCAGCATGTCACTTGCGGCTACCCCAAGCCAATGTGGATGTAGGTCCGGCGCAAGCTAACGCCTGATCGGCGCTGGGGATGCCCTGACAGACTGTCGGACTTAGAGGATAAGTTGTTTATTTTATTTAGTTTTTACTTTTCGATCCACACATCTTTCATTCTATGGTGGGTGTAGATGCCGTTCATCGATCTAAGCTAACCCTTGACATACGGATGCCAGCGCGCGGCGCTGGTGGAATGGTATACGGCTACGCGGGCGATCTCCTGCGGTTGGACGTACATGACGAGATTGTTGAACACCGCCATAAAGGGCTGCATTGCCGTTATCGACGATTCCTCGTGCAGCGACGCGCTGCTCGTATTCTCGCGCAGCGTACCGCCGGATTTTTGTGCAACGGCCGGCGTCGCGAGCGACGCCAGCAGGATTACCAGAAGTGACTTGCGTACTGTATGCATGGGGTTCATCGTTGTTCTCGGTTTAGGTACTCTTCACTACCCCATTATTACGAAGTTTTGTGTGGGCACGCTCTTTGTGCCCACGCGGTTCAGTGCATTCAAGTTCGCCGGCGTGGGCAAAACAAAGTACGTTTTGCCCACCCTAAGCTTGCTATCACGCGGCCACCTGTAGCAGATCGGTCATGACACGCTCCAGGTCGTTGAGGGTGCTGCATACCTGCACCAGGCTGCAATAAGGCGCGTAGCGGTAGATGTCGGAATCGCCGCTGCCCCAGGAGGAGCGGAATTCCGGGTTCAGCCAAATGATGCGCTTGGCTCGTTTGGACAGGCGTGCGACGATGTCCGTGCGCGGATCCGTGTCGTTTCCGCGCGCGTCGCCAAGGATGATCACGGTGGTCTTGCTGGTGACATGTTGCATCCAGCCCGCCTCGAACTCAGCGAACGCGTTGCCATAGTTCGAGGAACCGAAACCCATTAACGCAATGACCCGCGTGATGGCCTCATCGATCGGTTGGTGCTCGAGAATGTCGCTCACCTCCGTCAGCGAGCCGGCGTAGGCAAACGAACGAATATCCGAAAGCACCTCGGTCAAGGCATACAGAAACATCAGCAGAAACTGCGACACCCACGCCACCGACCCGGAAACGTCGCACAGCACCATCACCCGTGCTTTCTCGATGCGCTTCTGTTTCCATGTGGTAATGAAGGGAATACCACCCCAGCCCATATTTCGGCGCAGCGTGCGGCGCACGTCCAACTGGCCACGTTGGCGTCGCCGCCGCTTTCTCGCGTAACGCGTTGCGAGCCGCTTCGCCATCTGCCGCACCAGCACGCGCATCCGCTCGAGTTGTTGCCGGTCGAGATTCGCCAGCCGGGCGGATTTGAGCAACCGCTCGCGGTACTGCTCGGTCTCGCCGCGGGCAAAGAGCAGCAGGCTGCGCTCGACAAAATCCCGGGCCGAGTCCCACAGCCGTTCGATGCGTTGTTCCAGCAGCCGCGCGCGGGCAGTGGCCTGCGCGGTGCCTGCCGCAAGCAGCGCTTCTATTTCTTGCTGTGCGTCGCGTAGTCCCATGCGATGCAGGATCTGACGCACGTACAGGTTCTTCTGCGTCAGATAACGGATCTTCTCCACGCCGCTCTGGTGTGCCGCGATTTCCATAGCCAGGGCGAGCGCAGCCGCGTCGTCGCTTTCGAGCAGTTCGGATAACGCTGACGATGGTCCGCCCGCACCGCCGATCTCATGCAAACCCTCAGGCGCCGCCTGCTGCGGGTCCTGCGACGCCGCTTCATTCGCGCCGGCGAATTTGTCGCGCTGGAAATAGAGCTCGAACGCTTCGTCGTAAAGCGCCTTCTCATCCACGGTCTTGGCGAGGACCAGGCCCAGCGTGTCTTTGAGCAGGGTGCGGTCGGCAAAGCCGACGAGATCGACGGCGCTGGCGGCATCAATGCCTTCGGCCGCCGAGACACGCAGTCCCGCCCCGCGGGCCACTTGCAGGAAGCGGCGCAGCGGCTCGCTGGCTGCTACCCGTACGGGCGCAGGGGGCAGAGACGCCACGGTGTGTGCATTGCGAATTGCGGCCGTGAACGTGGCGTCTCTTCCCGCCACCGGCCCCCTCGCTACGCTCTCCCCAACCCTTCTCCCGGAGGGAGAAGGGAGCGTCGAGTCCCCGCCCGAGCGGGGAGGTTCATGGAAAGACGCAGGCATCAGCGATGGGTTACGACAGCCTGCTGCGCTTTGCGCGCGAAATCAGCGATGTGTTTTGCAGCGGCTTCGATGTCCGACTCGAACTTCAGCAGCACGTTGAGCGTGTCGCGTACCATGTCTTCCGCCAGCACCGCGGTATGCATCAGCACCATCACTCTGGCCCAGTCGATGGATTCGCTGACCGAAGGCAGCTTCTTTAGGTCGAGCCCGCGCAGTTGCTGCACGAAGGCGACGAGCTGCGCCAGCAGCCGCGCGTCGATGCCGGGCACGCGTGAGGCAATGATGCGCGCCTCGAGTTTCTCGTCCGGGAATCCGATGTGCAGATGCAGGCAGCGGCGCTTGAGCGCGTCGCCCAGGTCGCGCGTGGAGTTCGAGGTGAGGAATACGATGGGCGGGACCACCGCGGTGACGGTGCCGATCTCTGGTATAGTCACCTGATAGTCGGAGAGCAGCTCCAGGAGGAAGGCCTCGAACTCCTGATCCGACTTGTCGATTTCGTCGATCAGAAGCACAGCGCCGCCGGGTTGCTCCAGCGCGCGCAGCAGCGGTCTGGGTTCGAGGAAGTCCTTGGAAAAGAACACATCTCCAAATGCGTGCAGCCTTTGCAGCGCCGTGTCAAAGTCGTCCGCGTCACCGATCAGCGAACCTACTTTTTCGCGCAGTATCTGCGTGTACAACAGTTGCTTGCCGTATTTCCATTCGTAGAGCGCCTTGGACTCGTCCAGTCCTTCGTAGCACTGCATGCGGATCAGCGGCAGCGTGAGCCACGACGCGACCGACTTGGCGAGTTCGGTTTTTCCGACGCCGGCCGGGCCTTCCACCAGAATGGGCTTGCGCAGATGATGGGCCATGTAAATGGCGGTGGAGATGCGGCGGCTGGCTATGTAGCCTGTCGCACCGAGCCCGGTGTCGACCGCGTCGATAGACAAAATGGATCGCTGCAGATGGTGCTGCTGGCCGTTGTGCATGTCAGAGGTTCCGTTAGCGGTCGGCGGGCTGCAGTGCGTCATGCGCACCGCTGAGACGACCAATGCGCCGATGTGGTTCGATCGCTGACTCGTAGGCGCGCCGCAGTTCAAGCAATCCCGGCTGCAGCGCCACCCACTTGCGCAGGCTTGAAATTTCCTGCAGACAATCCTCAAACGGACGCGCGGCTTTGTCCGCCAGATAACTTGCCACCACCAGCGGCGAGCGGCTCACGCCCTCCATGCAGTGGACCAGCACCGAACCCTTTGCGAGAAGCTGGTGGAGTTGCCACACCGCCTCCTGCAGCCGGGTGACATCGTTGCCGTGGCCGTCGATAAGTTCTACGCATCGCCAGGTAAGGCCGTGGCCGTTGGCGGCGCCATTGGGCCAGCCGTTCAGCGACAAGATGCTCTCAATGCCCTCGCTCCGCAGTGTGGTAAATCGTCGCGCGTCGTCGCAGTTGCCAATGGCGATAGCGCTTGTGATCCAGTCCAAAGTCAGTCCCTTCTGATAGATAATTCACTGAACAACACTGCGTGGAGTATTCCGATTCTGGATGTCGCCGTCAATCGTCAAGGCGTGGAATTGCCATTGCAGCAAAGATTAAGGCAAATCGCACCAGCCGCCTTTTTCTGTGGACTCGCGCCAGACCTCGCCGAACTGGAGCAGGCGCATGGCATCCTCGAAACGGGGAACGGCGCGCGCAGGCTGGCGCTCGCCGCGAATAGCGGCGATAAAGTCGGCCTCGACGTTGACGCCGCTGCTGTACTCGGGTGCAACAGGCAGCGTCACCAGCTCGCGAGAACCGCGCTTGGCGCCGAAGAAACTGGCCGCAGTATTGGCGGTGCCGGCGTAGGCGACGACGTAGCCGTCGACGCCGGCAATCTCCCAGCGAGCACGTGCGGTTTCGCCGGCGATGGTGCTGTGCTGGTAGGTGATGATGGCGCCGCTGGCGAGTTCAGCCATCGCGATGTTGGTCTCGGGACGAACCTCGCCGCGGCCCGCACGGCCGGCGACCGTGGCGCCTTGGACGTTGTAACCGCGGCGATAGCCGAGGATGCGGGTGTGCTGGCCGAACCAGCGGCTGCCGACCTCGAACATGCTGCCCAGACCGAAGAACGGCGCGTACCAGTAGTGGGCGACCTGAAGCACCGTGCCCACATAGCCGTCATCGAGTAGGTGGCGCATCATCGCGTCCTCGCGCAGAAAGTAAGCCGCGCCGCCCGCCGGGTATACCAGCGCCACCAGATTGGGATGTGCGGCGGCTTTGGCCGTCAGTTCACAGGCCTGAGCGGCGTTGCGGCAAAGTGCGTTCATCGACAGCAGGTGACGTCCGGCGTCGAGCACCGGCGGGATCATCTCGTAATGCGCCTCGGTGCGCGTGCCGACGACAATCGCGTCGATGTCCTTCGCATCCACCACCTCACGCCAGTCGGCCGCGGTACGGGCGAAGCCGAATGTCTTAGCCACAGCAGCGGAGGATTCCGGACTGCTGTTGGCGACGACCACCAGTTCGACACCGGGGATCTTCTGGAAATTAGGGAGCAGCACGCGCCGGCTGTAGGCGCCGGCGCCGATGTATCCGAGCCGCACTGTCGGCTGCGCCATGGTCTCTCCTGTCGGTGTGATGCGAGGGGTTAATCCGGGCGATTATAGCGGGAACGAGATTGCGGTAACATCAACAGCGTGGAGCAATTCCGCGTCAGTGCCAACAGGCAAGTATCGTGAACAGGGAGTAGGCAAATGAAAGCAGTGGTGTGCAAGGCTTGGGGTCCCCCGGAGTCGTTAGTGATCGAAGACCGTCCGGCGCTGGAAGCTACACCGGGTACGGTAGTGATGAGCGTGAAAGCGGCCAATGTTAAGTTTTCGGACACGCTTATCATCCAGAATAAATATCAAACCAAGCCCAAGCTGCCTTTCATTCCGGGCTCCGAAGTGGCGGGTGTGCTGAAAGCCATAGGCGCAGGCGTCGAAGGCTGGAAGGTTGGCGATCGCGTTGCCGCGCAAGCGGGCGACGGCGGCTATGCCGAAGAAGTGATGGTGGAGACCGACCGCTTGCTGGCGATTCCCGACACCATAGATTTCGCCAGTGCCGCGGGCCTGGCGTCTACCTACGGCACTTCCTATTACGCGTTAACCGATCGCGGTCAGCTGCGTGCGGGTGAAACCTTGTTGGTGCTGGGCGCCTCTGGCGGTGTGGGCATGGCTGCGGTCGAGATCGGTAAGGCGCTCGGCGCCAGGGTGATAGCTTGCGCTTCGAGCGAGGAAAAGCTCGCGGTGTGCCGCGCGCACGGCGCCGATGAAACGATCAATTACGTGACCGAAGACATGCGCGCGCGCGTGAAGGCGATCACCAACGGTAACGGCGTCGATGTGATCTACGATCCGGTGGGCGGCGAGTATTCGGAACTGGCGCTGCGGGACATGGCATGGGGCGGGCGTTTTCTGGTGATCGGGTTTGCGGCCGGCGACATACCCAAGATTCCGCTTAACCTGCCGCTGATCAAATGTTGCAGCATCGTCGGGGTGTGGATGGGCGCTTTCGCCAAACGTGATCGTGCGCAACAGCGTGCCAATGCCGTGGAAATCTGGAAATGGTTTGCGCAGGGCAAGATCAAGCCGCACGTGTGGGCCACCTATCCGCTGGGAAAAGCCGCGGATGCGCTCAATGCGCTGGCTGCGCGCAAGGTGGCGGGGAAGGTGGTGTTGACGACCGAGGCGTAGGCTTGCGCATCACGCCTTGGCCAGCAAGCTGGCGATGTTCGCTATATCGTTTTGGTTCTCGAGATCAGCCACTGCCTCGATGATTGCATTGGCCTGCGGTGCGCCGATGAGGGTGCGCGTGTAGCGACTGAATTTCTCGCAGGCATCTGCCCAGGTGAGCGGGTTGTGGGGCGATCCTTTATGCGGCGTCGTCAACTTCTTATAGGTGTTGCCGCCGCAAGTGATCGTCACTTCCGCCTGGGGGATAACGCCGGGGGCCTCGTGGATGGTGTTGTCCACGATTAATTCCATGTGCTTCGCCAGACTGCGCACCAACGGATCTTTCACTGCCTCATCGTTGTACACCAGCGGGTTCGACATATCGCGGGTGAGCGCCACCGCCGCCGTGAACGGCAGGCTGTACTGGCCGCCCATCACGGTCATGGGGTCGCGCACGGTATGACGCTCTTCCAGAATGCGGTGCGCACCGCGAATGGTGACGTGGGTGATGGCGTTGGGATCAAAGCCATGCTCCCGCTTCATGTCCTGAATCGCCTGCACCACCGCCTGGTGCGTCACGTGGGTGGCGAACGCTTTGTGCGACGCGGGCTGGATCATCCATTTCTTCCCCAGTCCGTCGGTCAGTTTGGCGATGTCGGTGGGCTCGGAGAAGGCATTGAAATAGCCGTAAGGCCCCTCGATCACGGTGACGGGGCCATGTAGCCCTTTCTTCGCAAGCAGCGCGCTTTCCAGTCCCATGGAACTGGCGCGGCCCAGGTGTATGCGTTTGGTATCGTCGCCGGCCCAGGCGAACTCGAGCAGGCCTGCGGCGCACGAGCCGGCAAGTCCCAGCGCGCTGGCGAGGGTGGCGGCATCAAAGCCGTAGAGCTTGCCTACCGCGGCTGCAGCGCCGAAGGGGCCCTGAATGCCGGGATTGTGAAAGCCGCGCGTGCTCTCCAGTCCCACCGCGGTTTTCTGCAGGCGCCCGGAGAGTTCGAATCCGAGCGCAATGGCGAGCAGGAAGGCTTTGCCGTCGCGGTGATCGCGCTGGCAGACAGCGAGTGCGGCGGGGAGCACGGTGCCGGAGGCGTGCGAGCCCGTCAAAGGCTCGCACTCGAACGCGCCGATCATGGCGCCGTTGGCTAGTGCGGCGCGCGAGATATCGGTCTTCCACGGCTGGTTGACCACTGTGACTTCCGGCGCACCGCCAAGCTCGTGCACCATTTCCACCACCCGTTGCGCCCACGGCAGAGATGATCCCACGAAGGCGGCGGCAAACACATCCAGCGTCGCAATTTTGCACTCGGCGATGAGGCTTGCGGGCAGGTCGGCGTAGCGGGTATCGGCCACGAACGTCGCGAGCGTCTGGGTTTCTTGCATGGGGTCTCCTGAATGCAGCGTTTTCAGCAATGATGCGCGGGCCTTGAGCAACAGGATGCGAATTCTGCTGCGACCTCGCCGAGTGTCTCTCCCGTGGCAATCGCAGTCAATCGTGAAATTCGCGCGGACGGTCGCGCACACATCTGCTGTGGCGCGCGCGCCTTACCAAGTCACGAGGTCACGTAATCACGTAGGGCGGGTTAGGCGAAGCCGTAACCCGCCGCAGCAAAGCGTACCCGCCGTCCGGTCGCGGCACGTGCATGGCGGGTTACGGCGCAAAGGGCGCGCCTAACCCGCCCTACAAGGTCACGCAATCACGTAGAAGCGTCCGCGTACCCGCCGTTCGGTTGCGACCCGCGCATGGCGGGTTACGGTGCCCAACCCCGCTGGGTTTAAGTGAACCGCTTGGCAAGCAAGCGAAACACCCTGTACTATCGCCCTATGGGCACAGCCGTTGTCGATGGGATACGCTGGCGCCGGCTGAATATTCCGAACGCATACAAAAGAGGGCCACACGATGAAGTCTTGCACTGTGCTCACGCGCATACTGTCTGTTGCCGTGCTGGCGGGTTTTCCCGGTGCGCTACTTGCCCAGCAGAATTATCCGACCAAGCCCATACGCTGGATTACGCCGTATCCGCCGGGGGGAAGCACCACGGCATTGTCGCGTCTGGTTGGCGACAAGCTGGGCGAAGTTTTTGGCCAAAACGTGATCATCGACAATCGCCCCGGCGGCAACACCATGATCGGCGCTGATGCTGTGGCAAAGGCCGCCCCCGACGGCTATACCCTCCTGCTGGGAGGTAATACGCAGGTCATCCTTAGTCTGCTGATGCGGCCTCCGTTCGATGTGTTCAAGGATTTTGCTCCGGTAACGATCATCGCCAATACCAACTACATACTGGTGGTCAATCCAGCGATGCCGGCGAATACTCTGCGGGAGTTCATTGCCCATGCCAAGGCGCGGCCCGGGCAACTTAATGTAGCTTCCGTGGCGACAGGAAGTTCGCAACACCTGATGGGCGAGTTATTCAATATCCTGGCGGGGGTCAAGATGCAGCACATCCCCTACCGGGGAGGGCAGCAAGGCATCATCGACCTCATGGGGGGGACGGTGCAGGCATCGTTCTCCAACGCCATTAACGTCATCCCGCATATCAAAAACGGCAGGCTAAAGGGTTTGGCGATCACCGGCGACAAGCGTACGGTCGCCCTGCCGCAGTTGCCGACCTATGCCGAAGCCGGTCTGCCGGGCTACGACCCGAAGAACTGGCAGGGCATGCTGACCACGGCGGGCACGCCCGGCGCGATTATCAACAAACTGTCGGTCGAGGTTGGGAAAATACTGGCCATGCCCGACATCAGGGAGAAGCTGATTACCTCCGGCATGGAACCGTACCACAGCGGTCCGCAGAAAATGGCCGCGCAGATGAAGGCTGATTACGCCGAGAACGGTAAAATCATCAAGGCGGCCAATATCAAGATTGAGGAATGATATGGCGTGTCACAACGATCCGCCTTTGGCTTTGACCTGCTCCAGCCATTTCCACGTTTCGCCGATTTCACGGCGCAATTGATGTACCGGGGCGTCTTTGCGCAGATGGTAATTCGCACCCGCATCCAGGCAGTATTGCACGACATCCAGTGACCCCAGTGAAGTGAGCATGACTATCCCCGCCTGATGCGAGCGCTCGCGTATCGCCTTCAGTGCTGCGATACCGTCCATCACCGGCATGTTGATATCCAGAAATACGAAATCGGGCGTGAGACGGTCGAACAGCTCGACGCCTTAACGGCCGTTACTGCCTTCGCCTACGACTTCTCCGCCCATGGCGGTGATCAGCGTCTTGATGTAGAGCCGTACACTCGCGTCATCGTCTACCAGCAAGACCCGCACTTTAGGTTTTGTTTCCATCAGGCCTCTCCTTGGCTTTCGTGTTTGACGCGGGGATCGACACCATGAATTTTGGGCCGCCCGTGGCGCCGCGCGAAACAACGATGCTCCCGCCGTGAGCATCCACTATTCTATGCGCTATCGCAAGGCCCAGTCCGGTGCTTTTCTCCCCCCCGGTAGGACGCGCGCTCAGCTTCTGGAAATTCTTGAAAAGATTCTCACGGTCAGCCTCGGTAATGCCCGGGCCTTCATCCTCCACCGAAAACCGTACCGCACCAGGCGCAGCGTCGGCCAGCACGTGCACCTTCGAACCGGCCGGCGAAAACTTGACCGCATTGCTGATTAAATTATCGATCACCTGCGAAAACCGGGCAGCATCGATAGTCGCTGTTAATGCGCCTTGCGTCTCGAACTGAATCGCGATGTTCTTGCGCAGGGCGGTGGGTCGCAGATGCACCAGCCGCTCCTCCACGAGTTGGCCCACGTCCCGATCTTCGCGCCTTAAGTCGAACGTGCCGCTTTCAATTTGTGCCACGTCGAGCAGGTCATTCACCAGCGTGAGCATCTCGTCGCTGGTGCGATGGATGGTTTCCAAAAACGCCTGCTTTTGCGCGGCTTCCAGCGGCAACTCCAACATCAGTTGACTCAGCCCACGCATGGAACTCAGCGGATTGCGCAGATCATGCGAGGCAATACCCAGGTAACGGTTCTTTTCCTCGTTGGTCGCAGTGAGCCGCTGATTGAGTAGTTCCAAACGCATCGCCGCGCGTTGTTCGCCACAAAGCCGTGCAGCGCGAAGGTGAGCGAAAGGCCGATCAGAGCTGCCAATACGCCAATAATAAGGTGAAACCTCGAAATCGACTTCAGCGCATCCAACGGTGTCATTATAATGACACCGTAATCGGATTCCAGCAATGGCGCAGCGCTGACGATATACGGCGCGCCCGCAAGCAGCCACTGCGAAGGATGGTAGCGGAATGCGGGAATCGCAATATCGAGTGCTTCGAGCCGGTCACGCGCATAGACCTCGAGCACGGTCTTGGCGTCCGGTCGCGTGCTCGCCAATGCGCCGATATGGCGCATCAGCAAAGTCCGGTCGGAAGCTGTAACAATCACGCCCATGCGATCTACGATAAGCACGTGTTGTTGCGCAATCGGTATCAGTCGCGCAAAGGTTTCGGTGGTCTGCCTGATGGCCAACACCCCGGCAGCATCATCGTCGCCGGAGACCCGTGCGCTGAAGTAAAAACTGGCTAGCTTGGTGGTGCGGCTGACCGCAAACAAGCGGCCGATGCCGGTGTTCAGCGCGTTAAAAAAGGGCCAGTCCGCAAAGGATCGTCCTATCAGGGAAGGCGTCACGCGCCAGTCGCTGCTGATAACGGTGTTACCGTTTTGATCCATTACATAGATCGCATCGTAGCCGAGGCTTTTGGCGATGTCCTGCAGGTCGTCACCGCTTTTTACTGCATCGGGGTCGTTTTTGAGACGCCGGATACGTTCGGCGGGGGCTAACGCGGAAAACGCACCAGCGATTTTTGCATGGCGCGACACCGCGTCGCGTAAATCTGTCTGGCACGCAAGAACCTTCGCCATGCTTCGAGTTCACGAAACGACCGATTAATGATACTGGCGGTCGACGCGGCCTCACGCTGCGCGTCAGTCGCAACGTCAATAACGTACTGGGACACTACACGTTCGGTATACCACCATGAACTGCCGGCCACCGCCGCAAGCCAGATGATGGCGCCCGCAATCGCCCAATTGCGAATGTGCCGCAGGCGCTTTGACAGTACCAGCGTATCGTCAGCAGGGCTGTCCACACTAATCATTATCGTTGACCCTCCCGCATTACACACCTGTTATTTACAGCGGTATTTAACAAAATTCCAACGCCCATAGGCAGCAGCGGAATTTGCTGCCAGCCGCTACTCTCCAACCAGTGCCCTCACCAGCACCCGTGCGTCCTTGAGGTCCTCCAGTCCGTCAACCAGGTCGATCAACTTTTCCATCTTTGGTTCCGGCAGTGCGCGGCGCATGCAGTCCCGCACTTTCACCAGATGCACTTCGCGTGTTATGGGGTTGCGCGCGGAACCGCGGTAGGCGTCACACCGCTCCACCAGTACCCTGCCGTCCTTGAGGCCCGCGCGGGCCTGCACCCACATGTCCGTGGTTGCGGTTGAGATATCGGGATTCGGCTTGAGGCGGATTTTTTTCAGCGCGGCTTCCACCGGAGCGGAGAAACGAACCGCGTCGGAGAAAGAATCGATGCCGACATGGTCCTGGGTCAGAGCCACCGCGGCGACGTACTCAAAACTGAATTTGCCGTCGAGTCCGGTCTCAGGCGCGGGGCGCGACAGGCCCGGACGCCGCGAGGACACTTCCAGTTCCAGCCACGCCACGTCGTCCGCGCGGATGGCGTTCTTCTCGCGCAGCAGCACCACCGACTCGGTCGCCCACTGCATGGCGATCTGCGCCGGGTAACGCTTGATGTTGAAGCCGTGCTGCTCAAGGTTCCAGCGCTCACCCAGTCCGCCCAGCAGGGCCTCCCACTCGAACTCATCTCCGAACAGGGTTTCCACATAACCGCGCCCCGTTTCGAAAATCGAATCGTTGGCGGTGAATCCGTCGGCCGCCAGCATTGCCGCTTCCACGCCCATCCTGCCGGCGTTGCCGGGATGGGTGGACTTGGTCATGGTGCCGTTGTTGGCGAACAGGGCGCCGGTCCGCGACGCGCCTATGCCCAAAGCCATGCGCGCCTTGTGTTCGTCAAACCCCAGCAGCTTGGCGCAGGCCGCCGCGCACGAGGGAGGGCCGTAAATTCCCGGCGGATGGAAAGGCCGCGATTCCGCCTTCTGCGCGGCCCTGGCGATACGCTGCTGTATCTCCCATCCCACGGCGAACGCTGTCACCACGGCGCGTCCCGACGCGCCGTTCACCTCTGCCAGCGCGAGGATGCCGGGCAGAAGAGTGGAGGTGCCGTGGGTGGAGGGAATGCCCTGCGGCTCGTAGTCGAGGACATGCATGGCTGCGCCGTTGGCGAAGGCCGCGAGTGGCGGGTTGGTGCGTAACGGCGAGCCGACCACCGTGCACTCAGGGCGTCCGCCCAGACGGTCCACGTAGCGCCGGATGTGCTCGAGTACCGGCTGCGTGGATCCTGCGAGGACGTTGGCAATGCCGTCGAGAATAATGGTCCGGGTGGCATCGAGGACCGGGCGCGGTATGTCCTGGTAACGGGTGTTCGCGATGAACTGCGCGATCTGCTGGGTGGCTTTCAATGCTGACATAGTGACCTTTCGAGCGGCAAGAACCATCGTTGTCATGGATTACAAATGTATCCGCCGTCCGATCAACGGTCAATGCGCGGAATTGTCGTTCGTGCTCGAGGCTAAGCACTGCTCTGCAATTGCTTGGGCGGCTTTGCCATCAGAAAAAACAGCGACCCCACGCCTGCGAACAATGCCAGCAGCGTAAACCCCATGCGGTAATTGCCATTCCAGTCCGCGAACGCGCCCGCCAGAATCGGTCCGATAATATTGCCAATAACGGTGACCATCGTCGACAGCCCGAGAATCACACCGATCGAGCGCCGCCCAAAATAGTCTGCACGGATCGCCTGCATGAAGGGGCCGCGCAGTCCCCAGCCTACGCCGTGCAGCAGCAGGGAAAAGGCGAGGACGACGGGGCCGGTAGCGTACGTCAGCATGAGCATGCCGAAGGCGTGCATCAGCATGCACGCTGCGGCAACTTTGCGTTTCGCGAATTTTTCGCCGACCACCCAGCCGAGAATCACGCCGAAAAACTGTCCCACCGTCACCAGCGTGAAAAACAATGTGGCCTGGGCGAGCGTGTAGCCCAGCCCTTCCTTCATATGCGTGATTGCATGCACGTTGATCGCCATCACCACCAACAGCGAACAGGCGTGACCCAGCGAGAGCAGCCAAAAAGCGCTGGTGCGCAGCGCTTCGCGGGCGGTGAACGCAGGCCCCGCCGGCAACTCCGGCTGTCCGCTGATTTTGGGTTTGGGCGGAACGCCGTCAACGGTCTGGCCGACATCCTCGGGGCGGCTGTGAATCATGGTTGCCAGCGGCCAGCCGAGCAGAATTACGAGAACACCCGAACCGAACGCGGTGGGCCGCCAGCCATAGGTTTGCACCGACCACGCCACCACAAATACAAAAAGCCCGCCGATCGCGCCGCCAAACTGCAACGCCGAGAGTGCGCGCGTACGATACTTCTCGAACCACTGGATGATCGCCACACTCACCAGCATGTTGCTGAACATGCTTGAACCTAGCGCAAGCACCACAAACGCCCCATAGAAGCCGAGCAGCGTTTCAATCTGGCTCAACAGCATGAACCCGATGCCAAAAATAATGACACCAAAGCGCACCATGCCCTGCGAGCCGAAGCGGTCCACCAGCCAGCCCAGTACCGGGCCCAGCAGCGCGACTTCCGTCGATTTAAGCGCGGCCGCGCCGGAGAGGGATGTTTTACTCCAGCCGCGCTCTTCGACCAGCACTGCCACATAGACACCGAACGCCGAATTCAGCAGCACACTCTGCAAAAACTGCAATGCGCCACCCGCAAATACGATACGCCAGCCGTAGAAAATTTTGTTCATGAGATGCTGCGAGGATAACGCAGGTGCTGCGGCTGTGCATCACTTATGGCGGATTCCACCAAGTGGTTTGCAGGGGCGTGATGTTCGGACATGGTTCGCCCAACCTCGTTACCGCCGATAACGTAGTATTGTTGCCGTGTTCCCAAAGGGCCAGCCATGGACGCCCCATACTTAAGGAGTATACGAATGCGTTACACACGTTCAATTGCGCTTATGACTCTCGCCGCGTTCGGTATCGCGCAGGCGGTTGCGGTCAGCGCCCAGACCTATCCGGCTCGTGCGATCCGCATGGTTGTCGGTTTTCCACCGGGCGGATTTACCGACATCCTCGCGCGCCAGTACGGTGAGCGGCTAACACCCGGTATGGGACAGCCGATTGCCATTGACAACCGCTCGGGCAACGCGGGCATCATCGGCGCTGATATTGTGGCGAAGGCGAAGCCCGACGGCTATACGCTGCTGATGGGGCACAACAACTCCAATGCGGTGGCGCCGTCCCTGTACGCGAAACTTCCGTACGATGTACGCAAGGACTTCGCCCCCATCGCACAAACAGGATCCGTGGCATCGGTGCTGGTGGTGCATCCGTCGGTGCCGGCGCGGACGGTCAAGGAATTCATCTCAGTGGCGGGCAGCACCAAAGGGGAATTGCGCGTGGCTTCCTCGGGCGTAGGCAGCACGCAACATCTGGCCATCGAGCGCTTCAAACTGGCGACCCGCACCCAGATGATCCATGTGCCGTATAAAGGCAGCGGCCAGGCGGTGATCGATTTGATCGGTGGTCACGTCGACGCCAACTTCGACGGCGTCGGCGTGGTACTGCCCTACGTGCGCACGGGCAAGCTGCGCGCCCTCGGTGTCGGCACTCTGCAGCGCGTGCCGCAGATGCCGGAGGTGCCGACGATCCACGAGCAGGGCGTGGCGAATTTCGAGAGCGGGTCGTGGTTCGGGATATTCGCGCCGGCGGGCACGCCGCGTGCAATTATCGAACGCTGGTCCACAGCGCTGCGCGGGTTGCAGGCGCAGCCCGAGTTTGCCGAGCGCATCATAAACCTGGGCGGGCAACTCGCCAAACCGAATACCCCCGAGGAATTTGTCGCGTTCATCGAGCTGGAAATCGAGCGTTGGGGGAAGATCATCCGCGCCGCGAACGTGCGCCTGGAATGAGGTGGGAAACGGTGTGATCGGGGACAAGGACAACACTAGAGGCACAGCGGAGGCACTATGAATCATCGGTCATTCGGAAACACCGGCATCAAGGTATCGGAAATCATTTTCGGCGCTGGCGCGGTTGGCGGCATTCTCGTCCACAAAGACGACGCGACCAAGCGGGAAGCGATCCGCAGGGCGATGGCCGGCGGCATCAATTGGGTCGATACGGCCGCGGCATACGGCAACGGCAAATCGGAACAATCGCTCGGCTGGCTGTTGCCCGAAGCTGGCGCCACGCCTTATCTATCGACCAAGTTTCAGCTCGACGTCGAGAATCTAAACGACATCCCGGCGCAGATCGAGGCGCGGCTGATGGCAAGCCTCGCCCGGCTGAAACGTTCGTCGGTGGACTTGCTGCAGCTACACAACCGCATCGGCACCAAGCCCGGCGGGCGGGTCATGACGGTCGAGCAGATCCTCGGCAAAAATGGCGTCGCCGACGGGCTCGACCGGCTGCGCGAGAAGGGGCTGATCCGCCATCGCGGCATTACCGCGCTCGGCGAGGCAGCATCGGTGTGCGAGGTGATCCGCAGCAAGCACTTCGATTCCGCACAGGTCTACTACAATTTGCTCAATCCGAGTGCGGGCCGCAGCATGCCCACGGCATGGACCGGGCAGAACCTCGGCGGCATTATTGAAGCCTGTCGATCCAACCATGTCGCGGTGATGGCGATTCGTATTTTTGCCGCCGGCATTATTGCCACCGACGAACGCACGGGTCGCGAGAGTATGCTTACCGCGGACACCAGCATCGCAGAAGAGCAACGCAAAGCGAAGGCGGTGTTCGACGCCATCGGCGCTGAGCACGGCACGCGCGCGCAGGTCGCGCTGCGCTTTGTGTTATCGAACCCGCATGTCTCGTGCGCAGTGATCGGCAGTGCGGAGCTGCAGCATGTCGACGAGGCGCTGCAGGCGGCCGCAATGGGGCCGCTGTCGCCGCAGGTGCTCGGTGTTCTCGATGCGCTGTACGAGAGCGATTTCGGCCGCGTGTAGCGCACGTAAGGCGCGCTGCTTCGCTTCAAGTGTTCCCTTGTCCAGGTTTTGGCACACGCAAGGAACCCCATGATCTTTCGTCAATTATTTGATCCGCAGTCTTCAACCTACAGCTACCTGCTGGGTGACGAGCGCAGCAGCGCAGCGGTGCTGATCGACCCGGTGTTCGAGCAGGCGCGCCGGGATCGCGCACTGATCGCCGAACTCGGTCTGCAACTGCGCTTTACGCTGGAGACGCATGTGCATGCCGATCACGTTACCGGCGCGTGGCTGCTCAAGCAGCGCCTCGGCAGCCGCATCGCACTCTCCGGGGTGAGTGGTGCTGCGGGCGCCGATCGTGCGCTCACTCACGGCGACCGCGTGGCATTCGGTTCGCGCTACCTCGAAGCGCGGGAGACGCCGGGACATACCAATGGTTGCTTGACCTACGTGCTGGACGATGAGTCGATGGCCTTCACCGGCGATGCTCTGCTCATCCGCGGTTGCGGGCGCACTGATTTTCAGCAGGGCAGTGCGCGCACCCTGTATCGTTCCGTGCACAGCCAGATTTTTACGCTGCCACCGGCATGCCTGCTTTATCCCGGGCACGACTACCGGGGGTTAACCGTGACCAGCGTGGACGAAGAGCGGCGTTTCAATCCCCGGCTTGGCAGCGGCATCGGTGAAGCGGACTTCACCGGCTACATGAATAATCTGGGTCTGCCGCATCCTAAGCGTATCGACGTTGCCGTGCCGGCGAACCTGCAGTGCGGGCTGCTCGCGGATGCCCTGGCGCAGACGGCCGAGCCCACATGGGCGTCGCTGACCTTCACCTTTGCCGGCATCTGGGAAATTTATCCTCACACGCTGGAAGAGATTTCAGGCAAGGTGCAGATTGTCGATGTGCGCGAGGATTCGGAGTACCGCGGCCCGCTCGGTCATATCCACGGTGCAGTGCTCATTCCCCTCGGCGAACTTGCCGCGCGGGCGAATGCCCTCGCCCGTGAGCGGCCAGTTGTTGCAGTTTGCCGGTCAGGCGCCCGCTCGGCGCAGGCGTGCGTGATTTTGCAGCGCTTGGGATACAGCGATGTCGCAAACCTCGCGGGCGGCATGCTGCGCTGGCGGGCTGAGGGGTTTGGGACTGAGGGCGGGCGTCAGTAGGGCCGACGCGAACTACTTCGGCACCAGATTGATGTCGCGGGCCACCTTGCCGTACTTGTCGTATTCGCTTTTTATCAAATCGCGCAAATACTCCGGTGACTCGGTCCACAGATCCAGCCCCAAAGCCTCGAGCTTCGCACGAATATCCGGCCGTTTCAGGGCTGCATTCGCTTCCCGATTGAGGATGGCGATGATCTCCTTCGGCACCTTGGCCGGAGCGACGAATCCAAACCAGCCGCCGGAGGAGAATCCCGCTACTGTTTCCGCGATGGTAGGCAGGTCGGGATAGTTGGGCGCGCGCGTGGGTTTTGCGATGCCGAGCAGCCGCAGCCTGCCGGATTGCACAAATGGAAAAACGCTCGTGAACGAGCTGAAGGCGGCATCCACACGCCCGGCCATGATCTCCTGAGCCATGGGCACTGCGCCCTTGAAGGGGACATGCACGTATTCGAAGCCGACGGCGGAGCGAAAGAGCTCGGCTGCCATGTGCAGGTATGCACCCTCTCCATTGCTTCCGAACGAGGCTTTGCCAGGATTAGCCTTCAGATATTTGACGAACTCCCCGGTTGTCTTGTACGGCGCGCCAGGGTAAACCACCAGCGCGAGATAGTTGGTCGCGATCAGAGCGATCGGCGCGAAGTCCTTCAGCGCGTCATAGGGCACGTTTTTCATGGTGTGCGGAATGACCGACAGGTTGCCGCCTTGTCCACAGGCAAAGATGTAGCCATCCGCGGGCGCGCTGGCGGTCAATGACAGGCCGATCGTGCCGCCGGCGCCGGGTCGATTGTCGGCGATCAGGTGCTGGCCGAGGCGTTCACCCATGTGCTGGCCCAGCAAGCGGGCAAAGGTGTCGCACGGATCGCCGGGCGCCTGGGGAACAATGACGCGTATCGCCCTCACAGGATAATTCTGCGCCAGCGCCGTACTCGTCAGACCAGCACATGCGATGAGTAGCCAAACAATACGTGCAGCAGGTGTCATGCTCTTTCTCCTGATAGTCAGTGCGGACTGGGCACGGCAATTTTAAACACTATGTTTCACGAACGGTCAATGCGTATATTCCCGGTGTTGCGGGTTTAGGGTCCGTTCGGTCGTCATCGTGCCCCGAAGCGCTCAACCATCCCGCCGAGCACCGAGCGTAGGGCGCAATGCTCCGCTTCAAGTGTTCCCTTGTCCCTATTGCGCCGGATGATTACCTTGCAATCCACGTCCGGCGTAACGTTCTATGTCCTTCGACAAGCTCGGGACAGCATGCGTAGCGCGGAAGTAGCGCAGCGTATTCCGGGCTTGCTTTTATTGTTTGAAATTTGCACAGCGCCGGACGAGTCTCTAGAATGTCCCATTCGATAGGGAGATTGGCCATGCAAGCAATCGAATTTGTCAGCAAAGCGCACGACGGCGTGGTGGACTTACCCCGCGAGCATCTGAGCTGGAACGGCAACGATCGTTCCCGGAATACGCTACGCTTCTTCCGGGCTACGCTTGCTAACGGGCCTCAATGACGGCTATGAGCAGAGAAAGTTGGGGTCTACCTTCAGGATTAACAATGCCAGGCAGCATCCTCGTCTACGAACCCGTCGCCCCCTGTCTCACGCAGCCGCAAGAGTCCCAGCGCTCGCTGGATAATCTCGTCGGCAAGACTATAGGCTTCATCGATAACTCAAAGCCGAATTTCAATTACCTGGTCGAAGACCTGTCGCAATTGCTGATCGAGAAGCATGGTGTTGCGCAGGTGATTATGCGGCGCAAGCGCAGCGCGTCGCAGGGTCTGCCCGAAGCCGCGATGAATGAGCTGGTGGCGCAAACGGACGCCATCATTACCGGCTCGGGCGACTGAGGCTCCTGCACATCGTGGAGTATCCACGACAGTGTAGAAGCAGCCAAGCGCGGCAAAGCGGCGCTGACGGTGTGCTCGACGAGTTTCATCGGGCTGGGGCGCGCGCAGCAAAAGGCGCTGGGGTCGCCTGATCTGCCCATCGCTGTAGTGCCGCATCCATTCGGCACGCGCTCGCGCGAGCAACTATGGGAAATTGCAGAGACGTGCGCCGATGATATTGCGCGTTTGCTGTGCGAGGCGGCGCCTGCCGGTTCCGTTACGACTGCGGCAGTTGCGCCCGCCGCCCCGCGCGCGAAGCTGATCGAAGCGCCCGCCGATCTCGATGGACTCAACAGGTTTTACATCAAGCAGCGCTGGGGCGACGGCCTGATCATCGCGCCGCCGACGCAGGAAGCGGTGCAGCGCATGCTGCGCCACACGAAACGCGCGCCGCATGAGGTGGTGGCGACGATAGCCCCTGGCATGGGTGCGGCGACGGTCGAATACATTGCGATTCAGGGCGTGATGGCCGGCTGTTATCCCGCGTATCTGCCGCTGCTAATTGCGGCGGCGGAAGCGGTGGCGACGCCGAAGTTTCATTTGCAGGCGATACAAGCCACCACCAATCCTGCGGCGGTATGGCTGATTGTGAATGGGCCGATTGCGCGCTGGCTGGAGGTGAACAGCGGCGCTGGTTGCCTGGGGCAGGGCGCGTGGGCGAACGCGACGCTCGGCCGCGCACTGCGGCTGATCTTGCAGAACATCGGCGGTGCGCTACCGGGTGAGATGGATAAGGCGACGCAAGGCCAGCCGGCGAAATATACTTTCTGCTGCGCCGAGAACGAGGCGGAGAGTCCGTGGGCGCCGCTGCATGTCGAACGCGGTTTTGCCGCCGACGCAAACACCGTTACCGTAGTCGGCGCGCTCGGCACCTGGAGCATGAACATGACCGCGAAAAAAGGCGAAGAAGTCATCAGCATGATCGGCGACACCATGCAATATCCCGCGAGCAGTGATTACATGTATGGCGGCGCGCCGTTTATTCTGCTGTCGCCGCAGCATGCCAATCTGTTTCACCGCGAAGGCTGGAGCAAAGCAGAAGTGAAGCAACGCTTGTGGGATGCTTCGAAGATACGCGCGGGACGCTCCAAAGGCAGCGAGTTCGAGCGCATGGCGACCGGGCGCCGCGCGGAGTTGGGCGAGATCGGGCCCGATTCCATGGTGCCGATTTCGGAGAAGGCGGAAGATATCAGCATCATCGTTGCCGGCGGGCCGGGCTCGCATTCGTTATTCGTGCCGGTGTCGGCGCATACCCGGTCGGTGACTAAGGAGATTGTGTTGAGTGAGAGCGGGACGACAGCGACCACATAACCCATTGATTTATATATACATTTTTAAAGTTTCGAAAGCCTCATGACGCGTAAATTATTATTTGCCGCGGCGCTTACCGCAGCCAGCGCCTATGCCCCCGCGCACGCCGCTGACGCCTACCCCACACGCGCCATCCGCGTGATCGTTCCCTTCACCGCGGGTGGCGCAGCGGACATCATCGCGCGTCTGATGGGTGCGCGGTTGACTGAAACATTCGGGCAATCTGTGGTTGTCGATACGCGGCCCGGCGGCGGCACGGTGTTGGGCACCGAGATCGTCGCACGAGCCAATCCAGATGGTTATACGCTGGGGTTGCTGGCGACTTCATTTGCCTTGAACGTGGGCTTGCTCCCCAAACTGCCGTACGACACGATGCAGGATTTTTCGCCGATTACGCTGGCCGTCGATACGCCGCTGATTTTTGTGGTGCCGGCTTCTTTGCCGGTCAAGACGCTGCCTGATCTGATTGCGATGGCGAAATCAAAACCGAATCGCGTGATATACGGTTCGTCGGGGCAGGGCACCAGCGGCCATCTTGCGATTGAGCTGTTGAGTTTCAAGACCGGCATCACCATGCTGCACGTGCCCTACAAAGGCGCGGGGCAGGCGCTCATCGATCTGCTTGGGGCGCAGATACAGGTGGTGTGTACCAGCACATTGCCTGCGCTGCCGCATGTGCGTTCAGGGCAGTTGCGCGGGCTGGCGGTGACAACCGCCATGCGCTCGCGTGCCGCGCCGGACATTCCCACAGTAGCCGAAGCGGCATCGATACCCGGTTATCGCGCGAGCACCTGGTACGCGTTGTTTGCGCCGGCGCGCACGCCGGCCCCCATAATCAGCACGCTGCATCGAGCCGCTACGCAAGCGTTGAAAGCGCCCGTGGTGGTCGAGCAATTGGCGGCGCAAGGCGGGGATCCGATCGGCAACACGCCCGATGAACTGAGGCGGTTTCTGCAAAACGAGATCGACGTGTGGACCAAAATTATCCGGCAGGCAGGGATACGGCCGAATACCTGAGCCGGGTGGTCAGCCACCGGCTGGTTTTATTGGAAGTGCGATTTAGTTGCGTCGCAACAGGGACTTATTTATAATCACCGACCGGTTACGCGGGAATAGCTCAGCTGGTAGAGCGCAACCTTGCCAAGGTTGAGGTCGGGAGTTCGAGCCTCCTTTCCCGCTCCAGAATTCTGGGGGCACACAGTGTTGCGGCTGTGGCCCCTTTTAGTTTGGCGCCGTGCCCGGGGGTTTCTCAAGTAAGCGGCGGGGTGGCAGAGTGGTTATGCAGCGGCCTGCAAAGCCGTGTACGCCGGTTCGATTCCGACCCCCGCCTCCAGTATTGAGATACTTTGAAAACGTTGATTCGCGCCCGGGTGGTGAAATTGGTAGACACAAGGGACTTAAAATCCCTCGCTTGGGTAAAACCAGCATACCGGTTCGATTCCGGTTCCGGGCACCATTTTGATTCCCAAAGAAATCCAGTAACGTCCGATAAGCCTCTAGTTTTCATAGGGAAAAAGGCAAAACACCGTCCTAAGTCGTCCGGGAGTATTTTTTAATTTCCGGCCAAAAATGGGGGTATCATAAGGGGTATATTTTATACCCCCATGCGGAGATACCCCCAATGCCTCTGACTGACATTCAAGTTCGCAATGCGAAGCCCAAGACCGCGCCTTACAAGCTGGCTGATGGCGAGGGCATGTACTTGCTGGTGAATGCCGGCGGCGCAAAGTACTGGCGGCTCAAGTATCGTTACGGCGGCAAGGAGAAGGTGCTGGCCTTGGGCATCTATCCCGATGTGCGCTTGCCGGAAGCGCGCCAGCGGCGCACGGACGCGAAAGCGTTGCTGGCGGCAAAACGTGATCCGGGTTTCGAGCGCAAGACAGAAAAAGTGGTTGCTGCGTTTCGCGCCACCAACACGTTTGAGGGTGTTGCGCGCGAGTGGTTGGAGATGAAACGCAGCAGTTGGTCGGAGTCGCACGCGCGCGGCACTCTGCAACGGCTGGAAAAGCAGTTGTTTCCGGCGTTGAGCGGGCGGCCTGTGGCCGAGATTGAAGCGCCGGAGTTGCTCTGCGTGCTGCGCATCATCGAAGCACGCGGCGCGCTGGAACTCGCATCCAAGACGCTGATTACGGCGGGGCAGGTGTTCCGCTACGCCATCGCCACCAGCCGCGCGAAGTCTGACCCTACGCGCGACCTGCGCGGGGCACTCAAGCGGCGCGAGGTGCGCCACTACAACGCGCTCAAGGAATCAGACTTACCCGAATTCTTGAAAAAGCTCGACGCCTACGACGGGCACGACATGACGCGGTACGCCATGCGCCTGTTGATGCTGACCTTTTTGCGCACCAGTGAACTGCGGGGAGCCAAGTGGACGGAATTTGATTTCGACAAAGCGGAGTGGCGCGTGCCCGCCGAGCGCATGAAAACCCGCGCCGAGCATCTGGTGCCGTTATCCACGCAGGCGATAGCCGTGCTGGAGCAAATCAAGGGGTTGAGCGGCAACCGTGAGCACGTATTCCCAAATGAGCACAACCCGCAAAAGTGCATGAGCGAAAACACGATCCTGTTCGCGCTGTATCGCATGGGCTACCGGGGCAGGGCAACGGGGCACGGCTTCCGGGCGACCGCCAGCACGATTCTTAACGAGCAGGGCTGGCGCGCGGACGTGATCGAGCGCCAGCTTGCGCACGCCGAAAAGAACAAGATTCGCGCGGCGTATCATCGTTCCCTGTATCTCGACGAACGGCGCAACATGATGCAAGGATGGGCCGATTTTCTCGACGGATTGGCAAGCGGGGCGAAAGTTCGCCCCATACGCCGGCAAGCCGCGTAACGCTTAGCCGCGCCTAGCTATACAAGACCGGCGCGCGCGTACTCCATGGGAAGCACCTCCGGGACGGACGGGGAGCGTGCATCGAGCACGGGAGTGAGCATAAAATCATCATCTGTTAAAACTATTAACACTGGTGTGTAATGCGTTTCGGTAAGTGTTTCTGTCCGTCTCTTCGTGCCGTGGCATGAAGAGCGCTACGAGGGACCGCGGGACACCATTCCCGGTTTGTGTCGATTGGTTTACTGCTTGCCTGCCCGACACGGCATTGGCACCGATGGCGCCTCCTGTGGGAGTTGCTGACCATCAGGTGAAACCATGACCCAGGATTCAGGGGTGCGTGGGTTGCGCGCAGGTCTAACTGACGCCCGTTGAGAACGGGCAGGGGGACGAACCGCATTGCACGGTTCATTACGAGGTGATGGGCCAGAACGGCTCGTCACTGGGGGTCGTCACTCAGAAAACCGTCTGTAAGTCATTGACGGCAAACTGATTCAGCACGTCGTCACTACCGGTAGGCACCGGGGTAGTGACGACGTGAGTTGGCCCAGAGGGCTGGCGCAGAAGGACGAAAAACCTTGGCGCAGAAGACGGGTAATAGAAACCCGTTACCGGCACTGGCGCAAGGTGCGCAGGTGCGAACGCGTCTGACAGGCTGAAGCTTACGCTGACGATGCCTGCACCAGAAACATGCGGGCTGGAACGTACTCAAGTTCAACTACGTCTCCTGACCTTGCGGCCTGACCGGGTTGCAGGAGATATACCGGCTCGGGGCGCTCTTGCGAGCAAAGGGCGATGCGTAACGCGCATCACTCGGGCTGACACAGCCAGCGTAAATTCTGTTCAGGCGATTGCGCCAATTTTGATGAGTAGCCGAAATCGCCCGGCGCGAACGCTTGGCAACCCCATCATCGTCGCGCCATTGAGCGATGTGACCGACGGTGCACGCGATAGGTTCCCAAGGTGCAGGCAAAAGCGATCACTGAGTGCAGGCTTCTTGTTTGAGTGCGCACTACAAAAACCGAGGGTTATTAGTACCACATCCCAGTACTGATGACGCGGCGTGAAGCGCCTTTTTCATGGAAACATCACTTGCGTTCCATTAACAGCGAATAGGTGATCAACATGAATGATGCAGTTCAACCGCAACTATCCATCCTGCGGCGTAAGCAAGTGCAGGCACGCACGGGCCTCTCACGCAGCACGATCTACCTGTATATCAAGGCGGGTAGGTTCCCCAAGCCGGTCGCGCTCGGGCCACGGGCGGTGGGCTGGATTGAATCCGACGTGAGCAACTGGATTGCCGAGCGGGTACAGATGGCACACGACAAGGAACGACAGAAGGGTAGTCCTAACGTAGTCATAGTGGGTTCTTGAGCAGCCGCTCGACTTCATTCCATAGAGTGTGAATGATTTTCCGTTCAGCTACGACCATCTCCTTCGCACGCAAATCGTCGAGCGGGTACCAAAAT